>JAPYWH010000009.1 GCA_028276475.1 Thermocrinis sp.
TTGATGGTGCGGTTTTTAGCCTTTACCTTCTTCTTTACGGTGCCCTCAGGTTCTTTTTGGAGTTTTACAGGGGCGTTACTCCACCCATAGAACCCATAGGGCTAACATGGAATCAAATTGTATCTCTGCTTATGGTTTTATCTTCCTTTGCTCTGATGTTTGTTTTGAGACATGAGGGAAAGGTTAAAAAGACTTGAGCAGTTGTTAACGGACCCTTTTAAACCGGAGGAGGTATTAAAGGAGTTGGAGGAGCTTCTAAAGGAAATTCCTCAGATGAAGAGGGAGGAGCTCTTGGAGTTGGAGGAGGAGATGACAAAGATAAAGGGAATTTTGGAAAGAAACTTTCACATCGCCTTAGGCTGGCTGGAAGAACTTCCCAAAAAGATCAAGTTTGAACGAAAGGTATGAGGCTTTTGATCCTTCTTTTGAGCCTTTCCTTTGCCTTTTCCCTTGAGCTTTTCCCCCAGATGGCAAACCTGAGGAGTTTCCCTCGTCAGTTGGAAGGAGAAAAGCTCAAGGCTTGGCTCTTGGAGGACGGCTATCCAAAAACCAAGCTTTACTTGGGCGATGTTCCCTTAACGGAAAGCCTTATGAAAAAACTCCTTGAAAATGCTAATTTAGACGCAGTGCCACAGCAGGTGGATGTAAGATATGGCATAACCCTAAGGAAAACAGACCTAAAGCTCCTTCCCACAAGTTTGGCAGTCCATAAGGGAAACCCGGAGATAGATTACAATCATTACACTGCCCTTGACCCTCTTACGCCTTTGGCAGTGCTCCACCGGTCCAAGGATGGAAGATGGCTCTATGTTCAAAGTCCCATAATGAGAGGATGGCTCAAGGCTGAGGATGTGAAAGAGTTGGGAGAGGAAGAATTTTTTAGACTTCTTGACCTTCCCTTTTTGGTGGTTATAAAGCCCAAGCTTAAGATAGGAGGGCTTGAATACTCAATGTCCGCAAAAATTCCCTATTTTTCAAAGGAAAAAGACAGATACTTGGTTTTGATGCCCGATGGAAGTGTTGAGTGGATAAAGGGAGAAGGCGTTATAGAAGGCTACTGGCAATTTTCAGAAGATAAGGCAAAGCTTCTCCTTGATAGCCTTCTTGGTATGCCTTACGAGTGGGGAGGCTTTTATGATTGCTCCGCGTTAGTGCGTGCCTTCTTTGGTGTTTTTGGTATAGAACTTCCAAGAAACTCCAGCCAGCAAGCTACCGTCGGAAGGGGTGTGGAGAGAACTTTTAACAGCTACCAAGAGCTAAAGGAACTCTTAAAAACATTCCCACCCTACCGGACCGTGTTATACATGAAAGGGCACATAATGATCTTTGGAGGCTTTGAGGGAGAGGACCCGGTGATCTATCATGCTGTCTACGGCATAAAAAGGGACGATGGAAAGATGGTTTATCCAAAGGCGGTGGTTAAAAACCTTTTGGAAAGGGATGAACTTACCAGTCTATACAAAAGAATCGTGGCGGTGAAGGTGTATTAGACAGTGCCAAGCCGTTTGTCCTTTTGTGCTTATACTTAAATTCTATGGAACTAAAGGTAAAAAGCCTGAAGGAGCTTTATGAAAAGGACTTTTATCTTTGGGTGCTGGAGAACCTAAAGCTTCTCAAAAACAGAGAGTTTGAGCTTGTAGATTGGGAAAACCTTTTAGAGGAGATAGAGGATATGGCAAGGAGGGAACTGAGAAGTCTAATAAACCTTATGGCAGTCATTATGGAACATATCTACAAGTGGGAAAACTACAGGGAATCCGCTTATATGGGTAGCGGTTGGAAAAAGAGTATCCTCAACGCAAGGAAGGAACTAATAGACCTCTTTGATGAAATTCCATCTTTGAAAAGGATCGCCCAAGAAAAGGAGAGCTTAAATAAGGCTTGGAGAAGGGCGGTTAATAGCCTTATTACTTGGTTTAAAGAGGAAGAGGATTTAGCCCAAAAATACTTTGGCAGGTTTCCCACAGAAAAAGACTTTCCACAAGAATACCCCTATACCTTTGAACAAATTATGGAATACGAACCTTGGATTGAGAGAAGATGAATCGTTTGAGAACTTAGAACCTTAGTTTAAACTTGGTGGATTATAGCCGAACCGCCAGCTTATATTTAAAACTCATGGAGCTAAAAACCCAAAACTTAAAGGAGCTTTATGAAAAAGACTTTTACCTATGGGTCATGGAAAATCTGAAGTTCCTTAAAAACAAGGAGTATGAGCTTGTAGATTGGGAGAACCTTTTAGAGGAGATAGAGGATATGGGACGGAGATATCTGGACAGTGTGGTTAGCCTGATGGCGGTAATTTTGGAACACCTTTACAAGTGGGAACAATTCAGGGACAGAGAATATGCAGGACACCGCTGGATAAAGAGCATAAACAATGCAAGGAAGGAGCTGAGAACAATATTTAAAAGACATCCGTCCTTAAAGGCAAAATCTCAGGAAAAGGAAAATATACAAACCGCATGGGAGTTGGCAGTTTATAGTCTGATTGACTGGTTTAAAGAACCTAAAAACCAAGACCTTGCTAAAAAATACTTTGGAAAGTTGCCAACAGAAAAGGATTTCCCACAAGAATGCCCTTATACCTTTCGGCAGGTTATGGAATACGAACCTTGGGTTAAGTTATAACCAAATCACTGGCTTATATTTAAAACTCATGGAGTTAAAAACCCAAAGCCTAAAAGAACTTTATGAAAAAGACTTTTACCTATGGGTGTTGGAGAACCTGAAGCTTCTCAAAAACAAGGAGTATGAGCTTGTAGATTGGGAAAACCTTCTGGAGGAAATAGAGGATATGGCAAGGAGGGAACTTAGAAGTCTAATAAACCTTGTGGCGATTATAATGGAGCATCTCTACAAGTGGGAAAACTACAGGGAATCCGCTTATATGAGTAGCAGTTGGAAAAAGAGCATCCTCAACGCAAGGAAGGAACTAATAGACCTCTTTGATGAAATTCCATCTTTGAAAAGGATAGCCCAAGAAAAGGAGAGTTTGAACAAGGCTTGGAGAAAGGCGGTTCGTAGATTAGTCCTTTGGTTTGATGAAGACGAAAATAAAGACTTAGCTAAAAAATACTTTGGCAGACTTCCCACAGAGGAGGACTTTCCAAAGGAATGTCCCTATACCTTTGAACAGGTGATGGAATACAAGCCCTGGCTTGAGGAAATAAGGGAGAACACAGAAGCACCACAGCCTTAGTGGTAAAATACTCAAAATGCTTCTTCTGAAAAGTCTATCGGGCGAAAGGATAGAGAGATTTCCCGTTTGGCTCATGCGTCAGGCGGGCAGGTATATGCCCCAATACAGGGAGCTTAGGGCAAAGGAGAGGGACTTTTTGAGCTTTTGTAAAAATGTGGAGCTTGCGGTAAAGGTGTCTTTGCTTCCTTTGGAGCTTTTGGATGTGGATGCTGTTATCATCTTTTCAGACATTTTGGTTCCCCTTGAGCTTATGGGCATAAACGTGCGTTTTGAAGAGGGAGAAGGTCCCCATCTGGAGTGGGATGGAAACGTCAAGGCGCTTAGGAGAATCACAAGCAAGGACACAGAGTTTGTTAATGAAATAATAAGAGAAGTTAAAAGGGTGCAGGATCGGGTGCCTGTTATTGGCTTTTGCGGTGCACCGTGGACCCTTTTTGCCTACACGGTGGAGGGCAAAGGAAAGGCGGAATTCAAAAAAGCCAAACTCTTTATGTGGGAAAGAAGGGAAGAATACCTTGAGTTCCTTAGGTTGCTGTCGGAAAACTTAGTGGAGTATTTAAAAGGGCAGGTTAAAGCGGGTGCGGACTTGGTGCAGGTTTTTGACAGCTGGCTCATGCATATGCCCTACGAGGATTTAAAGGAGTATGCAGTCCTACTTAAGGCTTTCTTTGAAAGGCTAAAGAGGGAACTTGGAGTGCCCATTATATACTTTTACAGAGGTTCTGGAGAGTACTTGGAACTACTCAGGCATGTGCCCGCGGATGCCTTCTCAGTGGATTGGACGGTGGATATGTTTTCTTGGATGGAAAAGGAGGACAGGGCTTTTCAGGGAAACATAGACCCATCCCTTCTTTACTGCACAGAGGATATTATCCAGCGTAAGGTTTTGGAGTTTTTAAAGAGGGTTCCAAGGAAAACCAAATACATATTCAATTTGGGGCATGGGCTTTCGCCCGATATGGAGCTAAAAAAGGTAAAGCTTTTGGTGGATACGGTTAAAGGCTACAGGGTTGGATGATAAGAGAGGGGAAGGTCCTTCTCAATGTGGAAGTTCCCAAAGTTGTCTCCTCTGAAATGCCCGTTTTTTACAACCCAGCTATGGTTGTAAACAGAGACATAAGCCTGCTTATTGTTTGGGCTATGGAAGGCGAAGAGCTTGTAGTCTGCGACCCTATGGGTGCGAGCGGTGTTAGGTCTTTGAGGTTTTTGTTGGAAGTGCCAAAGGTAAAAAAGGTCATATACAACGACATAGACCAAAGGGCGGTGGAAAACTTCAAGGAGCATCTGCGGTTCAACCAAGTGCCGGAGGAGAAGGTGGAGATATACTCTGAAGACGCCAGCCTGCTTTTGAGAAAGCTAAGAAACTGCCATTATGTGGATATAGACCCTTATGGCTCACCCATTCCTTTTTTGGATTCTGCGGTATTTCCCGTTAGGAGGGGTGGCGTTCTGTCTGTTACCGCAACGGATACTGCGGTGCTCTCGGGCACTTATCCCAGCACGTGCCAGAGGAGATACTCTAGCAAGCCTCTGTTGGAGTGTGAGTTTTACCACGAGGTGGGCATAAGGATCCTCATAAAGAAGGTCGTAGAGGAAGGTGCCAAGCACGATTATGCCCTAAAGCCTATCTTTTCATACTCTTACAAACATCACTTTAAGGTCTTTTTCAGAAAGGACATAGGGGCAAGGAAGACAGACAAGCTCATTGAAAAAATAGGCTACCTGCTTTACTGCACCCATTGTTTATACAGGGAGGGCGTTTCCCTTGAAGGCATAAAAGGGCAGTGTCCCTACTGCGGGCATAAGCTCTTGGTAGCTGGTCCCCTTTGGCTTGGAGGGCTTTGGGAGAAGGAAACAGTAGAGAGGGTTTGGAGTTTGAGAGGTGCCATAGAACTTTCGGAGGAGACCGCTAAGCTGTTAAAAAAGATCAGGCGAGAATCAGAAGTCAACAGACTTGGCTTTTACAGTCCCTCCTACATAGCAAGGGCTTTCAAACTTGCCCAACTACCACCAAAGGAATTTTTCTTAAAATTCTTTGAGGGCATACCCACCCACTTTAACCCAGAGGGCTTTAGGACATCTCTTGAGCATGGAGAGTTTTTAAGGAGATTGCATGAGTTCATACAGAGAGGTGGCAGAACTAATCCTTAAGTTAAAGGGAGAACTCTTTTTGTCTCCGAGGGAAAGGTGGTTTCTGAAGAGGTTAGAAGAGTCCGCCTACCCTTGGCAGTTGGTGGAGGAAGGGCTAAAGAGGTTTTACGCCAAGCTTCCACCGGAGAGACGAAAAAAGACGCCCGCCTTTTTTGCCCTTGGTGAGATTGAAAGGTTAAAGAAAAGGGCAATAAAAAACTCTGCAAGGAAGGAAGAGGACTGGAGGGAAAGGTTCAAGAGTCTTTTGGAAAAGCTGGGAGAGTATATTGAGGTGCCAAGGGTGGAACCAAAGGACAAAATGTCCGCAGAGGAAATTCTGGCAGACTTGGAGAGCAAGCTATACAAACACCTCTGGGAGAACTTGCCAGAGGAAGAAAAGAAAGCCCTTCTTAAAAAGTATGCCCAGTTTAAGCAGGATAAAACCGCCCTTAGTTTTATGATAAAGGGTGAGCTTAGAAAGAAGTTTGGGCTTGGTGTGTTCTCCCTTTTTGTGGAGGAAAGATGAACTTTGATGCGGTGGTTGTGGGTGCAGGTCCGGGTGGAGCCTTCAGCGCCTACTGGCTTGCAAAGAACGGCTTAAAGGTTTTGCTTTTGGAGAAGAAACCGCTTCCCAGGTTCAAGATTTGCGGAGGTTGTCTTTCTGCGAGGGTGGTCTCTTTTCTGCCGGAAGGCTGGCAAGGTTTGGTAAAGGCAATAATAAGGGAGGGAACCCTTGGCTACCGTGGAGAGGAAAGCTTTGGTCTTACAAGTGAAAAGCCATTGGCATACATAGTAGACCGGGCGGAGTTTGACTACTTTTTGGTGCAAAATGCTCAGCAGGTAGGCGTGGAGCTCTGGCAAGAGTGCGAACTTTTGGGCTTTGAAGAGGGAGAAAGGATAAAGGTTTACACTTCCAAAGGGGAAGTGGAGGCGGACTTTCTAATAGGTGCGGACGGCTTTTATTCAAAGACCGCCGACCTTTTGGGCTACAAAAAGAAGAAGTTCTTTAGGTCCTTAGAATTCCAATGCCTTACAAACTTCAAAGAGGGTGTGCGCATAGATGTGGGGCTCGTGGAAAAGGGCTATGCATGGGTTTTTCCCACCAATGTAGGCATCGCTTCCACAGGGAAAGAAAACCTTCTGGAACTACTTAAGGACTATTCAACTAAACTTGGTCTGAAAGTAGAGGGCAAGGTTCATGGCTGGCACATACCCTATTTGGAAAACAAAAAGGACTTTCACGCTGGAAGGGGCAGAATTCTCCTGGTGGGCGATGCGTCCAACTCGGTGGACCCGCTTTTAGGGGAGGGTATATACTACGCCCTTTGGGGAGCAAAAAATGCAGTGCGAGCAATACTTAACTGCCCAAATAATCCGGTGGAGGAATATTTCAGACTTTCAAAACCCATGATAGAAGAGCTTGTCTATGCAGGAAGGATCGCAAAGATAGCCTACCGCTTTCAGAGATTTTCTTACAATTGGGGAAAGAAGGGGGCACTGAAGGCTTACTACAGGCTTTTAAGGGGGGAGGAAAGCTACAAAAAGCTGTTTTTTAAGGCTTGGCTTCATTTAATCTAAAACAACAACCTTTCCAGTGGCTGTGGAAAACTCCCTTTTTTCTTCTAACTTGTTAGTAAGGATGTAGCCCAACGCCAAGCCTTTCCTTGACACAGATGTTATCAGACCTACCTCCTTTTCTCCGTCAAAGACTTTTTGTTCCTCCTGAAGGTTTTCTCCTTTAAAGAGAACCAAGGTTCTGGGAAGCCTGCCCTTGTAGTGAATTCTTGCTATAACCTCCTGTCCTACATAACAGCCCTTTGTTAGGCTTATGGCAACGTTCAAAAGCCCAGCCTCAAGGGGTGAGTAGCCCTCCCTCAACTCCTTCCTTATCCTTGGGACCTTTCTCTCTATCCTTAGGTCTTCAAAGTCCTCTTCGGTGATCTCTTCCTCCTTGGGAAGTTCAAGTCCGTCCAGCTTACCAAAAATATCAAAACCTTCTTCTCTGAGCCTTAAAGGATTGTTTGCCACAAAAACACCATCCTTTTCAAAGAACTTGCCCTCTTCTGGCACCATGCCAAAGGTCTTCTCCACCCAATCTTTGGCAGATTCTCCAAAGACAAAAACGTGCCCAAATGTAGTTAGGTCTTCAAAATACACCCTCAGAGAGAGCTTTAGCTTTTCAAACTCCTCTATGATCTTTTTTGCATCTCCCTCTGTGTCCAAAAGGTATGCATCATCCAGCTTATACACAAAGAAATCCTCTATGGGGGAACCGTTTTGCCTAAGCCAGAGGTTGTAGTTAAAGCTAAAGGGCTTTAGACCTCTTATGTCGTTGGTTAGCAGGCTGTGTAAGAAGGAGGTATGTTCCTCCTGAAAGCCCTTTGGTAGAGTTTTACCTTTTTTACCAAAGACCTTTATCTTTGACCTTTTTAACCTTACCCACTTCACTCCATTTCCTCCTCGTCTTTCATAAGCTTATACACAATGCTGTCTGTTAGTGCGATCCAAGAGGCTTCTATGATGTTCTCCGAGACGCCCACCGTGCCCCACTTTCTTTTGCGGTCGGTGGATTCTATGAGAACCCTCACCTTGGCGGAGGTGCCCTCAGATTCATTGACGATACGAACCTTGTAGTCTATAAGCTGCACCTCCTTTAAGTTTGGATAGAACTCCTCCAGGGCTTTCCTGAGAGCCATGTCTAAGGCGCTGACGGGACCGTTGCCCAAAGATGCGGTATGTTCCTTCACACCACCTACAGAGAGCCTCACCGTTGCCTCTGAAACTGGTAGTTCGTCGGTGCTTCTCTTGGCTATTAGAACCCTGTAGGCATCCAAATCAAAGTAGTTTCTAACAAGTCCAAAGTGCCTTTTGCAGAGGAGTTCAAAGGATGCCTCTGCCGCCTCAAAGTGATAGCCCTCCTTTTCCAACTCCTTGATCTTTTCCACCAGCTTTAGAACCTCCGGAGATTTCTCATCCACCTCTATGCCCATCTCCTTTAGCTTATAGACTATGTTGCTCTTTCCGGAGAGGTCCGAGACGGTGATCTTTCTTCTGTTGCCTACCAAAGATGGGTCTATGTGTTCGTAGGTATCGCTCCTTTTCATTACCGCTGATGCATGCACGCCCGCCTTGTGGGCAAAGGCACTTTCTCCCACGTAGGGCATGTTTCTGGGCACGGGCATGTTGGATATTTCCGCCACAAAGTGGGAAAGCTCGGTGAGCCTTTTGAGGTTTTCCTCGGACACCACACTAAAGCCAAGCTTTAGCTGAAGGTTGGGTATTATGGAACAAAGGTTGGCGTTGCCCGTCCTTTCACCTATGCCGTTTATGGTGCCATGCACCTGCCTCGCCCCAGCCAAAACTGCCATTATAGAATTTGCAACAGCGGTGTCTGCATCGTTGTGGGCATGGATGCCTACTTTTGCCTCAGGGAAACTCTCCACCACCTTTTTTGTGATCTCGTAGACCTCGTGGGGCAGACATCCACCGTTGGTATCGCACAAAACTATCCAATCCGCCCCACCCTCAAGGGCATACTGGAGCACCTTTAGGGCATACTCGGAATTTCTTTTGTATCCATCAAAAAAATGCTCCGCATCAAAGATCACTTCCGGCACGTACCTTTTTAGATAGGCTATGCTTCCAGCCACCATGTCCAAGTTCTCTTCCAAGGTAGTTCTGAGGGCTTCCAACACATGCAGGTCCCAGCTTTTTCCAAAGATGGTTATTGCCTGCGGTTGGGCTTTTATCAGGTTTTCAAGCTGAGGGTCCTCTTCTGGTCTTTTTCCCGGTCTCCTTGTGGCACCAAAGGCAACAATCTTTGAGTGGTTTAGTTTGATATTTTTTAGTTTTTCAAAGAGCAGTGTATCCTTTGGGTTTGAGCCTGGCCAACCGCACTCAATGTAATCTATACCAAACTCGTCAAGCTTTTTTATGATCCTCAGCTTATCCTCTATGGAAAAATTCACCCCTTCCGCTTGGGAACCGTCCCTTAGGGTGGTGTCATAAACATAAACTTTTTCACCCATAACCATAGAAAGTTTAAGCTAACAGTTTGCAAAAGGCAATACTTCTCAAAAGCACCCGTGAGGGTTGCAGTATAGGTTTAGTAAGTATATAATTACTTCTATGTATTACCTTTCAAAAATAACACCCTTTTTCTTTGTTAAAGCCTTTGTTTTTCTTGGACTTTCCCTTTTCTTAAGGCATAGCCAGGACTGGATTCTTTTTGTACTGCTTTTGATATACGGCTTTGTTGGGTCAATGCTCGTTGGTGCTATGTATCAGATCGTACCCAACTCCCAAAACAGGAGGCTGTTTTTGCCCCAGCTTTCCTACCTTACCTTCTTTTTTAACATTACTGCCCTCCTTCTTTTTCTCATATCCCAAAGGCTTTTGGGCTCTGTATTTTTGCTGTTTTCCTATATTCTTTTTTCTGTAAGTATTCTTCCCACCGTAAAGAACAGGCAACCCATAACGGTTAAGTTTCTTCTTTCCTCTTGGTTTTTTCTTATTCTTTCCGCTTTGTTTTTGCTTTTGTCCCAGGTAGGAATTGTCCCCTTTCAGTTGGCGGTGCATAGCCTTACAGTAGGTTCCCTGCTCAACGCTGTCTATGGGGTAGAGTTAGCTTGGATCCCCATGCTAACAATGACCACATTAAATTTCAAGGATGCCCTAAGGTTTTTCTACGCAAAGCAATTTTCCACATTGCTGATGCTACTCTCCTTTTACATAAATACCATTAACTTATTAGCCTTTGCCTCTCTTGTGGAATTTGCCCTCTCTCTTTTGTTTTTACTTCAGATTTACAGGCTCTTAAAACAGAGAAGGATAAGGGTTCCATTGCCTATGGTGGTTAAGTTTTTCCTCTTTGGTATGGGACTTTTGCCCTTTGGTCTGTTGGTGGGCGTTGTGATGTCCTTTGAGCGGGCATTGACCCCCTTCCTTGTGGGCATACACTACGGTTTGCTCATTTACGGTTTTGCCGTCTTTACCGTGTTCGGAGGGGTAGCCCACTTGCTACCAAGGATACTTTACACTTGGAGGTTTTCCGGCGTGCAAGGTGTTTCTATCAGCGACTTAGTGGATGAACTTGCCTTCCCAACATTCTTTAAGTTCTCTATAGTCTTTTACCTTTTATTTTTGCTATTTAGCTTATTCCCACACCCAGCGAGCTTAGTTTCCTCGGTGATATACCTAACTTTACTGCTATACTTTGCCAAGCTAACCTTTCTTAAGGGACTATCTGCGTTCCTATCCCTTAGTCAGTATTATAATTAAGCTTGCATGACAAATCCTAACCTGAGGGAGACTATTGAGATATATTCAACTAAGCCTCAAAACACGGACTATTCATGAACGGTTTAGAAAAGTTTATCAACCAAGTTATATGTGGTGATGCCCTGGAAGTTTTAAGGAAAATGCCAGATGAAAGCCTACATTTGGGCATCACCTCTCCACCATACAACAAAAAAGAAAAGCACGGTGGTTGGTTAGTGGATAAAGTCCGATACAAGGGCTACAGGGATGTTATGCCAGAGGAGGAGTATCAAAGCTGGCAGGTGGAGGTTTTAAATGAACTCTACAGGGTAATGAAAGAAGGAGGTGCCTTTTTCTACAATCACAAAGTGCGCTACGAAGACGGAAAAATGATCCATCCCTTACAGTGGCTACTTAAAACCAAGTGGAACATATGGCAGGAGATCATTTGGAACAGAAAAATTGCAGGCAACATAAGAGGATGGAGGTTTTGGCAGGTGGAAGAAAGAATTTATTGGCTTGTTAAAGGAAAGCCAAAAGAGTTAAAGCCCAAGCACGCCAAATTGACATCCATATGGGAGATCCGCCCAGAGCAAGGACATAAAGAGCATCCCGCAGTATTTCCCATAGAACTTCCCACACGGATCATAGCAAGCTTGCTTGAGGAAGAGGATGGAATTGTTATAGACCCTTTTTGTGGAACTGGAACCACCCTTGTAGCCGCTAAGCTTTTGGGAAAGAAATACATAGGGATAGATATCTCCGAAGAGTATGTGGAGTATGCAAAAAGAATGCTTGAGAGGGCGGAAAAGGAAAGGGCGAGGGTTTTAAAGGAGCTCTCCCTTCACAGCACAGAACTAACCTTCAAAGAGAGAAAAGAGAGAGGATTTTGGAACAAAAGGGCTTAGACTACGGAACGATCTGCGTTCCTATCCCTTCGTCGGTGAAAACTTCCAAAAGTATGGAGTGGGGCACACGCCCGTCTATTATATGCACCTTCTTTACTCCTTCCTTTAGGGCAGACATACAGCTTTTGAGCTTTGGGATCATGCCTCCCTTTACCACACCCTCGGAGATAAGCCTTGGAATATCTTGGGCAGACAGGGTGGATATGAGAGAACCATCCTTGTCCTTTACACCCTCCGTGTCTGTTAAAAAGATCACCTTCTCCGCCTTTAGGGCTTGTGCTACCTTTGATGCGCAGAGGTCTGCGTTTATGTTGTAAGCCTGACCACCCTCTCCTACACCCACCGGTGCAATAACTGGGATGTAGTTTCTTTCAAGGAGTGCCTGCAATAGCTCCACATTTACCTCCTCCACTTCCCCCACAAAGCCAAGGTCCTCTTCTGGCACTTCTAAACCAAGTTCTTTAAAGTAGCTTTCCTTGTCAAGCTTTTTTGCCCTCAACAGTTCCCCATCCCTTCCGGAGAGCCCCACCGCGTATATGGGCTTTTGGGTGTGGGTGTTTATAAGGGCAACTATGTCCTTGTTTATGTTCCCCGAGAGCACCATCTCCACCACATGCATGGTTTCTGCGTCCGTCTTTCTGACGCCACCCACAAAATGCGCCTTTAGACCGAACTTTTCCAGGGTTTGGCTTATCTGGGGACCTCCCCCATGCACTACAACCACTTTTATACCCACATAAGCCAAGAGCACCACATCCCGGGCAAAGCTGTCCCTTAGTTGCTCGCTTACCATGGCAGAACCGCCATACTTTATGACAAAGACCTTTCCGTAGAACTCCCTGATGTAAGGAAGTGCAGACTGTAGAATCTTTGCCCTATCCAACAGTGTTTGCATCCTTTATCCTCTCTATGTCCGCACCGAGTTGGTTTAGCTTTTCCTCTAAGCCTTCATAACCTCTGTCTAAATGATATATGTCTCTGACCGTGGTCGTTCCCTCCGCAATGAGCCCTGCCAAAACCAAACTGGCGCTTGCCCTAAGGTCTGTGGAAAAAACCTCCGCCCCGCTCAATCTTTCTACACCGTGCACGATGGCAGTCCTACCCCTAAGGCTTATGTTTGCCCCCATTCTTTGAAGCTCATTTACATGCTGAAAGCGGTTTTCAAAGATGTTTTCCGTTATGTGGGAGATGCCCTTTGCCACCGCACAGAGCACCATAAACTGGGCTTGCATGTCTGTGGGAAAGCCCGGATACTCTGCGGTGGATATTTCTAAAGGTTCTGGCCTTCCGTCCCCACAAACCTTAACCTGGTCTATGCCCAAGATTTCCACCTTCGCACCCGCCTCCCTTAACTTTTCTATTTGGGCACCCATGTGGTCTATCCTAACGCCCTCTAATAGCACCTCTCCACCCGTCAAAAAGCCCGCCACCGCCAAGGTGCCCGCCTCAATCCTGTCCGGTATTACCTCGTGCTCAAAGCCTGCCAAATCCTCCCTTCCCCTTATAACCATAGTCCTTCCTTCCACCTCTATCTCCACACCCATCTTTCTAAGAA
This sequence comes from Thermocrinis sp., assembly GCA_028276475.1. Taxonomy (GTDB): domain Bacteria; phylum Aquificota; class Aquificia; order Aquificales; family Aquificaceae; genus Thermocrinis. The sequence continues at coordinate 13,055 of JAPYWH010000009.1, forward strand.
CCTCCACCAGGTCCATCACCTCTGGCTCCAGGGCAACGTTTCTGAGAACGCTCCTCTTTGGACATCTGCTTAAAAACATAAGGGCATTCTCTGTGCCCGTAACGGTTATAACCTCAAAGGTATGCTCCACCGGTTTTATTTTTTGGACCTCCATATGAAGGTAGCCCTCTTTTATATTTATAACTGCCCCTCCCTTTTCAAAAACCTTTAAATGCTGGTCAATGAGCCTTGCCCCTATGGAACAGCCACCGGGCATGCCCACCACCGCACGACCAAACCGTGCCAAAAGGGGACCAGCCACAAGGACAGAAGCCCTCATCCTTCTCACTATATGGTCTGGTGCAAGGTAAGAGTTCAATGCGTGCGCATGGACAAAAGCCTTACCCTCTTCAAAATGCACCCGTGCCCCAAGGGTGTTCAAGAGCTCAAAGGTAGTTTTAACATCCAAAAGATCGGGCACCCTTTTTACAATGCAGGGCTCCTCGGTTAAAAGGCTTGCTATGAGTATGGGAAGGCTTGCGTTCTTTGAACCCGAGACCTTTACCCTTCCCCTTAGCGTTCTACCTCCCCTTATCACAAGAGAGTCAGAGCTTGATGATGTGATGCTTTTCATCCTTCTTGATAACTATTTTAACCACTTCCCAGAGCTTGGAGTAGTATATCAAAACGCCGTCATCCTCCTCCACATAGTGGTGAGGCTCCTCCGAGTATATAACGACTATCCTGTCCTCCTCCTCCACAACCTTTGGGTAGTTCATATCCTGACCACTACGCAGGTAAGGGCTTCCCTCACTCCCTCTAAGGAGTGGATCTTGTTTATAACCAACCTTCCCAGCTCGTCCTGATTTTTTACCTCCACAAAGACAATAATGTCGTAGGGACCTGTTACTACGTCTGCGGTTCTGACACCGTCAAAGGTGGAAAGGGCGAGCATTATTGACGGAATCTCCCTTGGGTCTGCCTTTATGAGTATGTAAGCCTTTATGGAGTATTCAGACTCCAGCTCCATCAGCTCGGTTATGGACATAGGATAGTTCTCTGACCTTGTTTCCATCTTCTTTAACCTCCTCAAGGAGTATTTTAATCAACTTTTCACTATCCGAAGGATTTCTTTTTATCTCCTCAAGGGCAAGGTGCAAAAACCTCCTAAACTTTGGTTCCCTTTTTTCCACATCTGCCCAATAACTTTTGATTTTCACGATCTTTTCCTCTATCGGAAGAAGCTCAAGCCAACGGAAGAACTTTTCCACCTCGTCCCAGACGATGATCTCCCCCTTCTCCTTTTCCCTGAGCCTACCCCTTAAGTTTTCTTGGGCTATACCCTTAAGGTCGTCAATGTTATACAGGAAGGCTTGGTCTATGCTTTCTATGTCCGGGTCTGCGTTCCTGGGCACGGAGATGTCTATGATGAACATAGGGCGGTAGTCTCTCCTTTTCATTGCGGTTTCTACCATCTCCTTGGTGAGCACATAGCCCTTTGCCCCTGTGGATACAAGAACTATGTCAAACTTATGAAGATGGTCTGGCAGTTCCTCGTATCTTAGCACGTTGCCCTCCAGCTCCCTTGCCAGTTCCAAAGCCCTCTGGTAAGTTCTGTTGGCGATAAATATGCTTGACTTTAGCTTTTTAAAGTATTTTGAAGCAAGTTCTGCCATCTCTCCCGCACCTATCAAAAGCACCTGTGCCTTGCTGAGATTTCCAAAGATCTGCTTTGCCAACTCTACCGCCACATAGCTAACAGATACTGCATTTTTGCCTATGCCCGTTTCTGTGCGCACCCTTTTGGCGGTTCGCAGGGACTTTTCAAAGACCCGGTTTAGGATCTTCCCAAGTCCTCCACACGCCTTGGCTAACCTAAAGGCTTCTTTAAACTGGGATACTATCTGGCTCTCTCCCACCACCATAGAATCAAGACCGCTGGCAACCCTGAATATGTGCGCTAAGGCTTCCTTCCCTTCCAAAAAGAAGGAGTATTTTTTGTAGCTGGGGCTTACCTTTTTTAGCTCCAAAAAGGCAGACACCAAGAGGTGCATCTGATGGTAGTCTTCTCCTACTGCGTAGGCTTCCACCCTATTACAGGTGTTTAGGAGCACAAGCTCCCTTACCCCGGAGTAAGATCTTATCGCAGTCAAAAGGTCGCAAAGTTCCTCCTTACTACAGGCTAAAAGCTCCCTTATCTCCACTGGGGCGGTTTTAAAGTTGTAGCCCCATACAAATATGCGATCCATCATATACAAATATAACTCCTACCTGCACTTTTTCCAAATCTCCAGAAACTCCTTTAACTTTCTCAGTGCCTTGCCTCTGTGGGAGATAAGGTCCTTTTCCTCTGGACATAGTTCCGCCATAGTTTTTTCATAGAACTTTGGTTTGAAAATAGGGTCGTAGCCAAAGCCTCCCGAGCCCTTAGGACTGTGCACGACCTCCCCCTCACAGATGCCCTCGGAAAAGATGCTCAACCCCTCTTCCAAAACAAGGCACAGAACCGCCTTAAAGTATGCCCTCCTATCGGAAACATCCCTCATGAGTCTGAGAAGTTTTTTTATGTTTGCCTCATCCTCCGAAGTTTGAACATCCTCCCTTCCACCCCAATCTATGGAATAGAACCTGCTGGAAAATACACCTGGATAACCTCCAAGGGATGGAACCACAAGCCCTGAATCATCTGCCAAGGTGGGAATGCGGTATTTTTCAAAGTATGCCATTGCCTTTATGTATGCGTTTTCCATAAAGGAGTTTCCCTTCTCTTCCACGTTCAACTTTTCCTCTGGCAGTATAACTTCCACCGAGAGCGGTTCCAACATTCTCTTGATCTCTTTGTGCTTTCCCAAGTTTTGGGTTGCAAGTAGGATTTTCATTGATTAAAATATATTAGCACGGGGTGTAGCTCAGGTGGAAGAGCGCTGGCTTTGGGAGCCAGAGGTCGCAGGTTCAAGTCCTGTCGCCCCGAGGGTCCGTAGCTCAGCTGGACAGAGCAAGGGATTTCTAATCCCTAGGTCGGGGGTTCGAGTCCCTCCGGGCCCGCTTGTTTTTATTCATGGCTTTGGCTTTTCCTCAGAGGTCTTTAAAGCCTTTCCCGGCGTAAAGATAGACCTGCCCTTTCACGGAAAGTCTAACCTAAAAAGCAATAACCTTAGGGCTTTAGCCCGAGAGATTGCGTCAAGCATCCCCAACAACTCTACGGTGGTAGGTTGGTCTATGGGTGGCACCTTAGCCCTCCTTTTAGCCCTGCTCTTTCCCTCTAAGGTAAAAGCCCTGCTTTTAATAGGTGCCACCGCATGCTTTTCTTGCCTTTGGGACAGGAAAAACCTAAAGGGCTTTTTGCTAAGGCTCAGGAAGGAAAGGGAGGAGTTTTTGAAGGAGTTCAGAAAGAGGGCATACCCAAAGCCCTTTGATGCAAAGGTGGAACTGGAGGGAGCCCTTGAGCTTTTGGAGGATTACTTTTCCACAGACCTAAGAAGCTATATCCCCCACATAAATAAACCCATTCTCTTACTTCATGGCACAGAAGACCCTGTCGTTCCTCTCAGGGGTGCCCTTGAGCTTTACAATCTGGGTAAGAGGGCTAAATTAATAACCTTTGCTGGAGGACACTTCCCGGAAAATGAAGCTGTTATCTTTAAGGTTCTCAAGGGCATCGAATACCTATGAAGATTGGGCAATCCCCCAAAGGCAAAGTGCGGAGATTCTAAAGTGCTTAGACACGATTGAGGGTTCGGTCCTTGATGTGGGCTGTGGCACCGGCTTTTGTAGTGAAGGCTTGGAAAAGGTGGTGGGTATTGATATCTCTCAGAGCATGCTGAGGATATACAAACAGAAAGGTTTTCTGGGTCTTTGCGCAAGGGCTGAGGCAATACCCTTTAAGGACAAGAGCTTTGACTGTGTGGTAAGCAACTTTGCCCTGCACTGGACTTCCATAGACCAGAGCTTTAGGGAAATATTCCGGGTTTGCAGGAAGAAATTCCTCTGTGCCATGCCCGTTAAGGGAAGTCTTGAGCCTTTGAACTTTCCCTTTTTCCATCCGGAGGATATCATTGAAAGGCTTTACCATCTCGGAGGAAAACTAAGAAGGGTGGAGCTGAAAGAGTTGGAAATTCCCTTCAAGGGTTGGGATCTTTTAAGGTTCTTTCACTACACGGGTTCTTCTTACAATCCCTCAAAAGGAGACATTCTCAGGGCTAAAAAGAGCGTTGAAAGGCTTGTCTTTTCCATTGACAAACCTAGCTTTTTGGTGTTATTCTTTTCCTGCGAGGTTCCACAATGAGGAGGGTCGCAATGGCTTTTCTATCCTTGTTATTTTTGCTACTACTTTTTAGCATAGAAGGTTGTAAGGCGCAAAAAATGACCTCTCCTTCTGGGACTACGCCACAACCTCAAGCGCAAGAGGTCTCCGTTGGGTCTGGGCTTTTGGCACAGTTTGAAAAGGAACTGACGGAGCTTGTGGAGAGGGTCTCCCCATCTGTGGTAGCCATATACTCCACCCAAGAGGTCTCAAGGAGTTTTGGCGGGGAGTTTCCCTTTTTCTTCCCCTTCCAAGTTCCGCAGGAGAGGAGGTCCTTAGGTTCCGGTGTGATCATTGCCCTTAAGAACGGAAAGTTTTACATCCTGACCAACAATCATGTGGTCCAAGGGGCAAAGAGTATAAGGGTGAGGTTTGACCCGCATACAGAAAAGGACGGAAAGCTGGTGGGAGGAGACTCCAAAACGGACGTGGCGGTGGTGGAGGTGGATGCTAAGGGCATAGAAAACCCTGAGGGTAGAGTGGCAAAGCTTGGAGATTCGGACAAGTTAAAGGTGGGTCAGTTGGTGATCGCCATAGGAAACCCTTACGGTCTTGAAAGAACGGTGACCTTTGGAGTGATCTCTGCCCTGCGCAGGTCCATAGGCATAACCCAGTATGAGAGCTTTATTCAAACGGACGCACCCATAAACCCGGGCAACTCGGGAGGACCTCTAATAAACATAAAAGGTGAAGTTATTGGCATAAACACTGCCATAGTGGCGGAGGGTCAAGGTTTAGGCTTTGCCATACCCATAAACCTTGCTAAATGGGTGGCAGACCAGCTTATGGCTAAAGGTAGAGTGGTTAGAGGATGGCTTGGTGTGGTTATTCAGGAGATCACGCCAGAGATCGCCGAAACCATAGGGGTGAAGGAGGGCATACTCATATCCCAGGTCGCACCGGGTAGCCCTGCGGAGAAGGCTGGGCTCAAGGTTGGAGACATAATAGTTGCCATTGACGGTGAAAAGGTCAGAGAGGTGAGAGAGCTACAGTTTAGGATCATGAAAACACCCCCTGGCACTGAGATAACCCTAACCATCCTAAGGGGAGGAAAGGAGCAAACCATTAAGGCAAAGGTGGGGGAAATGCCCGAGGAAGTCAGCTTTGGGCAACCAAAGGAGCAAGTGGGTGAGCTGGGTCTGTCCCTCAGGGATCTATCACCGGAGGAGGTAAGGAGGTTTGGAGTAAAGGGTGTCTTTGTAGATGGTGTGGCACCGGGCAGTTTAGCCCAGAGGAGCGGTTTAAGAAGGGGAGACATAATCCTTGCGGTTAATAATGAGCCCGTGGAGAGTCTCCCTCAGTTTAACGAAATGATTGAGAGGGCAAAAAGCGAACAGAAGGCAAGGGTGCTCCTTTTGATAAGGAGAGGAGGAAACAACCTGTATGTGGTGCTCTATTTGAGGTGAAGGTATGATCCCAGACAGCGAGCAAGAGCTCATAGCCCAATACTTAAAAAAGGTTTCAAAAATACCCCTCCTTAAGCCCGAGGAGGAGAAGGAGTTGGCAAGAAGGGCAAAGGAGGGAGACAAGGAGGCTTACAGAAAGCTTGTAGAATCAAACCTGCGTTTTGTCATAAGCATAGCAAAGCAGTATTTAGGTTATGGACTTCGCCTTTCAGACCTGATAGCGGCAGGTAATCATGGGCTTATGGAAGCAGCAAAGAGGTTTGACCCCGACAAGGGTGTCAAGTTCATATCCTACGCAGTTTGGTGGATCAGGCAAGCTATAATGCAAGCCCTATCCCAACAGACTGGTGCGGTGCGCATACCTCTAAAACAGTCCCACCTGATCAATAAGATCAACAGTATATACAGCAAGCTATACAAGGAATACGAGAGGGAGCCAACAGCGGAGGAGATAGCAGAGGAATACACCAAGGAGGTTTTGCAAAAGGAGATGGAAAGGGAGCTGGGAAGAAGACCCACAGAGGAGGAAATCCAAAGGAGAATAGAAAGAGAAGGCTACAAGATTGACCCGGCGGAGGTGGAGAGGGCTCTGCAAATATCCAAAATGCCCTTATCCCTTGATGCACCCGTTGGAGAGGAAGAGGACACCTTCTTTGTGGATTTTCTCAGCAAGCACGGCACCGCAGATGTAGAAGAAAAGGTTATGGGCGAAATTCTAAGTAAAGAAATAGAGGAAATGCTGGATAAACTCCCAGAAAAGGAGAGGCGGGTGGTGGAGCTCAGGTTTGGATTGAGGGGAGAAGAGCCAAAAACACTGCGGGAGATAGGAGAGATCCTAAACATCTCAAGGGAAAGGGTCAGGCAGTTGGAGACAAGGGCTCTAAGAAAGCTAAGAAACATGGCAATAAAAAAACACCTAAAAGACTTTCTGAGCGCATGATCCCCTCTCTCTTGCTTTTAGATAAGCCCAGGGGGATTACCTCCTTTCAGTTGGTGGATGAGGTTAAAAAGAAGTTCAAGCTCAACAAGGTGGGACATACGGGCACCTTAGACCCCCTCGCCACGGGGCTTTTGATCCTTTTGCTTGAGGAAGCAACCCGCTTTGCGGAGTTCTTTGTTAGACTTCCAAAAACTTACATCACAAAAGTAGTTCTCGGTGCCATAACGGACACATACGATGCGGAGGGAAATATCTTAGAAAGGAGGGATGTGAACGTATCCTGCGAGGATGTGGCTAAATTTCTGCCCAATTTTACCGGCAGAATTCTCCAAAAACCCCCACCATATTCTGCAAAGAAAGTAGGGGGAGTTAGGGCTTACGAGTTGGCAAAAAAAGGTTTGGAAGCACCCCTAAAGCCCGTGGAGGTGGAGGTTTATAATGCCAAGCTTTTGGAATGCAACCTTCCACAGGTGATCCTTGAGTTTGAGGTTTCTGGGGGAACGTACATAAGAAGCTTGGCACACGAGATAGGTTTAGCCCTTGGATGCGGAGCCTATGTGTTGGAGCTGAGAAGGACAAAGGTAGGAGACTTTAGCGTCAATATGGCTCTCTCTTATGAGAGGCTAAACAGCCTTGAGGACCTCTGGGGCGTAATAATTCCCATATGGGAAGCCCTGGGCTTTTTGCCAGCGGTTAGCTTGCGAACAAAAGAAGCCAGGCTTTTTAGAAATGGTGCAAAGATAAGGGCAGAGGTAAAGCACTATGGCTATGTTAGAGTCTTTTGGGATGAGGAGTTTCTTGGAGTGGGTCTGTTGGAGGGCGGTTTTTTAAAGCCCTACAGGCTCATGCCTCTAAAGTAGTTCAAAAACCTCCCAAAAAGTGCCTTAACATCAAAACAGACCCTTTCTTGGCAAGTGTTTGGAAAGCATGGGCTACAACTGAGGTTTAAACTTATCTGAAAAACACTCTTTCCTATAGGTTTCCATACTACTGGGTCCGTAGGACCATAGAAGATGAAGGTTGGCAAACCAAGGTAAGCAGAAAGGTGCGAAAGTCCGCTATCGTTACCCACAAAAAACAGGGCAGACTTCAAAGCTTTGGCAATCTGCAAAGGCTGATGCATCTCCACAAAGTTCTTTACATGTGCCTTTAGCCACTGGTCTGCCTCTCCAACTAAATACACACATCGGTAGCCGAGCCCTGTGAGAAAGCTCTCAATCTCAAAAAACAACTCAATGGGTGGGTTTTTCTTTGGAGAACCACTGGATGGATGCAAAACTACCTTTCCCTTAAAGGGTGAGTTTTGGTCTGCACCAAGGGGCAGTGTTTGGGAATAGTGAGAAGGAAGACCTAAGATTTTTAGATAGTATTCCAAAATCCACACCCTCTCCTTTGGAAAAGGGTCTATTCCGTCAGTTCCGATTATTATCCTTTTGTCAAAGTCCTCCTTGGGCATTTCCGATAAAACTCCGTCCGCCCAGCCCACTTCTTTGGCTATCTCAAAGTAATCTGTATTTCCTACTGTAGTTATGTGAAAGCCCTGCCCTTTGAAGACCTCTAAGAGGGGGAAAGTGAGCAATGTATCTCCAAGCCCACCCCTTCTGTAGAGCAAAAGCTTCTTCAAACGTTTGTGTCTATCAGAAAGAGAGGTTGGTTGTATTCTACCGTCTCTCCGTTTTCCACAAGGATCTTTACCACCTTGCCCCTAACATCGCTCTCTATCTCGTTCATCACCTTTAGGGCTTCTATTATGCACAGCACCTGACCGGGGGATACAATGTCGCCTACCTCCACGAAGGGGGGTGCCCCGGGGGAGGGTGCCCTGTAGAAGGTTCCCACCAGAGGGCTCTTGATCACATGTAGCTTACTCTCCTCCAAATCTTCGGAGGGAGGAACCACCTCAATATGTTTTACTTCCCTTGGTGTTTCTACTTTGTGCGCCAACTCCCTTTGATGGGTCTCTATCCTAAGCCTAAAATCTTGATGCTCTATCTCAAACAGTTTTATATCGCTGTTTTTTATAAGGTTTATAAGCTCCCTTATAAAATCTTTGTCCATCACTTGACCCTTTCTATGTAAGCGCCCGTCCTCGTATCCACCTTTATTATGTCTCCCTCTCCCACAAAGAAGGGCACCTGCACCACTGCGCCGGTTTCTAACTTGGCAGGCTTAGAACCACCCGCTGCGGTATCTCCCTTAAAGGCGGGCTCCGTTTCCACCACCTTTAGCTCCACATGTCTTGGCAACTCTATACCTATGGGCTGACCCTTATAGACAAAAACCACAACCTCCATACCCTCTTTCAGAAACTTTGTTTCGTTTTCTATGTTTTTGGTGGGAACCGCAAGCATCTCGTAGGTGCTCTTGCTTACAAAGTAGTAATAATCACCGTCGTTGTATGAGTATTCCGTAAACACCTGCTCAAAGTCCGCCAGTTCTATGCTGTCGGAGGACTTGTAGGTGATCTCAATCACGTTGCCCGTGCTCATGTTCTTTGCCTTTACCCGCACAAAGGCTTGTCCTTTGCCCGGTTTCACATGTTCATAGTCCAAAACTCTGTGGGGTTGTCCGTTATGCTCAATAAACATGTCCCTCTGTATGCTGTTTATATCTATCCTAACTCCCATGGCTTTATAATTTTACCACATGAGGAAGATAGAAATCACCGATGTATCCCTGAGGGATGGCATTCAGTCCCTCCTTGCCACAAGGGTAAGGACGGAGGATATGCTGGATATTGTTGAAATCCTTGATAAGTGTGGTTTTTACTCCTTGGAGGTTTGGGGTGGGGCTACCTTTGATGTGTGCTTGAGGTTTCTAAAGGAAGACCCTTGGGAAAGGCTCAGGAAGTTCAAAGAGAGGGCTAAAAACACTAAACTGGAAATGCTTTTGAGAGGTCAAAATGTAGTGGGCTACAGACACTATCCGGATGATGTGGTGGAAGCCTTTGTGAAAAAAGCCTACGACAACGGCATAGAGGTCTTTAGAATTTTTGATGCACTTAACGACACCAGGAACCTACGTAAGGCAATAGAAACTGCCAAAAAGGTGGGTGCCATTGTTAAGGGGGTTCTCTCTTATACCATAAGCCCTGTGCATACGGCGGAATACTATGTGGAGATAGCCCGGCAGTTGGTGGATATGGGCATAGACATAATATCCATAAAGGACCAGGCAGGGCTTTTGTCTCCAAAGGTCTCTTATGAACTTGTGAAAGCCCTAAAGTCTGAGTTTCCAAAATATCCTGTTCATCTTCATACCCAAACCACCGCCAATTTGGCAGAGATGGCACAGCTGAAGGGCATAGAGGCTGGCGCAGACATGATAGACACTGCCTTTTACTCCCTCTCTTCCCAGACCTCCCACCCTGCGGGAGAGACCATGATATATGTGCTAAGGGAGCTCGGCTACCAAGTGGATGTGGATGAAAGGTTATATCAAAAGGCGGGAGACCTATTTGTTCAAGTGAGGAAGAAATACAAAAAGTTTGATGTTTTGCCACCATACCCAGACGTGGGCGTCCTTTTGCATCAAATTCCGGGCGGTATGATCACCAATTTTATAAGCCAGCTTAGGGAACAGGGAATGGAAGAAAAACTCCCAGAAGTTTTGGAGGAGGTGGTCCGCGTTCGGGAGGACCTTGGCTATCCACCTTTGGTAACGCCCACCAGCCAGATCGTGGGCTCTCAAGCCTTCTTGAACGTGCTTCACGGAGAAAGATACAAAGTTGTTACTAAGGAAGTCAAAGACTATGTGAAAGGTCTTTATGGCAGACCACCCGCACACATAAAGGAGGATGTCCTAAAGAAAGTTTTGGGTGATGAGGAACCCTTGTATCACATAAGACCTGCAGACCTTTTGGAGCCTGAGCTTGAAAAGATCAGAGAAGAGGCCACAAAGGCGGGAGCAAAGAGCGAAGAGGACGTGCTCTCTTATACCCTCTTCCCATTGGTGGCAAAGGAGTTCTTTGAGTGGAGAGAAAAGGGCGAGCCATATGTGCCCGAACTGGAGGAGAAGGAAGAAAAAAGGGAAAACATCCCGGTAGAGTTTGTGATCACCGTCCATGGAGAGCAGTACCATGTGCAGATAGCGGGAAGGGGAGAGCGCACCCAAGAGGGAAGGACCTTCTTTGTAAGGCTGGACGGCAGGTTGGAGGAGGTGCTCCTTAGACCCGTCAGGGAGCTCAGTCCAACGGAGGTGGTTAGCGGAGACCTCTCCAGCCTTGGTATGGAGGTAAAATCCAAGAGGTCCAAGCCGGTAGCCTTGGGGGATGTGGCATCTCCCATATCGGGCAAAATAGTTAACATAAAGGTCAAGCCGGGGGATGAGGTGAAAGAAGGGGATGTGCTCTTTGTGGTTGAGGCTATGAAGATGGAAAACGAAGTGCATTCACCCATAAGTGGAGTGGTAGAGGAGGTTCTGGCACAGGTGGGCGAGACGGTCAATCCGGATGAGGTGGTTGTTAGGATCAAGCCCAAAACATGAAGGTTTTCCTTTTGGAGGATGACACAGACCTTTCGGAGCTTTTAACCTACCATCTACAAAAGGAAGGCTTTGAGGTTGTTTCCTTTAGCAAGGGTGTTGAACTCTTGGAGAGGGTAAAGGAGGAAAAGCCGAGCCTTTTCATTTTGGATGTGATGGTACCATCCTTGGATGGCTTTAGGGTGGCAAACATCCTCAGGTCCTCTCCTGAAACCAAGGATGTGCCCATGATTTTTTTGACAGCCAAAACTGCGGAGGAGGACAAGCTAAGGGGCTTTGAGCTCGGGGCAGATGACTACATTACCAAGCCATTCTCTATAAAAGAGCTTTTGGCACGAATAAGGGCGGTTATGAGAAGGTATGGTGCCTTAAGGGAGGGTGGGGTCATAAAGCTTGGCAGTTTGACGGTGGATATGGAAAGGATGGAAGTGAGAAGGGACAAGGAACCCATAAACCTAACAAAAACGGAGTTTGCCATTTTGAAAACCCTTTTGGAAAACTATGGAAAGCCAGTAAGCAGGGAATATTTATTGGAACAGGTCCTAAAAAAGGAGGTCTATGATAGAACCATAGATGTTCACGTGAAAAACCTTAGGGAAAAGTTAGGAAAGGAGGGCGAGTGGATAAAGACTGTTAGGGGTGTGGGGTATAAATTAGAAGAAGCATGAAATGGTTTGTCCTTGCCTTTTTGAGCATATACCTCCTTATGAACCTTTATGTGTATCTTAAGTTAAGGCACAGGGCTATATTACCGGTCCTTGCTTTAGGCTTTTTCTCTCCCTTTTTGATGAGGTATGCGGACGCTAACTTCTCTCCTTTCCTTTCCTATATCATAGGTCTTGGTACCCTCCTCTACATGGGCTTTTTGCTATACTTGGTTGTATCCTTCCTTCTTTTGGACCTCTATTCCCTCTTTGTTAGGGCTATGCATTTCATCTTTGGGATAAATCCTCTACCAAGACCAAGCAAGAGGTTATCCATTGTCATAGCCCTTTTGCTTGCCCTCAGCCTGTCCGCTTACAGCTACTACGAAACCCTAAAGCCGGAGGTCTATCACTTTCATATAAAAACCTACAAGGTTTCACAGAGAATAAGGATCATGCATATCTCTGATGTTCATTTGGGACCTGTTATGGAGATGGACAAGGTAAAACTTATAAAAGAGGTGTATGAGAAATACAAGCCAGACCTTTTAGTATCTACGGGCGACTTGGTGGATGGAAACATGAAAAGAAAGGATGGACTAGCTCAAGCCTTAAGGGAGATGTCTCCGCCCTTGGGTAAGTTTGCGGTGCTTGGCAATCACGAGTATTATAGGGGTGTCCAGCAGGCTATAGAATTTACCGAGGGTGCGGGCTTTGTGCTACTAAGGGGCGATTGGGTGGATTTGGGCTCCATTATTGTGGTAGGAGTGGATGACGACGACTGCCGGTTTTTTAATGCCTGCGTAGGACCTCTCAGCGAGTATGAGGTCTTAAAAGACCTGCCAAAGGATAAGTTCATCCTTGTTTTAAAGCACAAGCCAAGAGTGGATAAAAGGGCATTGGGGCTCTTTGACCTTATGCTTGCAGGACATACCCACGGAGGGGTTTACTACCCTGTTGGAAAGTTTATCATTCCAAGGCTATTTGATGCTAACGCAGGATGGGTAGAGTTGGGAAAGGGAAGTGCCCTCTTTGTTAGCAAGGGTGTTGGCACAGGCGGTCCTCCCATGCGCTTTCTTGAACCACCGGATATAGCTATAATAGATATAAGTGAATAAAGTAGTCGTAGTTGGAAGACCGAACGTAGGAAAATCTACCCTCTTTAACCGCCTGGTGGGAAAAAGGCTTAGCATAGTTCATGATATGCCCGGTATTACCCGGGACGCCTTGGAGGCAATCGCCCACTGGAAGGATAAAAGCTTTTTGGTGGTAGACACGGGAGGGCTTTTGGAGGACAAAGATTACATAACCCAAGAGATCAGAAAAAAAGTTCAGGAGCTTCTAAACCAAGCGAGCGTGATCCTTTTTGTGGTGGATGGAAAGGAAGGTATTACCCACGCGGACAGGGCAGTGGCGGAGCTCTTGTATCCATACAGGGAAAAGGTCTTCTTGGTGGTAAATAAGATGGATGTTAAAAAAGCAAAGGAGAACCTCTACGACTTTTACAGCTTGGGCTTTGAGAAGGTATATCCTATATCCGCCCAGCATGGAAGAGGTGTGGGAGAACTGCTTGACGATGTGGTTAGTATGCTCCCGGAGGAGGAGGTTGCCCAAAGGGAAGGACTGAGGCTTTCTTTTGTGGGTAGACCTAATGTGGGAAAGTCTTCTCTGGTGAATGCGGTGCTTGGTAGCGATAGGGTGATCGTCTCTCCAATACCGGGTACCACCCGGGATGCGGTGGAGGTCTATTTTGAATACAAAGGAAATCCACTGATCTTAGTGGATACTGCGGGCATAAGAAGACCTCCCAAGGTAGAGTATGGGGTTGAGTTTTTCTCGGTGGGAAGGTCCATAAGGGCTATAGAGATGTCCGATGTGGTTTGCTTGGTGGTGGACCTCTCGGAAGGTGTGGTTCATCAAGACCAAAGGATCGGAGGACTCATAGCAAGAAGGCACAAAGGTTGTGTGATCGTGGGAAACAAGTTTGACCTGATAAACTCCACCGAAGAGGAAGCCAAGGAATACTTAAGAAAAAGGCTGAGCTTTTTGGATTACGCACCCATTGTGCTGACCGTTGCCACAGAAGGTAAGGGGGTAAGGGAACTCTTAGACAACGTCCTATTGGTTTATGGGGACTACTGCAAACAGCACAGAACATCCTTCATAAACCGATGCGTGGAGAAGGTTCTATCAGAAAAGGCACCGCCCGGCAGGATAAAAGTTTATTATGCTTACCAAGAGGGCACAAAGCCACCTACTTTTGTGCTATACACTAACGACCCAGAAGAGTGGAAAAGCCACTACAAAAGGTTCTTTGAAAGAAGGTTAAGGGAATGCACTAACATAAAGCACGCACCTATTAGGCTGATCCTAAGGTCGCGGGAGGAGTGATGAGAGTTTTCTTTGGTGGGAGCTTTGACCCGGTGCATCTTGGACACCTGCTCATAGCAAGGGACCTCTTGGAAGAGCTCAGCATAGAAGGGATTGTCTTTTTGCCCGCCTATCAATCGCCACTAAAAGAACCTCACAGGGCAAGCCCGGAGGATAGGCTTGAGATGTTAAAGCTGGCAATTAAAGGGATGGAAAAATTTTCCATAAGCACAGTGGAGTTAAACAGGAAGGGTATATCCTACACGGTGGATACCGCCAAACAACTCTTCCAAGGGCTAAAGGAAAAACCCACCTTTTTGATAGGTGCGGACAGTGCCCTTACCTTGCATCTGTGGAAAGATCCCGACGAACTGGTAAAGCTTGCCAAGTTCATAATCATAGACAGGGCTTCCAAGGGTAAGGAAGTGAAAACCTACTTCAAAGAGAGATTCCCACAGCTAAAGGAAGACGAGGACTATCTCATCCTTAGCATAAGAAGGATTGATATATCCTCTACAGAGATAAGGCAGAGGATAAAGGAGGGAAAGAGCATAAGGTGGCTGGTGCCACAGGAGGTGGAGGAGTATATTCTAAACAAGGGGCTTTATAGATGAGGGTAGGGTTCTACGGAGGAGTGGAAGGAGTAACGGGCAGTTGCTTTCTTTTAGAGGCAGAAAACACTCAAAATCCTAAGAAGGTCTTGGCTTTGATGCATACATACCCACATACGGGGAACTCTTGGAGCTTTAATATTTATCTCTATGGACTATACAGCACTCATAGATTACGGGATGGGAAATCTCAGGAGCGTAGAAAAGGCTCTGGAGTATGTGGGACTTAAAGTTATCAGAACCTCCGATGCGGAAGTGGTAAAAGGGGCAAGGGCGGTGGTTTTGCCCGGTGTGGGTGCCTTCAGGGATGCAATGGAAAATTTGCACCGATTGAAGCTCTACGGACCTATACTCTCTCATATAGAAAAGGGCAAACCCTTTTTGGGAATATGCCTTGGACTTCAGCTCCTTTTTGAAAGAAGCTACGAGTTTGGAAAAGAGAAGGGTTTTGGAGTTTTGGAGGGAGAGGTAGTCTTGCTCCCACCGAAGGTAAAAATCCCTCACATAGGTTGGAACCAACTCTGGAGGAAAAAGAACTCACCCTTGTTGGATGGTATCAAAGAGGGAGATTTTGTCTATTTTGTCCATTCCTACCGAGTAGTCCCAAAGAGGGCAGAGGTTATTCTGACCACCACCGACTACGGAGAGGAGTTTGTTTCCTCCGTAGAATACGAGAATATCTTTGCGGTGCAGTTTCACCCAGAAAAGAGCCAAAGGGTTGGGCTCAAGATCCTTCAAAATTGGGCTTTGGCGAAGGGGTTAATTTATAATATCTAAGGAGGTGGCTGATGGTGTTAAAGGGAATGATCTTTAAATTGCTTCTATTCTTGGTAGTTCTCTTTATTTTTTCATGCTCTACCACTGTGGCAGTAGGAGAGAGTCCGAGGTCAGAGGGCAGACCGCCCGGTTTGATAATAGCCTCTGATAAGGCTGTGGAAAACGGCAAAAAGCACCTTCGGAAGGGAAAATGTGATAAAGCTATACATGAGTTCAACAAAGCCCTCGCAAAAAATCCTAACAACTTTGAAGCCCTGTACTGGTTGGGCGTGGCGGAAGGGATGTGCGGTTATTACTCCACATCCTACGACAGGCTAATGTTAGCCCTAAAATACTCTCCCAATAAGGGGTGGGAAGCAAGGGTAAATGCTACGATAGGGCTTATATTGCTTTTATCAGACAGGGACGAAGACGCCCAAATATACTTCGGTAGGGCAAGGATGATAGACCCAAGGAATGAGCTTGTGATCAGATACTCCGAGTGGGAGCCAGAGATAAAAGGCAAAGGTAAAGGCAACAAGAAAAAGTTCAAAGGTGAAGAGGGTTTTGAAGTGGTGTTAAGGTGGTTAGACTGAGCTCTCTGCATACCTTCTGCTAAGTTTAAACAGCTTGCTTGCCCTCTCTTTGTGCTTTTGCTTTTCTTCTTCCGAGAGGTTTGGGTCGTCAAGCATAAAAGACTCCACCTTTCCGCGCACATAAGCCCGGTAGCACTTAAAAAAGGGCAAAAACAGGTCAAACTCGGGGTCTTGACTCAGCCTTTTATACTCCTCCTCATAAACTTTGGCTAAATCTTCCCTTCCGTTAAATTCCAACTCCATGGACAAAAAGCACATATCGTTTAGCACATCTCCGCACCTGAACCTTTCGTTAAACTCTATGCAGTCAAAGATGCAAATTCCCTCCTCCAAAAAGGCTACGTGCTCCAGCCTTATGTCTCCATGCCCATCCCTTATTCTTCCCTCCTTCATCCTCTTTTCAAAGAGAGGGGCGTGCCTTTTGTAAAACTCCTCAGTGGCTAACCTTATAAAGTTATAGTCCTCCTCCTCTATGGTTGTTCCTACATACTTTTGGGTTTGCATGAAGTTTTCGTCGGTGTTGAACTTCATCAGCTCAAGCCTTCCGAACTCATCTTTTCTTTCTGCCCTCTGGTGGAAGTCAAAAAGGTGTTTCGCCAAGCTTCTGAGGTCTTCCTCCGTCAGTTTGTCTAAGAGATTTTTCATAAGCCTCTCCTCTGGAATCCTTCTCATCTTCACCGCATACTCTACCACTTCGCCTTCACCCTCCAAAAAGTATTCAGAGCCCACCTTAACCACCGCAAGAACGCCCACATAGACCCAAGGGCAGAGCCTCCTATTGAGCTCCACTTCCCTAAGGCAATTCTCCCTTCTTTTTTCTAAGGTGGAATAGTCCAGAAAGCCAAAATTTACGGGCTTTTTTATCTTGTAGGCAAAGTCTTCTGTCAGTATTACCCAGCTGGCGTGGGTCTGCACCAACTTACCCTTCAACCTTTCAACAAGGGCATCTATCAGGTCTGTATTCACTGTGGGCACCTCCCACCAAGTCTTTTAAAGTTAGTTGGTGTCTTCTGAGGTAATCCTCTATGCCTTCAAGGATTTTAAGGGGACTGAGTGGGTCAAAGAAGTTGGCGGTTCCCACCTGTACCGCAGATGCACCCGCCAGCATGTGCTGAAGGGCAGAATCCACATCGTAAATGCCACCAACTCCTATGATGGAAACAGAAGCGCCAAGGGCTTGGTAGAGCTCCCAGACCATTCTAACCGCAATGGGCAGGATGGCAGGACCCGAGAGCCCGCCCTTGACGGTGGATAAAATGGGGGTCCTTTTTTCCACATCTATTTTCATACCCAAAAGGGTGTTTATGGCTACAAGTCCGTCCGCACCGTTATCCACGCAAACCTTGCCAAACAAAACCACATCTCCCGTGTTTGGAGACAGTTTAACAAGCACAGGCTTTTTTACCTTTCCCTTTATCTTATTTACCAATCTTCCCAAAACCTTCAGGTCATGCCCAAAGGCAAGCCCACCCTTTTTAACGTTGGGACAGGATACATTGAGCTCATAGGCTACTATTTTTTCCGCACTTTCCAAAGCCAAGCAAACCTCCAAGTATTCCTCTTCCGTTTCTCCAAAAACGTTGGCTATAAAGTGGGTGTCTATGTGCTCTATTTGTGGGTATATCTCCTTTAGAAAGGCTTCTACGCCCGGGTTTTGAAGTCCTATGGAGTTTAGCATACCGCAGGGAGTTTCTGCTATGCGTGGGGGTTCATTACCGATGCGGGGCTTTAGGGAAAGTCCCTTAGTTACCACCGCACCCAGCTTGGATACGTCATAAAGCTTGAGGGCTTCCAACCCATAACCAAAGGTGCCCGACGCTACCCAAACGGGATTTTTAAAGGAAATACCAAAAAGCTTAACGCTCAGGTCCATTGGGCTTAAAATTATAATGCCATGCGTGTAGCCATAGTTGGTGCGACGGGTGAAGTGGGAAGGACCTTTTTAAAGGTGCTCGAAGAAAGAGAATTTCCAGTGGATGAGCTTTACCTTTACGCCTCCGAAAAATCGGAGGGCACCGAGCTAACCTTTAGGGGTGAGAAGTTCAAAGTAAGGGCGCTAAACAAAGAGACCTCCTTTAGAGGCATAGACATAGCCCTCTTTTCGGCGGGTTCTGCGGTGAGCAAAGAGTACGCTCCTCGTTTTGTCAAGGATGGTGCGGTGGTTATAGATAACTCTTCCGCCTGGAGGTTAGACCCAGATGTGCCACTGGTTGTGCCGGAGGTAAACCCAGAGGATGTGGAAAACCACAAGGGCATAATTGCCAATCCCAACTGCTCTACCATACAGATGGTGGTAGCCCTAAAGCCCATCTACGACGCGGTGGGAATTTCTGCCATAGTGGTGGCAACCTATCAGTCGGTCTCCGGTGCGGGTGCCAAAGCAATAAGAGAGCTGGAAGAGCAAACAAGGGCTTGGTGCCAAGATAAACAGATGGAGGTCAAAAACCTCCCACGCAGGATCGCCTTCAATGTGATCCCACAGATAGATGTATTCACAGAAAACGGATACACCAAGGAAGAGATGAAGATGGTGAACGAGACAAGGAAAATAATGCACGACCCAAACATAAAGGTAAGCGCCACCACAGTGAGGGTTCCCGTCTTTTACGGACACTCGGAGGCAATTTCTGTAAAGCTAAACCGTCCGCTGGAGCCAGAGTCTGCAATGGAGCTTTTAAGAAAGGCAAAGGGTGTGGTGCTGGTGGAAGAAGGTTATCCCACTCCAATAGATGTGGCGGGCAGGGATGAGGTCTTTGTGGGCAGGATAAGGAAGGACTTGGTTTTTGAGCCAGGGCTTTCTATGTGGGTGGTAGCGGACAACATAAGAAAGGGTGCGGCCACCAACGCAGTGCAAATAGCGGAGCTTTTGATCCATGCTAAGGCTTAAAAATTCTGCCCTTCAGAAGATGCTCCTCCAAGCGGAGAGGGATTATCCCTACGAAACCTGCGGACTATTGCTGGGCAAATTCCAACAGGATGTGCGCATAGTCTTTGGTGCTTACGAAACACCCAACGCATATCCAGAGAGAAAAAACGATAGATACCAAATAGACCCAAAGGATTACCTTAAGGCAGAACAAAAGGCTAAGGAGTTTGGGCTTGAGATTGTGGGAGTATATCACTCCCACCCAGACCATCCAGACAGACCCTCTGAATTTGACAGGGAAAGGGCATTTGAGGGTTTTTCTTACATAATACTGTCTGTTAGCAAGGGTAAGGTGGTGTCTTATAGAAGTTGGGAGTTGGTAGATGGAGAGTTCAGAGAGGAACCCATTGACATATTCGGATGAGCTTATAAAAAACCTTAGGTGGAACCAAGAGGGGCTACTGCCCGTAATAGCCCAAGATTACAGGACAGGTGAAATAAGGATGTTCGCCTGGGCTAACCAACAGGCACTCCAGCTTACCTTGGAAACGGGCTATGCACATTATTATTCCCGCTCAAGGGGGGAGATATGGAAAAAGGGAGAGACCTCTGGAGAGCTTCAAAAGGTTATAGAAGTCCGCGTTGATTGCGACGAAGATGTCCTGCTTTACATAGTTGAACAAAGCCTAAACAGGGCATGCCACACGGGAGAAAGAAACTGCTTTTTTAGAAACATCCAAGGGAACAAAAAGCTCAAACCCTTGCCCTTTGAAACACCAAGCAGGTTGGAGGAGGTTATAAAGGATAGGCTTACCCAAAAGCCTGAAAATTCTTACACCGTCAGGCTATTTTTGGAAGGGGAAGACAGGGTTCTGCAAAAGTTTGGCGAGGAAGCCATAGAAACCCTCATAGCCCTCAAAAACTCCCAAAAGGATCAGATCATCCTTGAGACCGCAGACCTTTTGTATTCCCTGATCCTTTCCCTTGTGGTAAAGGGTGTTGCGTGGCAGGAAATTATGGAGGAGCTTGCAAAAAGGTTCAAGGAATGATAGAATGTTTTTACCTCGTTCTCACCCAAGGGGTGAGGACCTAAACTTAGCCCAGGAGGTAGAAGATGGCAAAGAGATATTATGAGACCATAAGGCATTACGAAAGCGTAGTGGTCTTAAAGCCCACCCTCTCAGAAGAAGAGGTAAGCAGAAGGGTCCAGGAGGTCAAAGACTTTATAACCAAAAAGGGTGGTGAGGTTTTGCAGGTGTTAGATTGGGGGCTGAAGCCTCTCGCTTACAGGATCAACAACTTTACCCACGGCAGATATTTCATCATTGAAATAAGGTCCGAAAACACCGATCTGCCCAACGAGCTGGATTTTTACTACAAGATCAATGAGGATGTTATAAGGTGGCTCAACATCCAGCAAAAAGTAAAAAAGGAGGTAAGCCATGCTCAATAAAGTGTTGATCATCGGAAACTTGGTGAGGGACCCTACCATAAACTATCTTCCTTCCGGAATGCAGGTGGTGGAGTTTTCCATAGCATACAACAGAAGGTTTAGGGTCAATGAGGAATGGAGAGAAGAGACCCATTATTTTGATGTTAGGGCTTATGGCAGGCTGGCGGAAGATTTGGGCACAAGGCTCTCCAAGGGCTACACTGTAGTGATAGAGGGGAGCCTCCGTCAGGAACGCTGGGTTAACAAAGAAGGCAGGACCCAGAGCAGGGTAAGGATAGTAGCCAGTGCGGTCAGGATCATAAGAAAGCCAAGGGCAGAAGGACCTATAGAGGAGGAGGTCCTGCCGGAAGATACGGAAGTGGGCTTTGAAGAAAAGCCCTTTTCCTCAGAGGAGGATGAACTACCCTTTTAAGGAGGTTGAAAAATGGAGATAAAAAAAGGTGCAAAAAAGAGCTGTTATTTCTGTGATAGGGGTAAGGAACCTTCTTACAAGGATTATGAAGAATTGGCAAGGTTCATATCTGAAAGGGGCAAGATCATAGGCAGAAGGCAAACGGGTGTATGCTTTAAGCATCAGCGGATTTTGGCAAGGGAGATAAAGAGGGCAAGACAATTGGCGCTACTACCCTATCTCATAACCTGAGGAGGTGAGAGCATGAAGGTGGTGCTCATTAAAGAACTTGAAGGTTATGGCACTGTGGGGTCGGTGATAAATGTAAAAGATGGCTTTGCCAGAAACTACCTTATACCGAGGGGTATAGCCCTCCCTGCCACCGAGTCCAACCTAAGGCACGTTCAAAGCATACTCTCTCAAAAGCAAAGAAAGCTACAGAAGGAAAAAGAAAAAGCCCTCGCCTTGGCAAAGAAGTTGGAAGGTTTGGTGTTGGAGATCAAGCATCAGGTGGGCGAAAAGGGAAAACTTTATGGCTCAGTTACCAGTGCGGAGATCGCCAAAGCTTTGACAGAAAAGGGAATTGAAATAGACAGGAGAAAGATCGCCCTTGCCAAACCTATAAGGGATGTGGGCATACATACAGTGTCCATAAAGCTACATCCCGAGGTGGAAGTTCAAATAAAAGTGGATGTGCAACCTCAAGAGTAGGTGTTATATTTATTAAGGCTATGAGAGAAGTTTCTTTAAAAAGCGGTAGGTCTTTTGTCCCTCAGGGCTGGTTAATTCCAAGCCTTGGGCTCTTGCTCTCTTTGATTTTTGCAACCTTGCCATACGATAATGTATTTTGGTATAAATCCGCCACGCTGGCATACGGGCTTTCAGCCATTTCTTACCTTGCCTTTTTCTTCCTAAGAGAGCGCCTTATTGGTAATGTGGCTACCGGCATACTCTTTTTGGGTCTTTTGCTAAATCTAACCGGCATGATCCGAAGGGGTTGGCAAACCTATGAGATGGGTGCCTTTCATCCGCCGTGGTCTAATCTCTTTGAAGCCCTCACCTTTTGGAGCTTTATTGCGGGAGTGATATACCTGCTACTGGAAAGAAGATATGGTGTGAAACTGTTGGGTGCTCTTATAACTCCGGTTATCTTTGGTCTTTCCCTCTTTGCTATAACAAAGGCAAACGCGGAAATAACGCCCTTGATGCCAGCGTTAAGAAGCTACTGGCTATACATCCATGTTATAACTGCCTTTGTGGGCTACGCGGGTTTTACCGTAGCCTTTGGGGGTGCAGTCCTCTATCTTTTGAAGGCTAAATACAACCTTAGCTTTTTACCATCATTGGAAGTTTTAGACGAGCTCTCCTATAAGTCTGTGGTGGTCGTTTTCCCTATATGGACAGCGTCTATAATCTTGGGGGCTGCTTGGGCTAACGAAGCTTGGGGTGGATACTGGAGCTGGGACCCAAAGGAGGTTTGGTCTTTGATAGTATGGCTCTTCTTTGGGGCATACCTTCATGCAAGACAGATGCTGGGTTGGAGGGGTACCAAAACTGCCTGGATGCTCGTCTTTGGGTTTATAACCGTTCTGATATGCTTCTTTGCCATTAATCTATTCTTCCCTGGGCTTCACAGCTACGCCACCGATTAAGTGAGCTCTTGGGTAATTGCCATCGATTCCTTTTTTGCACTTTCAATAATGGATTTTACTACATCGGGGCTCGTTTTCAGTATCTTTGCGATCTTTTCCAAGACCTCAGGATTTTGGGTGTCCTCCAATAGTTCTACCAAAGATAAGATAAAACTCAACCCATTGGGCTTTTTCTCAAAGGCTTCCAGAATATCTTTGTCCAAACCCAGCTCAAGGGCTAAATTCTCAGGCCTTTGCCCAAAGATCTCCTGGGAGAGGGAAAAGAGACCTGCGGTATGAGCTTTTGCCTTTAAATCGGGCGAGTATAGCTCTGAGAGCTTTTCCGCTAAACAAGCCCTGTAAAGGGCTCTTTCCCAATACTTTCTCTCGTCCCCCTTTGCGAACATCTCAGAAAGGGCAAGCACTATGGCAAACTTAATTAGGTTATCAAAACCCAGATAGGCAACAGCCTCTTCCAAACTGCTTATCTTTTTGATCCTTGGAAAAAGGGCAGAGTTAGCAAACTTCAAGAGTTTATACGCCGCACCCACATCCCTTTCAAGAACGCTTACTATCTGCTTCATATCACCCTCTGTCAGGGCTTTGTAAAGCTTTAATAAAGTTCCTTTAAAGTAAGAAATTGTTCGTGTATCCTTTACGAGAGTAGGTGGCGAAAGATAGAAACCTTGAAAATAGTCAAAGCCATACTCCTTTGCCCTTTTATAATCTTCCTCTGTTTCTATGTTCTTTGCTATTACGCTTTTTTTCAAGCTCTTTACTATAGCTATAACCTCTTTTAGCTCATCCAAATCGTAGGGACTGTTTTTAATGTCTATCTTTACAAAATGAGTTTTGCTTAGCAACGGTAGATAATCTATCCTCTCAAAGCCAAAGTCATCTATGCAGAATTTGAAACCTCTTTTTAGTAAAAGTTCTATGGCATTATAGGTTTGGGTAGTAATGTTTTTGTTTTCCACAAGCTCTATGCCTACATATTCTGGAGAGAGAAGGTCAAACATAGAAGCCTCTAAAAATATAGCTGGAACATTAACGAAGACAACCTTCCCTTCACCAACCCTGTAAGCACCCAACTCTACAAGCACATCTACTGTTATGGTAGTAGCTTTTAGGGGATCAATGTTTTTCGGATATTTACCGGTAGTGGCATCCTGAACAAAAACTTCCCAAAAGGCTACATTCCCCCTCTTGTCATAGATTGCCTGTTTCCTCAAAACATGCATATTAGAATTATAACCCAAAATTTTTAGAATAGTTCCCTATAAACTTCGTCTTTCGAAGGCTTTTCTTTCTGTGTCTTTAACTTAGAGGCGTAATACATAAGGGGTATGAGGACCAGAGTTAGAGTGGTGGAACCTATTGTGCCAAAGATCAGAGAAATGGCAAGCCCGTTGAAGATAGGGTCAAAGATGATCACAAAGGAACCTACTATTATTGCCACCGCGGTGAGAATTATGGGTCTTGTTCTTATAACTCCCGCTTCAACAACAGCCCTGTGGAGGGGCACACCTTCCTTTATCTTTTCTTCCGCAAAATCTACCAACAGGATGGAGTTTCTGACTATTATACCCGCAAGGGCAATAAAACCTATCATAGATGTAGCGGTAAAGAAAGCACCCATCAGAAGGTGTCCGGGAATTATACCCACCAAGGTTAAGGGTATAGGTGCCATGATTATGCCCGGGATTTTAAAATCTTTGAACCAACCCAGGATCAGCACGTACATTACAAAAAGGGCAACAGCAAAGGCAAGCCCAAGGTCCCTGAAGACTTCAAGGGTTATGTGCATTTCACCATCCCACTTTACGTATATACCGTCCTCTATAAGAGGCAGGCTCATCCAGAGTTCCTTAGGCGAACCGTAAGGTGTGGAAATAGAGAACACATCCTTTCTAACGTCAAGAATGCCATAGAAGGGAGCCTCTTCTCTTCCTGCCACATCTCCTATCACATAAACCACTCGCCTTAGGTTCTTGCGGTATATACTTTTGGGTGCGTCCTGTTCTATGATTTCCACAAGCTCCGACACAGGAACAAGCTTGCCATCTTTGGTGGGAACTTTGAGGGTCTTCAAAAGCTCCAAGCTCCTGTAGTTTTCTTTCAGTTGAACTATTATGGGTGTATGCTCTGTGTCTGTGTTTTGAAGCAGTCCCACTCGGTAGCCACCAAGCAAGGCGGTTAAAGTATGCACGAACTCCTCCTTAGACATGCCCACCAGCTTTAGCACATCATCCTTTGCCTTCAGGACGAGCATTTTGTGGGGGCTTTCAAGGTATATGCCCTCGTCGGTTATGGAGGGGGATTTCTTGAATATATCCAAGACCTGCAAAGCAAACGCCTCTTGGCTCTTTAGGTCAGGACCATAGATTTCCGCTACTATAGGGGAGAGCACAGGAGGACCGGGTGGTACTTCCACCACAGCTACATACTTGGCACCGTATTTTTTGGCGATCTCATGAACTGCGGGTCTTATCTTCTTGGCAAAATCGTGGGATTGGTCCTTTCTTTCCTTCTTATCCACCAGATTCACCTGAATGTCTGCCATGTTGGAGCCTTGCCTTAGGTAGTAATGCCTTACAAGTCCGTTGAAGTTGAAAGGAGAGGATGTTCCCACATAGATCTGATAGTCTTTAACTATGCTCTGCTTGGCTATGTAGTCCGCTATTGCCTTGGCGGTTTCTAAGGTCTTTTCCTTTGGAGTTCCTTCGGGCATGTCTATGACGATCTGCAGTTCGCTTTTGTTGTCATAAGGTAGCATCTTAACCACCACCACCTTGGTGATCAAAAGTCCCACAGATAGTGCCATTAGACCTAAGGTAAAGCCATAGAACATGTATCTTTTTGACTTGCTAACCAGTAGGGGTGCCATAATGCGTGCGTAGAACTTCCAGAACTTGGTTTGCTTAATGTCCGTCTCGTGATGCTCCTTTTTGTCAAACTGATCCTTCAAAAAGATGTACGCTGCCCAAGGAGTGATTATGAAGGCAACTAAAAGGGAGAAGAACATAGCAACGGAGGCGTTTATGGGTATGGGTCTCATGTAAGGACCCATCAAACCACTGACAAAAGCCATGGGCATAAGCGCAGCAATGACCGTAAAGGTTGCCAGTATTGTGGGGTTTCCTACCTCATCCGTTGCCCTGACTATTGCCTCCCTTGGATACTTGGCAAGCTTTAGCTCAAACCATCGGTGTATGTTTTCCACCACCACTATGGCGTCATCTACCAAAATACCTATGGCAAAGATAAGGGCAAATAGAGTAACCCTGTTTAGGGTAAAGCCAAGAACCTCGCTTATAAAGAGGGCTATGGCGAGGGTGACGGGCACCGCAATGCCCACCACTATGGCTTCCTTGATACCAAGGGCAACAGCCATTAAAAGGATCACCGAACCCGTTGCGATGAATAGCTTTTTAAGTAGGTCGTCTGACTTTTCTTTGGCGGTCTTTCCGTAGTTTCTTGTGATGGTTATGTTTAGGTCTTTGGGAAGTTCCTTGCCCTTTAGGTGTTCAACCAACCCTATAACTTCATTGGCAACATCTATGGCGTTTGTGCCCTTCCTTTTGGCAACTGCGATGGTCACCGCTGGATAAAGCTCTCCCGTTTTTAAATCCTGACCTTTAGCCGCCGGTCCAAAGCCCATTAGCACATAGTCCTTCACCTCAGAGGGACCATCCACCACATCCGCCACATCTTTCAAATAGACGGGTCTTCCACCAAAGACGCCTACCAAGAGGTTTTCCACATCTTTTTTTGACTCAAAGAAAGTACCCGTTCTGACCTTGTATTCATAGTTTTGGCTCAGAAGGTTTCCGCTCTGCATCTGCACATTGGCAGACCTTAGCACCTGCGCTACATAGAGGGGTGATATTCTGTAGTGTTCCAGTCTTTGTGGGTCCAGGATGATCCTCACCTCCCTTGGTCTTCCTCCCACAAGGAACACATCCGCCACATTCTGGATCTTCTTTATCTCGTTTTCTATGCTTGCGGCAAGCCTTCTTAACTCATACCAATCGTAGTTTTTGCTCCAGAGGGTAAGTGTCAGGATAGGTACGTCATCGATGGACTTGGGCTTTATCAGTGGAGGAAGGATTACACCCGGCGGTGCCAAATCCATGGCGGACATCATTTTGGTGTTTAGGTCCACCAGAGCCTTAACCGGGTCAGTGCCCACGTAGAACCGGGCGGTAACCACCGCCATTCCCTCTCCCGCGTAGGAGTATATGTATTCAATTTCTTTAAGCTCCCAGAGCTTCTTCTCCAATGGTACCACTACCCTTCTTTCCACCTCTTCGGGGGTTGCTCCCGGGTAGGAGAGCATTATGTCTATCATGGGCACCACTATTTGGGGCTCCTCTTCCTTTGGTGTGGTTACTATGGCAAAGAGCCCAAGGGCTAAGGAGACCAGTATGAGAACGGGGGTGAGCTTGGAGTCTATGAAATAGTGGGCTAACCTACCGGCGAGTCCATACATTTTTAGCCTCCTACCTTACAACCTTCGCAGGCTTTTTCTATACCTTGGATTACCACCCTCTCACCCTCCTTTAGCCCACTGAGCACCTGAACCTTGTCTACTATGGTATCTCCAAGCCTTACAAACCTAAGCTCGAGGGTATTGTCCTCCCTTACCACCCAAACGCCGGTGAAGTCAAAGCGTCTAACAATGGCAGACTGGGGCACCATAAGGGCCCTTTGATCCTCTGGGACTAGCACCCTTGCCAGCTTACCGCTGGAGAGTCCATTGGATGGAACTGAGAGCTTGACCCTAAAGGTCCTGGTAGCCGGGTCCACAGCCACACCACTTTCTACCACTGTTCCTTCAAGCACTTTTCCATCTACTTCCACCTTTAGGGAACTTCCCACCTTAACTCTACCTAAAAACCTCTCGGGCAGGTAGACCTCCACCTTGTAGGGTGCCTTCTCTAAAACCAACATGGGCTGTCCGGGCACCGCCAAGTCTCCCTCATCAACGCTCTTTAGAACCACACAGCCATCAAAGGGTGCGGTAAGGTTCGCGTAGGTCAAGTTGGATGCAATCGCTGACTTTTGGGCATTTAGTGCCTCTATGCCCGCTTTTGCCTGCTCCACCTGTGCTTTTGCGGATTCAAACTGGGCTTTGACCTGGTCAAACTCCTGCTGGGTGATGGCGGACTGCTTTAAAAGGGCGGAATATCTTTCGTAGGTTTTCTTTACCGCTTCATACTGGGCGAGGGCAGACTCGTATGCCTTTTCCGCCTGTCTCTTTTGCTGTTCAATGGCATTGACCTGTGCTTGCACATCGGATGCATCCACGCTAACCAGAAGCCTTCCTGCCCTCACACACTCTCCCTCTTTAACATGCACTTTCAACACCCTGCCCATAATACGGGTAGAGATCTCAGCCCTCTGGTCTGCCACCACCTGCCCTATGTAGGGAGTTTCCACATGGTCCAGTTTTTCCACTGTGCCCACCGTTAGCCCATGCACCACCTTACTCTCTTTGGCAACTTCCTTTGTGGTAATCTTCTTAGAGAAAAAGCCACCAAGCCAAAGGATGCTCAAAAGGATCACCACCAAAAAGGCTATATACTTGATGTATCCTTTCATCTTTGCACCTCCTCAAGGATGGTTCCCACGCTATGCTTTAGCCTTGCGTGGGCTTTCCAGCAATCCACCAGGGCTTTCACCTCCTCCAACCTTGCCATATCCAACTCCGTTTGGGCATCCAGGATATCCACCATCCTTGCTAAACCGTTTTTGTATCTGACCTGCATGACCCTTAAAACTTCCTCGCTTGCTTTTATCCTCTCCCTCGCAGAGCTAAGGGCACTGAGGGCTTTTTCGTAATCTGCCTTTGCCCGATCCACCTCAAAGGAGATGAGTTCCTCCATGCCCTTTGTCCTTTCCTCCAGCGCCTTTTTCCTTTCCAAGTGTGCCCTGGCTTTGTTTAGGGTGCTAAGCCCCGTGTCAAAGCTCCAAGATATACCAAGCATGAGCATGTAGCCTTTTCCGTCCGCACCAAAGGGAAAGTCCTTTGAGTTCAGAGAGTAAAAGGCACCCGCATAAACCTGAGGTAGGTTGTTGGAAAGTTCAAGGTTGTAGTATTCATTAAAGAGCTTAGCCCTCTCATACATAGCCTTTAGGTCTTCTCTCCTTTGTAGGGCTGTTTCTTTGAGTCCCTTTGGTTCTACCATCGGACACTCCTTTATATCTACCACATCAAAGTCTCCGAGGGAAGTTCCCACCACCAACTCCAAAGCCCTCTTGGCGGTTTCGTAGTCTTTTTGGAATGCAAAGAGCCTTTCTCTTGCCTTTTCCACATACACCTTTGCCCTGAACACATCCGAAAGCAATGCCATTCCTACCTTATAAGTTTCCTCTGCGAGCCTTTGATGTTCCTGGGCACTTTCTAAAGCTTGCTTAGAAACATCAACAGCCATCTTGGCAAGAACTGCATCTCCGTAGGCTTCGTAGACCTTCAGGGCTACATCCTCTTTTTTTCTAAGTTCCTCCCTTTGCAGTATGGAGAGGTTCAGCTTTGCCAGCCTTTCCCCCACCTGAATTTTCCCTCCAAGCCATATGGGGATTTCCAAGCCTATCTTTGTTTCAAAGTTGTTTATGGCACTTGGGTTGTTGAGTTTGTTTGGGTCAAAATCTTGCATTGTTATGCGCTCCTGATTGAGCCGACTCATAAAGGCGTAGGCGGGTATGTCCGTTCTGGTAAAGTTCTCCTCGAGCTTTATGCGAGGGTAGTAAGCTCCCCTTGCTGACTTTAGCTCCAGCCTACCTGCGGAAATTTCCCTTTGCATAGCCTTTATTTCCCTGTTGTTTTCCAGAGCCTTTTGGAGCACGTCTGATACACTTAGCTCCACCGCCCACCCAAAGCCAACCGTAAAGGCAAAAGCCCACAAGATCTTCATTATAAGAATATCATTATATTCTAATTTTCTCATTTTGCAACCCATGGAGAACCTCCTCAAGACGCATACCCCTTGAACCCTTAAAGAGAACCACTGCGGGCTTGTTCAAAAGCCCCAATAAAAAGCTCGTAAGGGTTTCCTTGTCCTCAAAGTGCTCTGCTTTTCCGCCGTGCCTTACGCACTCCTCCCATGCATACCTCATACTTGGACCGTAAAACAGGCATAGGTCTATGCCAAGCTCCGCACAGAGCTGTCCCACCTCCCTATGAAATCTCTCAGATTCCCTGCCCAGTTCTAACATGTCTCCAAGCACTGCTATTTTAAAGCCTTTAAACCTACAAAGGGTCTGCAAAGCTTTCTGCACAGAGGGAGGGTTGGCGTTGTAGGCATCATCTATCACAAACCAGTTATCCATTTGGTAGGTTTTAAACCTCCCCTCCACCGCCTTGAAATCCCTCATATAACCCACAAAGTCCCTCCAATCAAAGCCAAGGGCTTGTAAAACTGCAAAGGTGCAGAGGGCATTTTCCACTACCCCAAGGCTGGGAATAGGAATAAAAACCTCCGCATCCAAAACCTTAAAACGCACCCCTTCCGTGCTAAGGTCTATCTCCTTCGCGGACAGTTCTGAGCCCTCACCAAAGGTGATCTTTTTGGGCAAAAGGTAACAATGGGAAACCTCATTAGGGCAAACGCCCACATCTTCTTCCCCCATGTCCTTGAAGACCTCTCCGTTTCCCACCACCACATCGTCCAAACATCCAAAGGTCTCCAAGTGCTCCTCCCCTATGGCGGTTATAACCCTTATGTGAGGCTTTATTATATCCACGAGCCTTGCCACATCTCCCTTTTGGCTTGCGCCCACCTCCACCACCCAAAACTGACAATCCTCCTCAAAGTTTGCCACTGAAAGGGGCACTCCTATTTGGGAATTGAAGTTCCTTGGCGTCTTGCAAGTTTTTGCAACCTTTGAGAGCAAGAAGGCAACCATCTCTTTGGTGGTGGTTTTTCCCGCAGAACCCGCGATGGCTATGACCTTTCCTTTAAAGCCCTCCCTCTTCTTTCTTGCCAAGTCCCTCAAAAACTCAAGGCTGTCCTTTACCACCAAGGCAAACCTTCCCTCCGGCGCTTTAACCTCCCTTTCTACTACCACTCCCACCGCACCCCTCTGAAATGCTTCCTCCACAAAATCGTGTCCGTCGTGCCTTGAACCCTTTAAAGCTACAAAAAGGTCTCCCTCCTGAACTTCTTTACTGTTTATAACTACCCGTTTGTAGAACATCATTCTTAAAATCTAATCAGCATTGCACCCCAGGTTAGCCCTCCGCCCATAGCGGTCATGAGCACCAAATCTCCCCGCTTTAATTTCCCCTCCAAGTACGCCTCTGTCAGGGCTATGGGTATGGATGCGGCGCTCGTGTTTCCGTATTTGTGAATGTTTGAATAAACCTTTTCCATGCTTAGGTTTAGCCTTTCCGCAAGGGCTTCCATGATCCTTATGTTTGCTTGATGGGGCACAAAAAGGTCTATCTGCTCCACGCTTAGCCCTTCCCTCTGCAAAACCTCAAGGCAAACCTCCTCCATACTCTTAACTGCCAGCTTAAAAAGTTCCCTCCCTTTCATGTTTATATAACCACACCTTTCTGCGTATAGGATCTCCCATGCATTTCCATCGGACCTCATAACAGAAGCCAAAATCTCACCCTCTCCTTCGTTGGAAACCACCACTGCACCCGCACCATCTCCAAAGAGCACGCAAGTGCTCCTGTCTTGCCAGTTAACAATGTCTGAGAGCTTTTCTGCACCCACTAAGAGAACCTTTTTTAGTCCATTTCCTTGTATGAGACCTCTTGCCACCTCCAAGCCATACAAGAAGCCACTGCACGCAGCGGATATATCAAAGGCAAAGCCCCTTTTGCATTCAAGTTTACCCTGTAGTAAGCAAGCGGAAGCGGGAAAACCGAGCTCAGGCGTGAGGGTAGCAAGGATTATGGCGTCTATGTCTTGGGGAGAGATCTTTGCCATATCCAGCGCCATCCTACTTGCCTTTTCTGCCATGTCCAAAAGACTTTCCCTTTTTGCGATCCTTCTCTCCTTTATGCCCGTGCGTGTTACGATCCATTCATCAGATGTATCCACCATCTTTTCTAAATCAAAGTTGGTGAGCACATCCTCCGGCACGTAGTAGCCCAATCCTTGCAATGTTATGCCCATCAGACTTTTACTCCTTCTGGAGCAAATTTTATTAGATTATCCTTTAGTTTTTCGTTAAAGTGATGGGTTAAAAACTCGTTGGCGACCTTTATGGCGTTCTTTATAGCCTTGGCATTTGCCCTGCCGTGGGTTATTATGACGGGCTTTTTTGCACCCAAAAGGGGTATGCCCCCATACTCCGCAAAGTCTGCTTTCTTCTTAAGGTTGTTCAAAGCGGGCAACATCAACAGGGCACCAAGTCTTGCCAGAAGGCTTTTTCGAACCTCTTCCTTTATCATTTGAAGAACTGCAAAACCGAGGCTTTCACTTGCCTTTAGCACCACATTCCCCACAAAACCATCACACACGATCACATCAAAGGTGCCCGCGTATATATCTCTACCCTCCGCATTACCCAAAAAGTTAAGCTTGGACCTCTTTAAGAGGGGATAGGCTTCCTTCACCAGCTCGTTGCCCTTGCCCTCCTCCTCCCCTATACTCAGAATGCCTACCCGTGGGTTTTTTATACCCAAAATCTCCTCCGCATAAGTGTGCCCTATTATGGCAAACTGCAGAAGATGTCTGGGCTTACAATCTACGTTGGCACCCACGTCCAAAAGGACTGTTTTACCCTTTGGGTTTGGAAGGGGAACCCCTATGGAGGGTCTTTCCACCTCCTCCGCAGTGCCCACCACAAACTTGCCCACCGTTAGCACCGCACCCGTGTTGCCCGCGGAAACAAGGCCGTCCGCCTCTCCCTCTCTCACCAGCATGCCCGCCACATAGAGGGAAGAATTCTTCTTTTTAAGCACCACCGAGGGGGGTTCGTGCATTTCCACTTTCTCCTCCGCATGAACTATGGTCAGGGCTTCACTTTCCTTCACCCCTTCTTTATGCAGAATGTTCTCTATCGCCTTTCTGTCCCCCACCAGGTAGGTGCCCAAGCCAAGCTCTTTGTATGCCAGAATGCAACCCTTGACGATCTCCTCGGGGGCGTAATCCCCCCCCATACAATCCACAGCGATCTTAGTCATTTAATCTATATTTTATTTAGAACTTGTCTGCCTTTGTAATAGCCACAGTAGGGGCACACCCTGTGGGGCATAGTCATCTCACCACAGTTGGGACACTCTGCCAGTGCCCTTACCTTTAGCTTTGCAAAAAAGTTCTGTGCCCTTCTTTGATCCCTTCTCCAATTTGAAGTCCTTCTCTTCGGAACAGCCATCTAAAAACCTCCGTAGGGTAGTTTGAAAAAGATATTATAATAAAATGCCATGGAATACGCCTTCTTTGAAGACCAAATAGTCCCCGTAGAGGAGGCAAAGCTAAGCATAAAGACAAACTCCTTTCATTATGGCACCTGCGTCTTTGAAGGCATAAGGGCTTATTGGAACGAAGAAGAAGACCAGCTTTATATCCTCTTTGCAAGGGAACACTACCAACGGATGATAAAAAACTGCAGGGCAATGTTTATGGAACTAAGCTATTCAGTGGAGGACCTCATTAGCATCACAAAGGAGATCCTCGTCAAAAGCCAAATAAGAGAGGATGTTTATATAAGACCCATCGCATACTTCAAAGACCTTGCCCTTACACCCAAGCTTACGGGCTTTACCCCCACTGTAGCCATATACCTGTACAGGTTTGGCAGATACTTGGATACCTCTAAGGGTGCGAGGGTTAAAGTTTCCTCTTGGCGTAGGAACGATGACAACTCCATTCCCTCCCGGTGGAAGGTCTCAGGCGCTTATGTGAACAGTGCCTTGGCTAAAACTGAGGCTTTGCTTTCTGGGTATGATGAAGCTATATTGCTAAATCAAAACGGCTCTGTGGCTGAGGGCTCCGGAGAGAACATATTCTTGGTTAGAGGCAAAAGGCTCATTACACCCTCTTATTCGGAGCATATACTTGAGGGTATAACCCGCTCTGCGGTAATAAAACTGGCAAAAAACGAGCTTATGCTGGAAGTGGAGGAAAGACCTGTGGCAAGAAGCGAGCTTTACGTGGCCGACGAAATATTCCTAACGGGTACCGCCGCAGAGATCACACCCGTGGTGGAGGTGGATGATCGTAAAATCAACGGTGGAGAGGTAGGACCTATCACAAAGGAACTTCAGGAGCTATACTTTAACGCAGTGAGAGGAAAGATAGAAAGATATAAGGGATGGCTAACGCCCGTTTATGAAAAGTAAAACCTACAGAGAGCTCAGAGAGAGGGCTTATGAATATCTAACTTTAAACCGATTCCCAAATACAAACGGACACAAAGAAGCGAAGAGGTTTTTAAAAAACCTCCTTAGAGAAAAATCCATCCCCTTTTGGGAGGAGCCCTTTAGTGTAAAAAAGCGTGTTCCTATTGGTGCCAGCTTGGAGGTGGAGGGAAGGAAGGTTCAAGCCTTTCCCTTTGTGGGTAGCATAGGCGGAAGCTTTGAGGGATATTTGAAAGAAGATTTTATAGAGGGTGACATTGCACTGCAGACCGCCAAGGGTATAGATTGGAACGCCTTGAAGACAAAGAACATAAAGGCAGTAGTTTGCTATCTAAAGGAGTTAGACCAGGTCTTTTATGGCATCACAGAAGAAGATATGGCTGTTGTTTGCATCAAAAGGAGCGACCTTCCAAAGGTAAGGGACTTTTACGCTAAATTAAAGGTGGAGGTCCGAGAGGAGGAGCTAAAGCTCAGCAACCTTGCGTTTGAACTGGGCAGGGGTCCGGTGGTTTATGTGGTAGCCCACATGGACACAAAGCCAAAAACCCAAGGTGCAATAGATAATGGCTTGGCATCTTTACTTTTGCCCTATCTTTACGAAGAGCTGAGGGAAAATTACAACATTCCCTTCAAGCTAAGGTTTTTGATCACCGACGGAGAGGAGGTAGGCTTGGAGGGTTCCAAGTTTCACACATTAAAAAAGCCAAAGCATGCCTATTACTGTATAAACTTGGATGGCATAGGCTGGCAAAACCCTGCCATCCTTTACAGAGATAAAGAGGGCTATAATGATTACCAGTTGGCGGAAGCCTTCTACAGAAGTGCAAAGGAGATAGGCTTTGAGGTGGAGTTTAGGGCAGTCCCTTCTGCAAAGAGCGACCACATACCCTTCAAAAGGGCAGGGCTTAAGACCCTCTTCCTGAGCTCCCACCCCCTTCCAATAAGGCATACCCTGTGCGACACCTACGACGCGGTGGATTGGCATATGGCAAGGCTTTGGTTCTTTAGCATTGCAAACTTTCTGAAAAACCTCGGTAGGCTCTAAAAAACAAAAGCCAAAACCACCATATCCTCCAAGGCGTAAAAACCGTGTGGTTCTTGTCTTTCATAAAAGACATAATCTCCCTCTTTGAGTTCTACGGAGTTCTCTTCGGAACCTAAAAAGAACATTCCTCTTCCGGATAGAACCAATGTTATCACCCTATAAGGTGAAGTGTGCAGAGGGATTCTTTGACCTTATTTAAGGCAGAAGAGTATGGATCGCAAGCCCTCTTGGTTAAGGATAGCTTTTTTTGTGGGCGACAGAGGGGAAAACTCCCTCTCTTGGGTGGATACCACCTGTGCCATGTTTAACCTCCAAGCCTGAGTTTTATCGCAAAGAAAACAACCAAAAGGGAAAGAATGAGGTTCAAAAAGCCCAAAAACCTTGCCATGTAAAGGTTAAACTTTCTTTCGTAAGCCCTCTTTCCAAAATACAGGTCATGGGCTAAGGAAACACCAAGCACACCAAAAAAGGCAAAGAGCTTGTGCCAAAGGGTTTTAGTGTATGGGTTTGAAAGGTCAAAAAGCTGAGAAAAGCCAAGAAGATAATGGATGTTTATCAAGCCAGTTATTAAAAGCCCTCCCAAGGATAAAAAGGTGCCGTAAA
Organism: Thermocrinis sp.; assembly: GCA_028276475.1. GTDB lineage: Bacteria > Aquificota > Aquificia > Aquificales > Aquificaceae > Thermocrinis. The sequence continues at coordinate 48,451 of JAPYWH010000009.1, forward strand.
AGCTAAGGCGCTTCCCCAGGGTTAAAAATAGCTCCTCCCTGTTCTTAAGTCCTCTCAGCACGGGCGCCACAACAAAAACCAAAGCTAACATCCCACCCACCCAGATGCATGCAAAAAGCACATGAAGAAAGAGGGCTAATTCCTTGAAAGTGGGCATTTACTTATGATTATAGGCTAAACTTCCAAAAATTTCAAGGGACCTCTCCTTTTCCTCGTCCAAAAAGTAGTCAATGCAGTGATAAAAGTAATCCTTCAGCTCATCCCTTGAGAAACCCTCCACCTTTACCCTTTCTTGTGCAAAATCCTCATAAAAGGCTTTTATGGACCTAAGGGCTAACTCCTCTATGAGCCTGTCCAAAGAAGGGTCTGCATCCTTTCTCACCAAAAAGAGGGCAAACACAAAGGGCAGACCATAAACCTTGTGCCACTCTTCAGCCAAGTCATAGACATATTCAAAATTGCCCAGCCTTTTTTCATACAATGCGTCGTCTCCTATCAGCAAAAGGGCATCCGCAGACTCTCTACTTTCCACATACTCGGGCTTGAGCTTATAAACATCCTCTAAAAGGTGTTTGCATAATATCTTTGAAGTCAAAGAAGCGGGAGTAAGATACACACTCTTTATCTCCAACACTGGTCTTTTTGAGAATAAAAGAACAGAGCAAACCCTCTGCTTGGAGGCTATGCATAGCCTTGGCACAACTCTATATTGGGAGCGGTTAAAAAGATACTCCACCGAGGAAACAATGCCCGCATGAATTTTCCCATCTCTCAGCAAAGAAACCAAATAGGACGGCTCGCCCTCCACAAGTTCAATCCTTGGGTCCTCAAAGCGGTAAAACAGGGGAACAGTGTTAAGGTAAGACACCTTGCCTACTTTAAACATTGAAGCCTTTTTGATAGATCAATAAACTCGGAGAGCTTCCTTTGGGCTTTACCACCCTTTATGGAATCCTTTGCCACCTCCAAGGCGGTTTTTAGGTCATCAGCCATGCCAGAGACAAGCACCCCAAAGGCAGAGTTCAAAAGAACCATATCAAGGGCAGGAGATGGTTCTCCCTTTAAAACAGACATGGCTACCTTTGCACTTTCCTCCACAGATTTTACTTTTATGTAGTCTATGGGATAACGCCTAAAACCCAGTTCTTCCGGTGTAAATTCGTATATACATACCTCTTCACCACTTACCTCCGCCACAGTGGTGGGGGCAGATATAGAAACCTCGTCAATGCCATCCTTTCCATGCACCACCACCGCCTTCTTTACGCCAAGCCTAAGTAAAACGCGGGCTACTTTTTCCACAAACTGGTCTGAAAAAACTCCCAAAAGCTGCCTTTTGGCGCCAGCCGGATTGGATAGGGGACCTATAAGGTTGAAAAGGGACCTTATGCCCACCTCCCTTCGGGGACCCACCACCCTCTTCATGGCAGGGTGGAAAAGGGGTGCGAACATAAAGCCTATGCCTATCTCCTCTATCATCCTCTTAACCTGCTCCGGTCCCAGGTCTATCTTTGCCCCCAAAAACTCCAAAAGGTCTGCACTACCGCTTTTGGAAGAGACAGACCTGTTGCCGTGCTTTGCTACCCTTATACCCGCACCCGCCAGCACAAAGGCGGTTATGGTGGATACATTAAAGGTATCCGAAAGGTCTCCGCCCGTTCCGCAAGTGTCCACCAGATTATCCGGGTCCTCCACATCCACTTTGGTGGCTTTTTCTCTAAAAAAGCTGGCAGCGCCCTCTAACTCCTCCACCGTCTCCCCCTTCATCTTCATAGCTATTATAAAAGCACCTATCTGGGCGTCGGTAGCCCTCCCCTCTGTAATATCCTCAAGGCACTGGATCATCTCCTCTTTGGTTAGGTTGTTGAACTCGGAAAGCTTTTTTAAAAATTCCCTCAAGGTTAAAAGCCCCCAGCTATGGCGGGCACAATAGAGAGCACATCTCCATCTTTCAGTTCCGTGTCTATACCCTTTAGGAACCTTATGTCCTCGTCGTTGAGGTAGATATTGACAAACTTTCTCAACTCTCCGTTCTCATCCAACAGGCGCTCCTTAAAGCCCGGATAAAGGCTTTCCAGCTTTTCCACAGCCTCTCTGATGGTGAGGGCTTCCACCTGCACCTCACCCTGCCCGTTTGTAAGCCTTCTGAGGGGTGTAGGAACTCTAACTATCACAGCCATAGCACATATTATACTATAAGAGGCTATGGAACCAGTGGTAGAAGTGGAAAACCTCAATTTAATCATAGAAAGTCGGCACATTTTAAAGAATGTTTCCTTTCAGGTTAATAAGGGCGAGGTCTTTACTATACTTGGTGGTAGCGGAAGCGGTAAAACTACAATCACCAAGTGCATAGTGGGGCTGTTAAAGCCCACCAGCGGAAGCATAAAGGTCTTTGGGAAAGAAATAACCCAAATAAATCCATTGGAGCTAA
>JAPYWH010000062.1 GCA_028276475.1 Thermocrinis sp.
GGCTTTGGCTACTCGGTGGTAAAGGTATCAAAGGACGGCTACATATACACCAGCAGGTGGCTACAGGACAAAGACAGAAAGCTCTACCAACTTATAAAGCTTGGCTCCAACTTGGTGGATTTTATATATCCCAAAGACAGGCAGGAAAAAGTCCTAAAGCAGGCGGAAAGGTCCTACAAGGAATTTGTCTCTAAAGTGCAAAAGGCAAGGGATCTGTCCCAGCTGGAGAACCTAAACTCCCTCAAGGAGATTGCCAACTTGGACATCCCCCTTAGAAGGGTAAGAGAGCTTTACTTTGAGGCGGAGGAGCTACTCAAAAGGAAAAGGTTAGATCTCTTTTTGGAGCAAATAAGGGAAAAGGTTCAAAGGGGCACAGCGGGTCAAAAGGAACTAAAGGAAATAGAAGAATGGCTCCGAAATGCGGACGGAGAAGAGTTTGAAAAACTCTCAAAGGCAAAGGAGGAGTTGGAAAGGGAGCTAAAAAACAGACTGACGAGGGCTTTGGAGGAACTAAAGGTAGCCCTTGAGGGCAAAGAAAGCCAGGACCTTGAAGGGCTTGAGGCGGAGGAGGAGGTGAAGGACTTTAGGGAACTCCTGAACACACTGCCGAGGGAACTAAGCAGGGAAGGAGAGCAGAACCTCCAAAGGCTCTTGCAGGAAAAGGTCATCTCATACAGGCTAAAAAGGTTCAGAATAACCACCACCGAGGACAGGGTGTTCTTTGGCAGAGAAGATTTTCCAAAGTTTGGCGGTGAGCGCAGAAGGCTCTCTTGGAGGCTAAAGGTGGAGGAAAAGTTGCTCATAGGTGGTGAGATATACGCAAAAATAGCCTTTGAGAGGGAAGATGGCGTCCTGTTGGAACCCAAAAGATACTCAAACCTTTTGCCCGTAAAAGAATTAAAGTCAATGCCCAAGTGGGTAAGGAGCTACCTCAGGCACTTACGAGGACTTTTCTCCTACGAACCCTACAGGCTACCTCTCTTTGTCTCTTATGAGGAAACCCCTTGGTTTGTCTATAACTTAGAGAGGTTCGTTTCTATGGTCAAAGACCAGCTCAGCTTTGGAGAGGGCATACTTATATTGGAGGGAGATGCGGGTGTAGGCAAAAACTTCTTAGTGGAAGTTTTCTCCGCCCTTACCAACAGACCTCTTTACATAATCCCATGTCACTCAAAGATGGAAAAGGAGGACCTAACCTACACCTATGAGTTTGACCCCAAAAAGGGAACAAAGCGCGTCTTCTCAGACCTTATCAAAGCCCTGCAGACCCCCGGTGCGGTCATATACTTGGACGAGATCAACACCCTCCCGCCCGCCTTGGTAAAGCTCTTTAACCCACTTTTTGACTACAGAAGGTATTTGGTAATGCCTACGGGAGAGGTCATAAGGGCGCGGAGCGATGTGATCCTGGTGGGAGGTATGAACCCACAGCACTATCTGGGCGTCTCTGAACTTCCACAGGACATAAAGTCCCGTGCGGATGTGATGTTTGTGGACTATCCCCCCTTTGAGGACAGCAAGGGCTTTTTCCATCCCGACGAAGCACTCATCTTAAAAGACTATGTTTCTTCGCTTTCTGAACTTTCCAACGAAGAGTTTGTTTATCTTTGGTATGCCCTGATAAATCAGGTGGAAACTCCTCAAGCCCAAAGGTTGATAAACCCCACAAGGGAAAGGCACATAAACCTTCTCTTTGAACTGCTGAGGATCGCCAACCGTATAAGGAAGGCATACAGGGATTATCAAAGCCAAAGGTCAGAAGAGCCCGTAGAGTTCGTGTTTTCCATCAGGGATACCATCCGATGTGCCAGAAGGTTAGAAAGGTTTAACTCCGCCCAAAGGGTTGTAATAGAAACCATCCTGCCAAAGGTCAGCTCTCCCTTGGAGAGGGAAATCTTAAAGAACATAATAGAGAGCGCCTAATCTCCACAGCGAAGGACCACCGCCTCCACGGGCACCTCTCCATCCCCCATCATCCCCAACCTCCTCGCCGCACCCTCCGAGAGGTCCAGCACCCTGCCCTCCTTGAAGGGTCCCCGGTCTATTACCTTTACCTCTACCTCCCTGCCGTTTTTTAAGTTCCTTACCCTCAGAAGGGTGCCAAGGGGAAGCTCCCTGTGTGCCGCATACATCCCCTCTTTATCAAAGATTATTCCGTAGGAACTTTCCTTTCCGTGATGAGGTTCTCCATACCAGCTTGCCATACCTCTGATCACGGGAGGGCATACCGTATTTCCGTCCAGCCCGCATCTTTCCACCTCCAAAACCGCCCTAAAGGGTGCCCTTCCCAAGAGGGACTCAAACCTCTCCGGCACGCACACACCGTTGACGTCATCCCTCCTAAAGATGGCTATGGTTATGCTTTTTCCCGTGCTTTGGCTATAAACCCTAACCCGACTGCCCGCTTGAACAAGGTTGCTGTATGCCCTGTTGCCCGTGCAGTAAAAGCCCACCGTTTCAACCTTGGATGGACAGTATGCCCTGAGAAGACCGTTTGCCCGCTCCCCATCCCTTTGAGGAATGGGCTCCCTGTCCTTTATAATCACCGTGCAACCCGATAGAAAAACTACCAAAAGCAGGATCCCCATTTCCCAAATACAATATATTAAGTGTTAAGAGTTCTATCGGTGGTAGATGGCTTTGGCTGGGGTGGAACAAAGGAGCAGGTTTATCTCCTTGCAAGGGAGCTAAAAAAGCAGGGAGTGGATGTGGAGCTTGCCCTTGCCTACCAAAACAAGGAGATGGTGGAAAAGCTCTCCCCCTATGGTGTAGTCTTTCGGTTTTTTGAAAACCACACCAAATTTAACCGGCTGAACCCTGCCAACTACCTAAGGTTATACAGGATCATAAAAGAAAACAACTACCATGTGGTTATAGCAAACTCCCCCCATGCTTACGACTATGTTAGGCTTGTCTATCCCT
>JAPYWH010000026.1 GCA_028276475.1 Thermocrinis sp.
GAGAGGAACCCACCACCTGAAAACTCCCAAAATCCAGATAGAACATATAAGGAGAAGGGTTTAAAAACCTCAGCACCCTGTATATGTCCTCCGCATTCCCTTTAAAAGTCCTGCTGAACCTCTGAGAAAGCACCACCTGAATAACATCCCCTTGGGCTATGTACTCCTTAGCTTTCAAAACCGCCTCTTCAAAACCCTCTTTGGTGAAGTTAGATTCCCAAAGGGAAAGCTCTGGCTCTTTGTCCTGGTAATTTTTAGGATACACACAACCCTCATAGACCCTTTTTAGAGCTTTCTGCAAAGCTTCCTTTGCCCTTTGATATTCCTTTTCTGCACCCTCCTTTGGAAAGATAGGAACCACCACTTTGACCTTTCCGCTTAGGTTGTCGTGGATGAGCACCAGCTCTGTTAGGAAAAAGAACATGTCCGGGAGGTTTATTACATCCTTTTTACCTATCGGCACTGGTTCAAAGAACCTGACCACATCGTAGGCAACATATCCTACCAAACCTCCCCAAAACCTTGGGAGTCTTGGGTCCCTGTATGCCCTCAGACCCTCTAAAAATTTCTTTGGTGCTTCAAAGGGATCGCCCTCTTGATCTCTGAAACTAAAGGACAGATCCGATCCCAGTGCCACAAAAGAGAACCTTCCCCACTTTATGCCACCCTCTGCGCTCTCAAGAAGTGCCCTGTATTTTCCCCAGTCCCCTAACTTTAAAAACAGGCTTAAGGGTGTGTCCGTATCCGCCAAAACCTCCACAAAAAGAGGGATCACATCAAACTCTTTTGAGAGACTTTTTACCTCTTCTAAGCTAAGGCTCAACTCCACCGAAACTGCCTCAAAAACCTTATGTCGTTCTCATAAAAGAGCTTTATGTTATCTATGCCAAAGTATAGCATGCATAGCCTTTCTACCCCCATCCCAAAGGCGAAACCCTGATATAGCTCGGTGTCTATATGGCAGTTTTCAAGGACCTTTTGATGAACCATACCACAACCCATAACCTCCAGCCAACCGGTGCCCTTACAGACCCTACAACCCTCACCCCCACAAACCAAACAGCCTATATCCACCTCCGCAGAAGGCTCCGTAAAGGGAAAGTAGGAAGCCCTGAACCTAACGGGCACGTCCTTTTCAAAGAATTCCTTCAAAAAAACCTCTATTGCATACTTCATGTGTTTGAAGCTAACCCCTTCATCCACCACCAAACCCTCCACCTGGTGGAAGACGGGCGAATGGGTTGGGTCGTCATCCCTCCTATAAACCCTGCCCGGTGCGATCATGTAAATGGGTGGCTTTTGGGAGAGCATAACCCTTATCTGAACGGGAGAGGTGTGCGTCCTCAAGAGATAACCCTCTTTATTTACATAAAAGGTATCTTGCATATCTCGGGCAGGATGGTCCTTTGGAATGTTCAAAAGGTCAAAGTTGTAGCTTTCAAGCTCCACCTCCGGTCCCTCCTCCACCGAAAAACCCATACTCAAAAAGATGCTTTCTATCCTTTCCAAGGTCTGAGTTATGGGATGCAGAGCACCCACCCACTTAGGAAGGCTAACCGTTAGTTCTTCCCATGCACCCGCAAGCTCCCTCTCCAACTCAAGATTTTTTAGCCTCTCTTGGGCTTCTTCCAACAGGTTTTCCACAAACTCCTTAATTTGGTTTAACCTTGAGCCGTACTCTCTCCTCTGCTCTGGTGGGATGGTAGCGATATCCTTTATGGCTAAGGTGATAAGACCCTTTTTGCCCAGATACTTGGCTTTTACCTGCTGAAGTTCTTCCGTAGATTGAACCCTGCTTATGTCTTCTTGGGCTTGCCTTTGGAGGTCCTCTAAGTTCATCCCACTGCCAGACCCTGCTTAGCCATCTCTACCACTTTAGCAAAACCTTCTGGGTCTCTAACTGCCATCTCTGCCAACATCTTCCTGTTTAGGTTTACGCCAGCCTTTTTTAATCCGTTCATGAACCTGCTGTAGGAGAGCCCATAGGGTCGGACTCCTGCGTTGATCCTTGCGATCCAGAGCCTTCTAAACTCTCTCTTTCTCTGCCTTCTATCCCTGTATTGGTACTGCAAAGCCCTAAAGACATACTCCTTTACCCTTCTGTAATTGCTGTGCTTTTTGCCCCTAAAGCCCTTGGCAAGCTTTAAGATCTTCTTCTTAAACTTTCTGGAAGAAGGACCCTTTACTCTCATTGCGTTCCTCCTGAAACTTAAGGGAAATATTGTAGCATAAAAAATTATAAGCCGGTCCTCTAATCCTAAACGGGTGTTGCTTCTTATTCTTTGTCTTTCAGAACTTTTAAGCTTTCCCTCTCCAAAAATACCCCTTCCCTTATCTTTAAAAGCTTGTGGTTTCTGCCCGTGTCTTCAAAGAGGGTCTCCTCAGAGGTTAGCTCCTCCTTTAACTTGTCCGCCAATTCAAGGATCTCCTGTGGCACCTCTCCCTCCCCTTCCAAGGGCAGAACTTTTCTAAAGGACTCCTCCAAAAGCCCTGCCACATCCCAAAAGTCCGGCAGTTTGCCCGTTTCCCTTTCCACCCAGCTTATGTTCTCATCCAAAAGGCTTTTTAAAAGTTCTTTGTCTGGCACCTTTAAAAGCTCCGCCATAAGTTGTGTGTCAAACCTTAAAAGGATGTTTCCCACAAACACAAAGGCTTTGCCTATGTCTCCCGCCCCTTGTCCGCTGATCTTTCTTTTGGTGCCTTTGGTGATTATATCGTTTATAGGTCTGTATTCCACCTCTATGCCCAGCTGTCTGTAAGTTTCCATCACCGGTTGGGAGAACTTTTTGTAAGCATCTTCCACCTTAAAGGGTGCAAGGTTTTTGGGAACCACCAACTGATAAAAAACCTGCCCCCTTGATAAAAGCACAGTCCCACCGCCCACCTCCCTTCTTATGATGGGAATGTTTAGGGTTTTAGCCCTCTCCAAATCCACCACCTGTTGCAAGTTGTCAAAGTAACCCAAGCTCAGGTAAGTATCATCGGGCTCCACAATTATTAAGCCGTAGAGCCCAGCACGGGCAAAGGCATGAAAGAGGGTGGTTGAACGTAAGTTTCCCACTCTGCCAAGCTTATAAACCTTCACGGGCTATATTTTATTAGTATGGAGAAAAAATACGGTGAGCTGGCAATTGAACAGGCACAGTTGGAAGCTTGGGAAAATCCCTCCAAGGAAAGGGACTATCTTATAGAGATCACATTTCCGGAGTTTTCTTGCCTTTGTCCTCGGTCTGGCTACCCAGATTACGCCACCATAAAGATAAGGTATATTCCAGACCAGTATATAGTGGAGCTGAGGTCTCTAAAGCTCTGGCTAAACAAGTTCAGAAACAGATACATATCCCACGAGCAGGCTACCAACGAGATCTACCAAGCCCTCTATGAAACCCTAAAGCCCAAGTTTTTGGAGGTGATAGGAGATTTCAACCCAAGGGGAAATGTGCATACTGTCATCAAGGTGAGGAGCGACGGGAACTACTGAGCATATCCTTTAGAGTTTTTAAAACTCTGTAGCCTTCCCTGACCTCATCGGGATAGACCCTGTAGTTGGAGTATCTATACCTTTGGTATAGCCTTACTATGTATTCCACATGCCTGTATTGTTCTTTGCCTTTAAACTTCTCTAATAGCCTTTCTGGGCTGTCTTTGGAGTTTAGTATCTCTTGTAGCCTTCTGAATAGGTTCTCTGGGTCTCTCTTTAACCTTCTGTAGAGGTAAAAGGGTAAATAAAGCAGGGCTAAGGCTAAGGTGGTTAGGAGTATATACTTTAACACTACCGTAAAGTTTTCCCTTTTGACGCTCCACCTTAGTCCTTTGCCAAAGGATTTGAAGAGGTTTATCTGCTTTTCTGCGGAAAAGCCCACCACATTGCTATACCAGAAGGAAACTATGCTGTCCTTTATCAAAGAGAGGGTTGATATGCGTCTAAGGGCTGGAGACTGGTAGGGAGGAGTGGTATCCACCCTTACCCACTTTCCGTTGATGTATGCCTCCACCCACACATGAGCCATAGAGTTGGTGATAATGTAGTAGTTTCCGTAGTTGTTCCAAACCGCTCCCTTAAACCCTCCCACCACCCTTGCGGGCACATCCATAAGTCTAAGCAGTAGGGCAGTGGCACTGGCGTAGTATTCACAATTTCCCTTCTTGGAAACCAGCAAAAAGTATTCAAGGGGGTCTCCCTCAAACTTTTCCAACTTAAGGGAGTAGCTGTATCCCTTGGAAAAGTGGTCTATAACCCTTTTTAGCTTTTCTTCATTGGTTTTTGCGTTGCGGGATAGCTCCTGTGCCAAGTTCCTTATGCCCTTTGGCACATCCTTTGGCACTTCAAGATAGGACTCAAGGTCTTCATCCCAATTTGGGGGCTCAAAAACAGAGCTGGCGGTGTATCGGACGGGTCTGTTTATTAAAGTGGAAGCCCTGAAAACGCCACCAGGAGAGACAAAAACCTGAGCCTTTATACCTTCCAAAGAGCTCAGACTGTAGGGATAGTCCAAGGCGGGTAGGTATTCATCGTAGTGAGGCTCCAAGACCACGGTGTATTGCACATCTCCTGTCCCTTTTGGTAGGGCTTGGCTTCCCTTTAAGTTATTGACCCAGCGCCCATTCTGGTAGGTGTCAAAGACCTGAACCCTCCAGTAGGGGTCCCTGAGCCCCTGACTTAGCCCATAGACCCTAAAGGCTAAGGTGTTGTCCTGTTGGATTTCTCCCACCTTTCCCAAGGAAACTTCCCTTGCTATGCCCGTCTTTAGACCTTCACCCCTGCCAAAAAGGTCCAGAATGGGAAACTGACTTCTGGGAAGCCCCACAAAGAAAGGAATGGCAAACAAAAAAACAGAGATAAACAAAACTAAAGAAACCTTGGAGTAGTAAAAGAACACTTCCGCCCTCTGGTAATCCCTCTGGCTTTGCCTGTAAGAGTTTATAAACACAAGGGAGGTAATGGAAAGAAAGCTAAAGACCAGCAAAAAAAGCAGAAAGCTCAGAGATAGGTTGTGGAGGGTAGCCAAAGATATACAGAGCAAACTGAGAAGCAAAATCTGATACATATCCCTTGGCTTTTTCTCCTCAAGGAACTTTATGCCGAGGAGAACGAGAAGTAGGTTTGAAAGAGGTCCCACAAGGTTATCAAGGCTGAGCTGAGAGCCAAAGTAGAGGACTATCGCCACGCCAAAGGTGTTTAGAAATAGCCGTCTTACGGGATAGGTCTGTTTGTAGTCCATGAAAAAACCCGCAAATAGGAAGGAGAGGCACAATAAAAGGTAGGGAACCTCTGCCATACCCACCAAAGACAATACGCCAACGATAGCCGATAGATAGACCCATATTAGGGTAGATGTCCTTGAGCTTTCAAGCAGTCTTTTTAAGGTGCTGGAGCGCATGCTCTTTTAACCTCGATTCTATGTATATTCTGTATATCTGCACCTTGGGAAGGTTTCGCATAATCTGAGATGCTTCCCTGAGTTCCTTCAGCTCTGTGTCGTAGCTTATATAAAACTCCTCCTCTATAAGGTTCTTCTCTGCTATGTCAAATTTCAGGTCATTCTCATCAAACCTTTCCAAAAGATAACTTTTAACCTGTTCAAACTCCTTTGGGTCCTCACCCTTATAAATTTCTCTGAAGTGTTCCCTCAAAAAGAGCCTTCTAACTAAAGGATTTTCCCTTTCTTTGAGGGCAAGGGCAATAAAGTGTGCGTCTGTAAGCTGATGGAACTCTTCCTTGGAAAAGAGCCCCCTCTCTATGTAGCTGTTTATAAGCTCCAAAAGGTGAATGTTGAGTATGCGCACCACCTTGTGGAAATAAACCTGCACATACATAAAGAACCTACCCAAGAAAAAGCTCTCCAAAGCCCTCAGGGCGCTTTTATTGACGCACTTTTTGCCGTTTTGCCTTTCTAAATGGTTCAAAATTCTGCGGTAATCAAAAAATCCATAAGAGGTTCCACAAAAGTATGCATCCCTTCTTAGGTAATCCATCCTATCCGCTCCGAGCTCCCCCGTTATTATGTGGGAAAGGGACCTCTCCTCCTCGTCCTTTGGTTCTTTAAAGGCAAGTCGTGCTAAAAGTTCCACATCCTCCTGAGAAAAGCCAAGGCTTTTTAACTCCTCTCCCACCTCTCCGAGGACAAGCTCCTTTCCTATGTGTTCGTGGCTTTTGTCCCCCAAAAGAACTTCAGTGGTATGGGAAAAGGGTGGATGTCCCACATCGTGCAAAAGCCCCGCCAAACGTACGATCTCAAAAAGCCTCTGGTCTTTGTAGCCAAGGCTCACATACATCTCCCCTGCCAAGTTCATAACCCCAAGGGAGTGTTCAAAGCGAGTATGCTGGGCAGAGGGAAAAACCATGTGTGCAACTCCCAACTGCTTTACATACCTTAGCCTCTGAAAGACAAAGCTATCAATTACCTTTAGCTCTTTTGGATAGAGCCTTATAAACTGATAGATCGGGTCGGAGATGTCCTTAAACATTCAATCTCGGACGTTCCCTTAAACACTCTTCTTTTAGGGTTATGTTCCAAGGACCCCTGTGCATTAAACGTCTGTAAAGCCTGTTTATAGTGTCCTTTAAATACCTCCAAAAACCCTTTCCCTTTGTCTGTTTTACAAACTCCACCTTGACCTTTTCCACATTTTTTCCCTTTTGACACCTTTTCCAGTTGTTCTCCAAGCTCTTCCTTAGCTTTTCCACATCAACTCCATAATACACATCGGGAAGCTTCTTTGTTAGCCCTAAGGCTTCCCACCAGCATTTGGCACAATCTTGGATGGTTGTTCCTTTAACCGCCTTTTCAAGAACCTCAAAGAAGATTGCATCCCTTCTGAACCTTTCTTTCTGCAACTCTGAGTAGTGCATATACTCCTCATAAAGCTCCTCGTTGAAGATATAAACACCCAGATGGATGGCGTCTTGAGGATTCCACAGCTTGCTGTAGCTAAGCCCGTGGGCTATACTCCAATACTTAACCACCTTGTTTGAAAGCCCGTAAAAATCCTCTAAATATTGCTCATACAAACTCACAAAGAGCAGGTTGTCCTCCTGTAGCTTGTAAATATCCTTCCCCGCATACACATTCCCATATATGTCAGTGATCTTAAGGAGGTTTAGCTCCACCAAAACATCCTTCCATTGGTTCCTACTTGCCCTGAAGCTCCTGTAAGCACAACCCAAGAACTGATCCAAGCCAATTGAAAAATTCCCCTCCTTTTTTACAAGCTGGATGTAGCAAAGTAAATAAAGCAGTAGTTCCCTTTTGCTTTGGTCCTCTAAAACTTCCAAAAACAGGCTCTCAAGTCTGTCCCTTTCTCTTAACTCCAGCACAGAGTTAATTTTAATCCCTTACAGCTAACTTGCCACCCGCCACATCGCTTAACAGGTCCAGTTTTCTCCTTTCACCAAACACGATCAGTATGTCCCCATCCTGAATTAGGGTAGAGGGTCCTGGATTGAACAGCATCTCTCCCGTTTTTCTCCTTATGGCAAGAATTACCACGTTCAACCTTGGTCTTATCTGACTTTGCTCTATGGTTTTTCCTACCAAGCTGGACGTTTCTGAAACCTTAACCTCCTCTATTTCCAAGTCCGAGAGCACTTCCGGATAGGCTACATCTATGAAATCTACCACGTTTGGTTTTAAGACAGAAAGGGCGATCTTTCGCGCACCCGTATGATAGAGTGAAAAGACCCTGTTTGCACCAACCTGATAAAGCTTTTTCTCCACACCATGCTCGTTTGCCCTGCTTACTATGTATATATCAGGATTTAGACCTCTGGCGGTTATAACCACATAAAGGTTGAGGGCGTCCTCTCCGAGGGTAGTCACAAGGTATTTAGCCCTTTCTATGCCCGCTTTAAGGAGGTTTTCTTCTAAGGTTGCGTCCCCCTGGATATGCAGAATATTCTTGCTCTGGAGTTCTTCTATTTTTTCAGGGTCCTTTTCTATAACCACCACCGGTAGTTCAGGGCTCAGAAATTCATAAACATGCTTGCCAACCCTTCCAAAACCACACAGAATACAATGGTCTTTTAATTTGGCTATCTGTCCTTCCATCCTCTTTCCCGAAAAGATCTGCAATGTAGATGTTGCAATTATATCTCCAATTATGGAAAAGATGTAAAAGAAAAAGCCCACACCGCTTATTGCAAGTATCATTGTAAAAACCATGCCAGTCTTAGAAAGAGGAACGTGCTCACTGTAACCTATGGTTGTCAGAGTAATAACCGTCATAAATAGGGCATCAAGAAAAGAAGCGCCCTCTATGATCATGTAGCCGGCAGTTCCGCCAAAGACTAAGATTGAGAGAAAGAGCAGACCAAGTATTATTTTTCTTTGGGTAGAACTCATACCATTTTCATATTCTGAAAGCCTTTAGTTTGTATAGGAGTTCAAGAAGAAACTTGGCAAAATACACGTTTGACAGAAAAGAAGCTATGGTTCCGAGGGTTAAGGTGGTGGCAAAGCCCTTTACTGGACCACTGCCAAACTGAAAGAGTATTAGCGCTGCAACCAAAAGGGTTATGTGGGTATCAAAGACTGCGCTCAAAGTTCTCCTGTAGCCAAGCTCTATTGCCTTTCTTATACTGTTTCCAAGCCTTAGCTCTTCCTTTACCCTTTCAAAGATCAGCACGTTGGAATCTACCGCTATTCCCATGTTCAGTATTATTCCTGCAATGCCGGGCAATGTTAAAGTGGCACCCAAAAGAACCATGCCCGCCCATAGCATAAGGGCGTTGAGGATTATAGAAAGGTTGGCGGTTATGCCCGCAGTCTTGTATCTGAACAAAAGCAAAAGGGCTAAGAGTACAAAGCCCAAGACACCAGCCTTTATCCCCTGCTCTATAGCGTCCCTACCAAGGCTTGGTCCTATAACACTCTCCTGCAAGAAATCAACCTTTGTGGGAAGGGCTCCAGCCCTGAGCACGATGGCAAGCTCCTTTGCGTCGTCCAAGGTAAATTGCCCCGTTATCTGTCCCGTGCTGGTTATTCTGCTTCTTATAACAGGTGCGGAAATTACCTTTTTATCTAACACTATGGCAAGGGCTCTGCCTATGTTTTTCTCGGTAGCTTCTCCGAACTTCTTTGCGGTTTCGTCTGTTAGCTCAAAGCTAACCGCAGGTCTTCCGAACTCATCCTGAGAGGTGTAGGCGGTCTTTAGGTCCGCCCCCGTTATAACCGCTGTCTTTTCCACCAAAAACCACTGGGTATTGTCCCTTGAAGGAAGGAGCTCCAAATCTGGTGTTAGTTTTTTTTCAAGGTCTTCTTTACTGCCCGCATCAACCACCAGCTTTAGCTCCAAGAGGGCGGTTTTTCCTATAACAGACTTTGCCCTTTCCAAATCCAAAAGACCGGGCAGTTCCACCAGAACCCTATCCTGCCCTACCTTGGTAATAACCGGTTGAACCACTCCCAGTTCATCTATTCTCTTCCTCAGGACTTCAATGGTTTGGCTTATGATTCCTTCCCTTAGGGCAGATATCTCCTGCTCCTTTAAGGCAAGCAAAACATAACCTTTGCCCCTTTCCTTTATCTCAAGGCGTGGGAAGTGCTTTTGGATCACCTGCTCTATGTTAGTCTCCTCCAAAAGCTCTAACTTTATACCCTCTTTGCTTGCCAAAACATCCAGCACGGGAACTCTCTCCTCCCTCAGTTTATCGTATAGATCCTTACTCAGCCTTTGATATTCCTGTTCCAAGGCGTAAGAGAGGTCCGGTTGGAGCAGTATAGACACACCACCCCTTAGGTCCAACCCAAGATTCACAGGTTTGTAAAAGACGACCCCCGCGGAAGCTACCCACAACAGCAAAAAAGCGAAAAGGTTTGCGTAAAAGTTTTTCATGGATGGAGTAATATTTTAACAATTTTATCCGATTGGGCTTATAATAGTTATTTAAAACAAGGAGGAGGAAGATGAAAAATATTACGATCTTAAAAGTTCTGACTGTGGCTATAATTTTTGGTGCCTCTGCACAGCAAATGGATTTTAGGGTCTCTGAAGGTATCGCGGAATCCCAAAGGCTGATAGAAGTAGCCTATAAGGCAGGAGGAAGGGAAAAGTCTCCATACCACTTTGAGAAGGCGAGGGCTTACAGGGACCTTTCTGTTCTCTTTGCCAGCGAAATGGAGGAAATTAGCTCAAAGATCTTTGCTATAAAGAGCATGAACTCTGCCTCCAAGTCTATAGAAGGTTCGGCGGAGTTAGACAAGCTTTCGGAACCAGAGCTACCCTCTGAGGAAGTAAAGCCTACCATGGACCTAAAAGCCCTCTATGCTGACCTGCAAAAAATAAGGGAAGAAAAGGCTTTCAGTTGTGCACCCAAAGAGTTGGCTAACGCAGAAGCCTACTATGAAGGTTTAGCCCATGAGCTTTCAAAGGAAAGGGCTAAGGCATCTCTTGTGCAATCTTTGTATAATGGTTTTCTTTCCAACTATTTGCTTGCCAAAGAGAAGGTGGATGTAGCTAAGAGGGAGTCCTTGGTTTGCTATACGGGTAAGGTAGAACTTCCCGTCGCCCAAGCAGAACCTCAAGAGCCCGTCGTCCAAAAGCCAGTAGAACCGCAGGAGCCTGCAAAAGTGGAAGAACCCCTTATGGTGCGTGCGAGGATGCACTTTGACTTTAACAAAGCAGACATAAAGAAAGAATACATACCACTACTCAAAGAGGTGGCAAAGGTGCTAAAGGAAAATCCCAACATAAACCTAAGGATCGAAGGCTACACGGATGATATAGGCACCAAGGCATACAACCAAAAGCTTGCATTGAAGAGGGCTATGGCGGTTAAAGACTTTTTAGTAAAGGAGGGCATAGAGCCTGAGAGAATACAGGTGGTGGGCTTTGGAAAGGAAAAATACATCGCAGAGAACACTACGCCCATAGGCAGGCTAACCAACAGGAGGGCAGAGTTTATAGTTATCCAAGTGCCCACCCAATGAGGAGCTACTGAAAGCTTTTCAGTGCCCTTTCCACCCTTTTTATAAACCTATCCATTGGCAAAACATCGCATAGAACATCTACTCCAACACCCTCCAACTCTCCCGTTAAAACTGCCCTCAGTGTATGCCAAAAATCCTTGGGCTTTATCCCAAGCTCCTTTTGGGCTATCTTGGCGATCTCTTTGACCTTCTGCCCGCTCAGTTCCTCTCCCTCCAACTTTAAAAGCACATACTCCAAGACCTGCATGGCGGTTTGATTTTCTAAAACTCCCTTTGCTTGCTCCGAATACTCCACATCATCCACAAAGAAGGGCTTTAGTCTATCCACCGCCTCCGAGAGGGTCTCAAAGGCATCCCTAGCCCTCTGCAGAACCTTTAAAAGGTAATCCTTGTCAAAGGAATATCCCGCCCTCTCAAGGAAAGGAGTGAGCTCCTTTGCAAGCTCCTCAAGGCTCAAAACTTCTCTGATATACACTCCGTTCATCCACCTTATCTTCTGGGCGTCAAAAACAGCAGGAGAGTCGTTAACATCCTTTAGGTCAAAGAGCTTAATCAGTTCCTCCTTTGAGTAGACCTCCCTTCCTTCCTCTGGCGGGGACCATCCCAAAAGGCAAAGGTAGTTAAACATAGCCTGCGGCAAAAAGCCCTCCTCTCGGTAGTTTTTTACAGAGACTGCGCCGTGCCTTTTGGAGAGCTTGCTTCTGTCTGGTCCGAGGATCACAGGCAAGTGGGCAAACTTGGGAACTTCAAAACCCAAAGCACGGTATATGAGTATTTGCTTAGGTGTGTTTGGAATGTGGTCTTCCCCCCTTATCACATGGCTAACGCCCATCAGGGCATCATCCACCACCACCACAAAGTTATACACAGGGCTTCCGTCGCTCCGGACGATCACAAAGTCTCCAAAGTCATCCACGCTTATGGATATGGGTCCCTTTATGAGGTCCTCAAAGGTGATCACCTCTCCCTCCGGAACCTTGAACCTTATGGTGTAGGGCAGTCCTTTGCCTTTAACATCCTCAAGGCTCATATGCCTGCATTTGCCCGAGTATCTGTAGGGAATGCCCTTTTCCTCTGCCTTTTTCCTTTCCTCTTCCAACTCCTCCGGTGTGCATACGCAAGGATAAGCCCATCCGGACTCAATTAGCCTTTGGGCGTACTCTTTGTATATATCAAACCTTTCGGACTGCCTGTAAAACTCATCCCACTCTATGCCAAGCCACTCTAAATCCCTAAGGAGCATCTCCTCAAACTCTTTGGATGACCTTTCTCTGTCGGTGTCCTCTATGCGTAGGATGAATTTTCCTCCGTGATGTCTTGCAAATAGGTAGCTGAAAATAGCAGTTCTTGCGTTGCCAAGGTGCAAATAACCCGTAGGGCTTGGTGCAAACCGACTAACCACCATAGCTCAATCTCTGGCTAATATTTTAAGGGCTAATGGAGACATCAAAGTGGTTATTGCTACCACAAAGATCACCACCGCATAAAGGGTATCGTCGTAAACCTTTGCCTGCCTTCCAAACTCCGCAAAGATGAGACCCACCTCACCCCGTGGTAGCATAGAAAAACCGATCAGGAGCTTTTCCCTGAGGGGCACTCTAACAAAAAATCCTGAGATTACTTTTCCTACCACTGCGACAGAGGTTAAAAGCAACGCCAAGGTCCAAAACTTGGCAGAGGTAAAGTCAATGGCTTTTAAGTTCAACTGCAGACCCACATAGACAAAGAATATGGGGGTTAGCACCCAAACTAAAGGCAGTATAGAATGCTCTATCTTTTCCGCCATCCTCTCGTCGGTTTTCAAAAACAGGGCAAAGGGAATGGCAAAACGCCTTGAGAGGGCAAGCCCTGCGGTGAAGGCACCAAGTATTTCGGGAGAGCCTACCTCATGGGCTAAAAAGGCAAAGAAGAGAACCATTGAGAGCACCGCTGGAGGCACAAAATCCATAGTGCCCAGCTTTCTTGAAAGAAGCTGTATAACCCTCGCCAAAATCTGTGCCAATATGGGAGAAAAGACAAAAAAGGAGCCTATGTAAAGAACGAGCAACAGCAGGGCATCCACATGCACCTGCCCTTCCTTGGCAAGCTCGTAGAGCCCCGCCAAGACGATCACACCAAGTATGTCATCTAGGACCGCTGCACCCAAAACTATTTGGGCAAACCTTTCCTTCATCTTTCCCAAGTCTTCCAGGACTCCTACAGTTATCCCTATGCTCGTAGCGGTCAGGGTTCCCCCTAAGAAAAGGGAAGTTAAAAAGTGAAGGTTCAAGAGATAATAGCCTACCAAAAAGCCAAGGAGCATTGGTGTAAAGGCACCCACAGAAGCAACAATGAAAGCTTTTATACCCACCTTTTTTAGCTGATGTATGTCTGCTTCTAAGCCCACCTGAAAGAGCAACAGGATCACTCCAAGCTCCGCGAGGACCTTTATGATCTCGTTTACCTCTATGAGCCCGAGGGCGC
>JAPYWH010000063.1 GCA_028276475.1 Thermocrinis sp.
CCGCTTTTAACAAAGGTCCATTCCCTTCCCACCACTGACCTTTTGATGAACTTTCCACCGAGCAGAGTGTAGTTGCCAAGCCCCACCACCTCTTTAGGCAGGATGTGTTCTTTCAGCTTTCTCAGCTTTTGAGTTTCCATAGGGCTTATGGTTATGAGCTTTAAAAGAAATTCATCTTCTTTGGGTGAGTAAAAAACATGAACTTCCTGAAGTTCCTTTACCAATCTGGCAGTTTCTTTCAGGGAGGGTATTAGCTGGTTGATCCTTGGATGTGCCAAAAGGCACTCTTCGATGGGCACCAGCTCCCCACTGCCCCAAGCAAAGAAGCCCAGACGCCCTTCCCTTATCTTAAACTGAACCCTTGTCCTGTAGCCAAACTCCCCTTTGGAACCAAGGACCCCGCTAACAGAACCCAGTTCTATTTTTCCGATCCTCTCCAAGGATTCTAAGAGTATGTCCGACTTTGCCCTAAGCTGCTCTTGATACTCTATATGCTGCCACTGACAGCCACCGCAGTGGGTGTAATATTTGCAGGGTGATGTTCTTCTCCATTGGGAGCCTATCTTTACGGTCTTTACCGCCGCCTCCGTGTAGTCCTTCTTTTCTCTTAGAATTTCCACCTCCACCAATTCTTTTGGTGCAGCGTACCGGACAAAGAACTTTTTACCCTTAGCGGACCCAAGTCCATAACCACCATACACGAGCTTTTGGACAAACAGGTCTAAACCCATATTACCTTAGTTGGGAAAGCCTTTTGAAATCCTCTTCCGACATTACATCAATATACCATCCCGTTATTCGGTTTGCCAGTTTTACATTGACGCCCCTTTTTCCTATGGCAGAGGAGAGCTTTTCCCTTGGCACAGCCACCTCAACCCTCTTTTGGTTTGGGTCAATTCTAATATCCACCACAGGTGCTGGCGAAAGGCTCTTCCTTACAAGCTCCTCTATGTTGTCGGTGTATTTTATTACATCTATCCTCTCTCCGGAGAGCTCTTGGGTTATGGGTGCGATCTTGGAACCTCGCAACCCCACCACCAATCCCACCGGGTCTATGCGTGGGTCCTTAGCCTTTACTAAAACCTTTGCCCTCTCGCCGGGTTCCCGGACAACATTTAAAACCTCCACCTCTCCCTCTTTTATCTCGGAAACTTCCGCCTCCAAGAGCTTTCTCAAAAAGTTAGGGTGGGTTCTGGAGAGGATGATCTCATAGGTGCCTTTCTTTTTGATAACCTTCAAAAGCAGTGCCTTTATTCGGTCTCCCGGTTTGTAGTTCTCCTTGGGTATTTGTTCCCTCTTAGGGAGGATTGCCATGACCTTCCCAAGGTCCACCACCAAATCGCCGTTTTCCAAAGCCCTACGCACAATGCCTATTACAATCTCACCCTCCAACTCTATAAACTCTAAGTATCTCCTTTCCTCGTCTGCCCTTTCAAGTTCCTTTAAAAACTCCTCCTTTGCGGCATAGGCTGCGATGCGGTCTAACTCCTCTGGAACTATATCCAAGGGAAACCTTTCTCCCTTTCTGACCTGATACACCTTTATGCGGTCCTCTGTAAGCTCTACTTCTAAATTATTCTTTAGTTTTTTGTCCTTTTTTATGGCTAAAACTATTGAATTTTTAAGTGCTTTTTCCACAAGCCACTCGGGTAGATTTTTATCCTTCGCCACTTGTTCAATGAGTTTTTTTAGATTTCTCACCATTTTTTTCTATCTCCAAGTTCGCCCTTGCTATGACTGATAGGGGAATGTGTAGCAGTTTTCCAGTCCCTTTGTCTCTAAGCATTAGCACATCTTCCTTTACGTCTTCTATCTCTCCCATAAGCTCCCTTCTGTTCTGAATGGGCTCCCTTAAAATAACCCTAACGAGCCTACCCTTGAAAAAGCTAAAGTGCTCTGCCTTTGTTAGCTCCCGGGTAAGTCCCGGAGAGGAAACCTCAAGCATGTAAGAAACGGGAATAATGTCCTCCACATCCAAAAGGGCGGAGATCCTCTTGCTCACCTCTTCACAATCTCCCACCGTAATTCCCCCTTCCTTATCCACTATTATCCTCAAAACCCACCCCCTCTCAGGCTTAAACTCCACATCAAAAAGCTTATATCCCATCTTGCTGATAATGGGCAAGACCATCTCCTTAACCCTTTGGACTATGGCTTTATCGTCCAACTGCATGGAATTATTATCCTACAAAAAAAAGCACCTTGTCAATCTTTCAACTCCACACGGTACATTAGGAACTGGTAGTATTTTAAAGAGAAACCTTTAATAGTAGATATCTTTCAACTCCACACGGTACATTAGGAACCTCAAATTGCCACATTAATTAAAATAAGACATATCAATAATTTTGTCAAGAGGGCACCCCTTTCGAATGAAGTTAATTTTCCGAAATCCGAGATCATGCAAAGTTGAGTCTGTTGTTGTCAAATTTAAACTATTGTCTCTCAACCCTTTTCGCCACTGACCATAATTACGGTATTACGGCATTACATAATTACGGCTTTACGGTGATACTGCCTCCCAAAAAGCTTGAAAATAAAAACTTTCTCCCTATCAAAATTGAAACAGCCCACCGAGAGGGCACACTAACCCATATTCAGTTGCCAAGTTGACAAGGGTCCCTGTGGAACCCTCAAGTTCCCTTAAAGGGTGTGCAATATTATAACAAAGCTTTTTACACAGAAAAAAGGGCGTCCTTGATATTTATCATACTCGCCTCTTTGCTAAGTTTATTAAAATTGAAACCAAATCTCAATATAGGAGGTTGAAAGATGAAGGTGGTTGTGCTCGGAGGACACGACAGACTAAAAGCAAGGGTA
>JAPYWH010000064.1 GCA_028276475.1 Thermocrinis sp.
ACATAAAAAACGGAGAAGTTGTAAACCTTAGGGCAAAGGCGGTAATATTGGCTACAGGAGGTTTTGCCCGCATTTACTGGAAGAGAAGCACCAACGCCATAGGCAATACGGGGGACGGAGTGGCAGCCGCATTAAGGGCAGGGCTTTCTCTAAAGGACATGGAGTTTATCCAGTTTCATCCTACGGGCTTGGCAAAGACGGGGATCCTGCTCTCGGAAGCCTGTAGAGGAGAGGGTGGGTATCTCCTCAACGCCCTGGGAGAGAGGTTTATGCAAAGGTATGCACCGGAGAAGATGGAGTTGGCACCAAGAGACATGGTCTCAAGGGCTATAGAGTATGAGATAAGGGAAGGCAGGGGTGTGGGAGAGGGCACCTCCGCCTATGTGTATCTGGACCTTAGACACCTGGGAGAGGAAAAGATCAAGGAAAGGCTTCCTCAGGTAAGACAGCTCGCCATAGATTTTGAAGGTGTGGACCCAGTTAAGGACCTGGTGCCCATAAGACCAACCGCCCACTACTGTATGGGTGGTATCCATGTGGTAAATTACAGAACCAGCGGGACCGAGTTGGAGGGACTCTATGCGGTGGGAGAGTGTGCTTGCGTTTCGGTGCATGGTGCCAACCGATTGGGAGGGAATTCCTTAACGGAAATTTTGGTTTTTGGCAAGTTCTGCGGAATATCCGCAAGGGAATATGCCAAGCAGGTGGATTGGCTACCACTCACAGAAGGTGAAGAGAAGAGGGCTAAGGAGTTTATAGAGGGGCTGATGAAGAGGGAGGGCACGGAAAAGTTGGCGGAAGTGAGAAGACGCATGGGAGACATCACTTGGGAAAAGGTGGGAATATTTAGGGATGAGAAGTCCCTTAAGTCCGCCTATGAGGAGCTTGGGGAACTCTTAGAGAGATGGGAACGCATTCCCGTGGTGGATAAAAGCAAGGTGTTTAACACCAACCTGGTGGAGCTTTTGGAGCTCAGAAACATGTTAGAGCTGGCGAGGGTGGTTGCCTTTTCTGCCCTGCACAGGAAGGAATCAAGGGGAGGACACAGTAGGGAAGACTATCCAAACAGGGATGACGAAAACTTCCTAAAACATACCTTGGTCCGACAGGTGGGAGACCGCCTTGAGCTTGAATACCTTCCCGTGAGTATTGTTAAGTATGAACCCGCCCAGAGGAGCTACTGATGAGGGTTGGGATCCTCGGTGGTGGGCAGTTGGGTTGGATGACCATCTTAGAGGGGAGAAAGCTTGGCTTTGAGTTTTTTGTGGCGGACGATATGCCACACTCTCCCGCCCGCAAAGTGGCAGACCTCTGCTTTGACTACAGTCAAATAGATGAGTTTGTTGGGCTCTGCGATGTTATAACCTATGAGTTTGAGCATATACCAGAGGAGGTTTTGGAAAAGGCTGCGCCCTTGACCTTTCCCTCCGTGGAGATTTTAAAGCTAAAAAAGAGCAAGGTGGAAGAAAAGCTCTTTCTGAAAAGGAGGGGCTATCCCGTCCCTACCTTTACCGTAGCCCTCAAGGAGGATTTAGAACAAAAGGTAGGGCTTTTGAACCCTCCCGTGGTGGTGAAGGCGGAAGCTTTGGGATATGATGGCAAGGGACAGTATTTGATAAAAAGCCTACAGGACCTTCAGAAGGTAAAAGCCAATCATGGAGAAAAGGATAGGTTCTTGGTGGAGGAGTTTGTGGATTTTGACTTTGAGTTTTCCATAATAGGAGTGCGAAGCCCAAGGGGAGAGGTGCGCCTATATCCACCCACCGTAAACCATCACAGAGAAGGTATTCTCTTTTACAACCACACTACTTCTATGATGTTCCCAGAGGGAGAGGAGATAGTGCGATCTCTGATGGAAGAGTTAAACATAGTGGGTGTGCTTTGTGTAGAGTTCTTTTACACCAAGGAAGGAAAACTTTTGATAAACGAAATGGCGCCAAGGGTGCACAACACCGGACATCACACATTGGATTCTACCTACACATCCCAGTTTGAAAACCTGCTCAGGGCAATAACCGGGCTTCCCTTGGGTTCTACAAAGCTAAAGTCTCACGCAGGCATGTTGAACCTGCTCGGAGTTTCCTATGAGGAAATAGACTGGAAAAAAGTTCTTTCTGTGGAGGGCACCAAGCTCTATTGGTATGGCAAAGAAAGAAAGCACAGAAGGAAAATGGGACACATCAATTTGGTGGCAAGCACAGAAGAAGAGGCGGTGGAAAAACTTAACCTGCTTTATGATATGATCTACGAACCCATCAAGTGTTGAGGCGTTGGTAGATTTCCGAAAGCTCCAAAAGCCAGAGGCTTAGCTCCGCGGGAGGTAGTTGATCCATCCTCCACTCCCAATTACCTTTGGCGGTTCCCGGCGTGTTCATCCTTGATTCTTTGCCAAGGTTCAAAAGGTCCTGCATGGGGATCACACAATATTTAGCCACAGACATATACGCCAGCCTTATTAGCTCCCTTGAAACATTTTCTCTGTCCAAGCTTTTTCCCAAATACCTTTCAAGCCTTTTCCTGTCTGCGGAATTTAGTTCTTCCACAAACCAGTCCTTTAGGGGCATGTTGTCGTGGGTGGTCGTATAAACCACGCAGTTTTGGTTGTAATTATGAGGCAAATGGGTGCTGTTTGGCTCAAAAAAGGCAAAGGCTAACACCCTTGTAGATACAAAGCCAAAGCGATCTCTGAGCTCCTCCACCTCTCGGTCTATGGTTCCCAGGTCCTCCGCTATGAAGGGAAATTCAGGAAAACGATCCCTTAGCAGGCTAAAGAACTCCTCCGG
>JAPYWH010000027.1 GCA_028276475.1 Thermocrinis sp.
GTATCTTTAAAAGGCACCCGTCCGTAAAGGCAAAAGCCCAAGAAAGGGAAAATATACAATCCGCATGGGAGTGGGCAGTTTATAGGTTAATTAACTGGTTCAAAGAGCCTCAAAACCACGACCTTGCCAAAAAATACTTTGGCAGATTTCCCACGGAAAAAGATTTCCCACAGGAATGCCCTTATACCTTTGAGCAGGTGATGGAATACGAGCCTTGGGTTTAATTCCTCAACTTCCTCAAGCCCAAGGAGTTTAAAGATTGAAGAGAGTCCTAACGAGGGATTTTTCAAAAGAACTTATAAAAACATATTGAAACAAAAGCCCCCAGTGGGGCAAGCAATATTCACTCCTTTTCTGGTTTAGAGAAAAACCTGAGGAAAGGTTGGAATATTCTGGAAAGTATACCTTGTGGTGGATCCTCTTGCTCTCCCGCCTGCGTAGAGGTATTCGCATTTCTTAGGAGAATAACATTGCTACGATTATTTCTTAATTTGATGTCTCCATAGTAAGCCAGAAAGTATGCAGATTCAAAGGGATAGACTATTCCTTCTTTGAAAAACATATCCTTGAAATCCTGTAAGGAAAGCTCTCCGTCCATTTTAGGAAGCACTTTTTCCCTTGCGGTTTGAACACTCTCTTCAAACCTTTCTTTTTCATCCCAGAGTTTCAAAACTGCGTCAAAGCTCAAGCCCAATATCTTCGCAAGGCTACCTTCTATCCTATTGGCAAGCCTTATATCAATTACAGTGTAGCCAATTTCCCGCAACTCTTCAAAGACAGGATGGGGTTTAAGCCATTCATACCCAGTTCTTTTGTAGGTTATTCTAAGATAGATGGGCTTTAACATCGGATGCTCTGTTAAGGTGGTAAGTAAAATACTGTCATTTGTTCCTATCACAACTTTTTCTGCTTTGTGTTTGCTTGCCAGCTTGTCTATCATGTCCATTTCAATCTTTTCCGTCTCTTCTAACTGAACACCACGACGTTCCCACAAACTACGAAGCTTTTCTCCCACCTTTTGCCAGTAGTCTACCTTAGGATTAACCGCAAAGTATATAGGTGCTTCTGGAAATATTTTTCGTAGCTGTGTTATAAGATGAGTTTGGTCCGCTCCCAGATACCACTGGGAGTCAATAATCATAACCTTTTTTATCTTCTTGGACATCTTACCACCTCCCTTTAGCTTAGAAACATATAAAGCTCCTTTAACTCCTCTAACGTAAGCTCTATAGGAGGTCTAAGGGTGGTAATAATCAGAAGATTACCCGAAGTCTTATCTACCTTGAATATTAGCTTTTCTCCGAAACCAACAGGCTTTAGATCCCTATTGCCCTGGAGGTACTCATACAGCATTTTTAGGACTTTAGCCCTCCTCTGGGGTGTAATGATACCCTTCATGGGAGCGACATCATAGGTAAAGAACTCCTCTGTCCATCTCCTGAAAATGGCTACTTGCCTTTCCTTTATCATCGTCATTTCCATTTGAGCGTGAAGGGTTAAATATCTCAAAAAGGAGTTAAGCTCCTGCGAGTCAAAACCTATTCTCCCTCTCTTTATCGTGCCGGAGTTGGTTTTGCCTTCTATTCTTAGATATAACAAAGCCTTTTCTCCGTTAGGTGATGAGCTAATTTCACACATTGGGTCCCTATCCATGTTATCCACAAGGGATATATAGATTTCGTCCCTCTCTCCGTTCATAAACTCCCTAAGGCTTTTTACCAATTCCCACATATCTCTTGGATGAACAAACGAACTGCCGGTGAAAGGTAGAACCTGTGCCTTAGGTCTTCCATTTTCATCTACATCTTGGAGTTCCTCTTTTTTGTAATAGGGCGTTGTTGTTTCCACATATAGCTTTTGTCTCCATTCCTGTGGAAAACTAATAGGTAGTGTGTAAAGGTTTTGATGAATTTGTGGATACAGTTCAAACACTAATCCTATCTTTCCATGCCTTAGGCTAAGGGGCTCTGCATTAACTTTTTCGGTTATTTCCATGATTATACCTCCTTTGTCTTTGGTTTAAAAAGGTCCCCATGGGGACCTCGCTTTAAACCTTCCATTCACCGGAAGGCACCAAAGCCGCACCCTCCACCTCTCTGTTATACAGATAGGTGTGGGCACGCAAAGGAGTGTGGTCCTCAAGGACCACCTCAATTAGCTCCCTCCTGAAGAGGAAAGGAGTGGCTTCCACCCAGTCAAGCTCCCTAAGGAGCCCTTCTGGGATTTCATAGACCTCTCCACGCACTACCCCATCTCCAGGAACCATCCCAGGGTAGGCGCCGAGGTCATAAAGGGCAAAGCCCTTTGCCAAGGCACGCCCTAAAAAAGGACAGCCCTTTAAGAGACTGTGCCTTGATCCACCCCTTTTAAGGGTGCCATAGACGAAGAGGTAAGCCATTAGGCCACCTCCTCGCAATAAGGGGCCCAAAGACCCCTCAGAGAAAGCCCTCCCTTGTTAGGAAGGCTCACACTTTTGCTTCTTATCCCAACGACTATCATACACTATATATAACCCAAATTCTCAGCAGTTTCTGACAGCCGATAAGTGGAAGCTTTCTAAAATATACCCAATAGGGAATTTATAAAACAGCCTCACAGCTTAGTTCTACTTCAAAAACTTCTCCCAGTATTTGTCTACCTCTTCATCTGTCCAACCTGTTGTTTCTTTTAGCCCCTTTTTAAGAACATCCAAATAGAGCTGAGAGGGCGTGTTTTTCTCATCATACCAGCATCCAGTAAAGGTAAGTATCTTCAATCCGTCTTTTTCTCCCAGTGTGATTATTTCACCATACCACCCTTTCCCTTCTTGTTTTTGCAAATCCTCAAGCTGGCTTTCCTTTATTTTCCAAAGCCTGACTACTGCATGATACTCTGGGTTAGTTTCCTTCTCACAGGATAAGAAGGCTACTCCCTGATTATTCCACCTTCCAGAACTCTTTGCGAAGTAAACCCTATATGGAACCCATATCCATCCAAGAGATTCAGGTTCCGTTTTGTCTTTACAGCCTTCGTAATGTACCCCCATAAAAGTACCGCCCTTAATATAAACCAGGAATCTTTCCTTAAGTAGATTAGAGCCGTATGCAGCGTAGATAACATGGGACATATTTACCCCTCCTTGCTTATATTTTAACCCTGTTGGTAAAATATTAACTGGGAGGTTTAAGCCATGAGAAAAAGCCTTTTGCTTTTGCCCTTTAGTGTGGCCTTGGCTCAGCCAGTTATAGAGCCTAACTTTGCGGATAGATTGTTTCCCTACATTACCTACGGGGAAGTTTGGAGTGGCACGCCCGCCATGTTGAAGGATGTAGCCATTCCTAATGTGCTGATTGTTTACGGTTCAAAGGAGGACCCAGAGGTTGTAGCCCAAGCGGGCAAGATTGCCTTTTACTTGGGGCAGTGGGCGGAAGACATTGGCTTTGGTGCGGAGGAAGTAAAACAGTCCAAAATACCACCACTACTGGTAAGCGACGTCCAACTAAAGAACCTTCAATGGAAAAACCTCATAGTGGTTGGCACCAACAACGACGTGGTAAAGGAGCTGGGACTGACCTTTGAAAAGCCCACCATAAAGATGGTGGAAAAGGATGGAAAAAGGATTCTGGTGGTGGGAGGAGCCAACAAGGAACAAACTATACAGTCTGCCAAATACCTTGCGGATGTTAGGCTAAACTTCAAGGCGGGTGCCTACAGAACCTTCTTCTCCTTTGTGGCATTGAGGGGACACATAGAAAAGGGTGAGTTTGACACCGCCCTAAGGCTCGTCAGGAGCCCTCTGGGGATTTCCGCCTGTGGTAAAAACATGGCTTTGGCTGCACCTATGGTAGCCCAATGGTCAGATGATATGAAGGCAGTGGTTAGAAAGAGGAACGCCATTCTATACCAAGAACTGCCAAAGGCTTTGGAAGAGAAAGACAAAGAGAAGGCGGTTGCCCTTTGGAAGGACGCAATGCTAACCTGCTACCAATGCCACCAGGGCATAGGCATACCTCAGTTAAGAAAGTTCAAACCATTAGAAGAGACCCACGCAAAGCATCAAAGGATCGCAGAAAGCTTTGGTCTGTCCTGCACAGCCTGCCACGCAGGGCAAACGCAAATTAGAGGTTATAAGTGAAAAGGGTCATCCTCCTCTCCCTTTTCTTTCCCTTCCTTCTTGTTTTTTTGTGCGTTAGGTTAGCCTTTACAGAGTTTTTTGTGGATTTGAATTACAGATTTGGAAACCTGCCACCGGACAGGTGGGGTATGGGCTACGAAGAAAGGTTAAGCATTGCCAAGCTGGGACTAAGGTCTGTGCTATCTGACGAGGGAATGCGGGAGTTTATCAATTCTGGACTTTTTAGGGAAAAGGAAATAAAGCATATGCAGGATGTAAAAAAACTTCTCTCAGTGGTATTTAAAGTTCTCTACCTTGGAGGTCCCCTCTGGCTAATTCTCTTTTTTAGCCTAAAGGACAAAAGAAAAATGGGTCTTACGCTCCTTCTTGGTGCAACCCTTACAGAGATTTTGGTGATCTTTGTCCTTATCTTTTCCCTCTTAAACTACGACCTACTTTTTGAAGCGTTCCACAACTTCTTTTTTGATCCATACTCTTGGCGTTTTTTTGACGAAGATATGTTGCTTAGGGTATATCCTATGAAGTTCTGGTATAACGCTACCCTTTGGGTGGGTGTGTTTGCCTTTGTTTTAAATTCCTTCTTCCAAGCCCTCGGGTTTATACTTTGGAGAATTGCTTCTTGAGCTTTTCCTCCAAAGGTTCCGGCTTTCCAAGGTAATAACCCTGTGCGTAGTCTATGCCTAAATCTTTAACCACTTCCAAAACCTTTTCATTTTCCACATACTCTGCAATAGTTTTAATTCCCATCTTTCTTGCTACGCTTACAATTCCCTCAATAAAAACCCTGTCTGTAGGCGAATTGGGAAGAGTTTTTATAAATTCCCCCTCAATCTTTAAAAAGTCCACGGGTAAGTATTTGAGATAGTAAAAGGAGGAATAGCCCGAGCCAAAGTCGTCTATGGCAAAGCGAAAACCTTCACTCTTCAACTTCCTAACAAAGCTTACGACCTGCATAATATCCTCAATGGCTTTTCTTTCTGTGATCTCAAAGATAACATTGGTAGTAGGAACAGAATACTTATCCGCGAGGGCTCTGAGTTTTTCCGCAAACTCCTCCGTGGCGTTCTCCGGCACCAAGTTAATGAATATGAAAAGAGGAAATTTATTTTCAAAAAGTTTGTAGTTTTCAAAAACCCTTTCTATTAGCAAAAGGTCAAGCTTTTGCATGGCACCTATCCTCTCCGCCACATCCACAAATTCCCCCGCACTCAAAAATCTACCGTTAAACTTTATCCTCATAAGCACCTCAAAGCTAAAGAGGGACATGTCCTTTAGGTCTATGATCTCCTGATAAAAGGGCACGACGGAGGATTTCTCCAAGCTTTCCACAATGGACCTTTCCACCTCCTTTACCACAGAGAATTTATGAGGAGATTCTTCCGAACTTAGGACTATGCCCTTACCTTTTCTTTTTGCCTCCCTCATTAAGTATTCCGCGTAAGTTATGAGTTCCTCTTCGCTGGTGCCGTCCTGAGGATAGGATACTACAACCGCACTTATACTTATAGGAATTTCTTTATCCTCTATTTTTACAGGTGTGGAGGACAGCTCGTCTTGGAGTCTTTTTGCTACCGCCCGTGCGGTATCTCTTGAAAGGTCTGGCAGGAGAACTGCAAACTCGTCCCCTCCAAGCCTTGCCGGGATATCCATTCTCCTAAGGCTCTTTTTTAACCTTTCGCTGAGCTCTTTTAGAACCATGTCCGCGGTATGGTGTCCGTATACATCGTTTATAAGCTTGAAGTCGTCTATGTCTATGAGGACTATAGAGAACATAGAACCAGTCCTTGAGCTTCTTTCTATAGTCTCTCTGACATACCTTTCAAAGGTTCTTCTGTTATAAAGCATGGTAAGTGGGTCATACTCGGAGAGGAACTTAACTCTCAGCTGGGCACTTTCCAGGTCTTCTATAACCTTCATCAACCTTACTATGTGGAACAATTGATTGGAAACGGTTTTAAAGAAAACAAGATCATCCTTACCGAAGGGTTTCTTTAACCTGACGCCCACCACTCCTGCTTGATACTGACCATGTTCAAACTTGGCAAAGCAAAAGTTATTTTTCGTCCCCAAAGTATTTGTATCCGCTTGAACCTCCGCAAGGAGCAACTTTGCATCCTCTTCTGTAAAGTTTTTTATAAACAGAGAAGAAAGGATAAGCCTTTCTATGCTTTCTGCGTTTTTGTTAAGCATATAAAAGAAGCTACCGCCTATAGGCAAAACATAGTCCAACCTATCCAACACTTGCTTTGAAAAGGTGTCTATGTTGTTGTATGCCTGAACGACGTATTCGGAGGTCTCAAGTATGGTGGATAGCCTTTGAATTTCCCTTGACTTTTCTTTAAGGAGCTCATCAAAGTTCTTGTGCTGTAGGAAATACAATAAGAGAAGGTTTTCTATTCTTCTTATGTGTATATTTATTAGAGGGTTCTCTAAATCCGCGGAAGATCTACCGAGTATCAAATATCCCTCTCTAACATGAAAGCGCCTACCATCTTTTGCAATGCCTATTCTGTCTTCTAAGATCTTGTCCCAATCTTCGGGTGGTTTTAGGTCTTCTTCCCTTTCCTTCAGTCCATAAAAGTAAGCCTTTAGCTCCTTTGTGTTGAGGTCGTATATGCATAAGCTATCTATAAAACTCTTTTCAAAGACCTTACCCAATGCAACCTTCAACACACTACCCTCCCACTTGGGCACAGCCTTTGCAAGAGAATCCAAAAAAGCCCTTGAATGTATAACAACTTCCTTACCAACATCTACAATCTCTACCTTAACAACGCCATAAGCAAAGAGCAAATAAGCCAGAGCCCTATAAAAGGAAACCGCTATCCAAATTATGTCGTTATAGTGAGTGTAAAAAATGGGAAGGGCAGAGCCAACGCTGTAAAAGAACATACCCAACGCTATGTGCTTGCTTACCCTCTTGCCGTAGACCTTTTTCTTTACTATAAAGTAAGCAAGCAAGAAGCCCCAAAGGGCAAGCCCAGCCCAAAGCACATCGGAAATGGTGGTTGAACCCACCTCCTCCATGTAGGTTTTTGGAAGCAAAGGATAATAAAGCACTATGAAGAAGGAAACCGCCAAAGAGGAGAGTAGCAAAGCAAGGAACTTAAGGTAGGGAAACCTACCGTTTTTGTGAAGCATTCCAAGGGTTATGCCAAGCAATGTGTATGCTGTAAAGGTGATGTGTAGCCAAGAGACCTTATCCCTATGGTTTGGTGTTATGAAGTCAGGAAAGAACACAAAGGAAAGAATATGAAAGGCTTTAGGGATGAGAGAAGGAACGAGGAACAGGGCGGCATAGTAAAGCTTGCTTTTAATGAGAAACTGACCCACCAAAAGGGGAGTAAGCACAGTGCCCGCAAACAGAAAGAAGGTAGCAATACGGGTTATGGCAATAAGGTAGCCAAAAGTAAATATGCTTGGGACAACGGCGTCGTGTATGAAAAGCACAAACAGGGCAGACAAGAGCCCAAAGACTAATAAAAGTTTCTCTTTATAATCCATAATCTACGCTCACCTTTTCCGGTCTGTCCTTTATGAGCTTCATTATGAACTCTGCCACCTTTTCTGGTGGCTTTAGGGTGAGTGGGTTCTCCTGTGGATAAGCCTTTGCCCTCATTTGGGTTCTGGTGGCACCGGGGTTAAAGGCATACACCTTTATTCCCTTTGGCTTTAGTTCCTCCGCTAAAAGCAGAGAAAAACCCTCCACTCCGAACTTTGAAACCGCATAGGCACCCCAGTAGGGTGCTGGTCGTTTGCCCGCCCCAGAGGATAGGTTTATTATCACTCCTCCACTTTTCACATAGGGCAGGGCATACTTGGTGATGTAAAAGACGCCGTTTAGATTGACCCTTATGACCTCCTCCCAGACCTCCTCGGGATATTTTTCTATGGGCACTCTCTCCCCCAGTATGCTGGCGTTGTTGATCAAAAGGTTAAATTCTCCGAGCTTTTCCTTGCAGAATTCCACAAAGGCTTTGGCTGAATTTCTGTCTCCCACATCGCAGACTTTTGCATATAAATTTTCCCGCCCTTTTAGTTCTTCTTTAAGTCTTTTTAATCCCTCCTCCGTTCTTCCACAGGTGCAAACATTCCATCCTTCCTTTAAAAAGAGTTCCACCACCGCCCTGCCAATTCCCCTCGTTCCTCCGGTTATAACAAGGTTTGGCATATAATTAGTATATGGGAGAGATAGAGATTTTTGAAGGTCTAACCTTTGATGATGTCCTTTTGGTGCCCCAATATTCAGAAGTTCTGCCCCACGAGGTGGATGTTTCCACCTGGCTAACCAAAAAGATAAAGCTAAACATACCCATAATCTCCGCTGCGATGGATACAGTTACGGAATCAAAGATGGCAATAGCCTTGGCGAGGGAAGGAGGAATAGGCATTATCCACCGAAACATGGGCATAGAGGAGCAGGCAAGAGAGGTGGAAAAGGTCAAAAAGTCCGAGAGCGGTATGATCATGAACCCCATCACCGTAACTCCAGACACTACTGTAAAGACCGCCCTGGAGATAATGGAAAGATACAGGATCTCTGGAGTGCCAGTAGTCTCCGATGGCAACAAACTGGTGGGCATACTTACCAACAGGGACCTGAGGTTTATAAAGCCCACCGATTACCACAAGCCCGTCTCTGAGTTTATGACCAAGGAAAACCTCATAGTGGCAAAGGAGAGGATAACCTTGGAAGAAGCAACGGAGATTTTACACAGACACAAAATAGAAAAGCTTCCCATCGTGGATAAAGAGGGAAGACTGGTGGGGCTCATAACCCTAAAAGACATAGTAAAGAGGCAAAAGTACCCAAACGCATGCAAGGATGAGTTCGGAAGGCTCCGGGTGGGTGCTGCGGTTGGCACGGGGGCAGATACAAAGGACCGAGTTTCCGCCTTGGTCTCTGCGGGTGTGGATGTGATCGTGGTGGATACCGCCCACGGGCATTCAAAGAGGGTTCTGCAGACGGTGGAGATGATAAAGTCTGAATATCCACAGGTGGATGTGATCGCAGGCAACGTGGCAACGGGAGAGGCGGTTGAAGACCTCATAAAGGCGGGTGCGGATGCGGTCAAGGTGGGTGTGGGACCCGGTTCTATATGCACCACCAGGATCGTTGCGGGTGTGGGCGTTCCTCAGGTCACTGCCATAATGCTTGCCTACAATGTGGCAAAGAAATACGGAGTTCCCATCATCGCAGACGGTGGCATAAGGTATTCGGGAGACATTGTAAAAGCCCTGGCGGTAGGTGCCAGCGCAGTAATGCTTGGAGGACTCCTTGCGGGCACAGAAGAAGCTCCGGGCGAGGTCATATACTATCAGGGTAGGGCATACAAAGCCTACAGGGGCATGGGCTCCTTGGGGGCTATGATGAGTAGGATGTCTGCGGACAGATACGGACAGGAAAAGATGGAAAAGTTCGTACCAGAGGGTATAGAGGGAAGGGTTCCATACAGAGGAAGGCTCTCGGATGTGATCTTCCAACTGGTGGGAGGTTTGAGGTCCGGTATGGGCTATTTGGGTGCAAGAAACATAGAAGAGCTAAGGCAAAAAGCAAAGCTGGTGCGCATCACTTGGGCAGGATACAAAGAATCCCACGTGCACGACGTGATCATTACCAAAGAAGCACCAAACTATTGGATAGATTGATGGTATAATATACTACTTACAGGTTATTCAAAAGGAGGTAATTGGTATGGCTCTTCCAAAGGAAGTTAAGGAAAGGATCATACAAGAGCATAGGAGGCACGAAAAGGATACGGGCTCTCCGGAGGTGCAAATAGCCATACTTACCGAGAAGATCAACAGGCTAACGGAGCACCTCAAAAAACACAAAAAGGACATACACTCAAGGAGAGGGCTCATTGCTATGATCCACGCAAGAAGGAAACATTTGGAGTATCTTAGAGAAAAGGATTACCAAAAGTATTTGGAGGTGGTCAATAAGCTCGGTCTGAAGGTCAAGTGATGGAGAGGATAGAAGCCAAGCTTGGAGACAAGGACCCAATAATTATAGAAACGGGGCATTACGCCAAGCTATCGGATGGGGCGGTGGTAGTCCGGCAGGGGGATACAGCGGTTTTGGTAGCGGTGGTTATGTCCGAGAACCCCATTCAGAACATTGACTTTGTTCCCCTTACAGTGGATTACCGGGAGCAATCCTCCGCCTGGGGTAAAATTCCGGGAGGTTTTGTAAAGAGGGAAGGCAAACCCACCGACAGGGAGGTCTTGGTCTCTCGGGTTATAGACCGCCCCATAAGACCACTACTGCCCGAGGGCTTTCCTTACGAGGTAGTGATCACAGCCCTTACCCTTTCTGCAGACGACAAGTATGACCCCGATGTGCTGGCTATAACCGGTGCCAGTGCTGCCTTGCATATTTCCCGCGTTCCCTTTGAGGGACCCATTGTGGGGCTCAGAGTTTGCAGGGTGGATGGCAACTTTGTGGTAAATCCCACCTACGAAGAAAGGCAGAGGGCAGACCTAGAGGTTATCATGGCTTGCTCTGAGTCTGCCATTGTAATGGTGGAGGGCGGTGCCAAGGAGGTGGATGAGGAAACCTTTATGGACGCCCTCTACTTTGGACAGTCCTCTGCCTTGGAACTCTTGAGAGTTCAAGAGGAACTCAGGCAGAGAATAGGTGTTCCAAAGGTAGAGTTTGAAGGGCTTGAGCTTCCCGCAGAATGGCAAAAGCTCTTAGAGGAGCAATGCACAGAGCAGATCAAAACATCCCTGAAAATTCAATACAAGAGGGAAAGAAAGAGCCTGCAGGCAAAGATTTTGGAAGAGTTCATAGCCAACAATCAGGTTCCCCAAGAGCTCGCCTTTAAGATGGGCTACCAATACAAAAAGCTCATCAGCAAGCTCATGAGGGAGATGGTCCTAACAGAGGGCAAAAGGATTGATGGCAGGGGTCCCAAAGACATAAGACCCATCACCATAGAGGTTCATCCCTTTGAAAGACCTCATGGCAGTGCCATATTCACAAGGGGTCAAACCCAAGCCTTTGCCACCGTTACACTGGGTGCCCCAGAGGAAGCCCAGCTGGTGGAGACCATATACGAAGGGGAGACCTTCAAAAGGTTCATGCTTCATTATAACTTTCCACCCTTTTCCACCGGAGAAGCCAAGCCCTGGGGACCTCCCCGTAGGAGGGAGATAGGGCACGGTGCTTTGGCGGAGAGGGCTTTGGAGCCTCTGATACCTCCTCAGGAGGAGTTTCCTTACATAATACGAGTGGTTTCTAACATACTGGAATCCAACGGCTCCACTTCAATGGCTACCGTCTGTGCGGGTTCTTTGGCGCTCTTTGATGCGGGCGTTCCCATGAAAAAGCATGTGGCGGGCATAGCCATGGGGCTAATAATGGAAGGGGAACGCTACGTGATCCTCTCGGACATCTTGGGAGATGAGGACCAGCTGGGAGACATGGACTTTAAGGTGGCGGGCACGAGGGATGGTATAACCAGCGTGCAGATGGACATCAAGATAAAAGGTCTAAGCAGAGAGATTATGAGGTCTGCCCTCATGCAGGCAAAGGAGGGAAGGCTCTACATCTTGGAAAAGATGCACTCTGCAATGCCGGAGCCAAGGAAGGAAGTATCTCAGTACGCACCAAAGATAGAGATCATAACCATACCGGAAGACAAAGCTCTGACAGTTATAGGTCCCGGTGGCAAAAATGTGAGGGAATGGAGGGACAAGCTGGGTGTTTCCGTTTGGATCCACGAGGGAGGAAGAACCTCTCTTACCAGCATGGACCTAGAAGCCATAGAAAAGGTAAAAGCCAACATAATGAAGCTGTTGGAAGAGGTGGAGGTGGGCAAGGTCTATGAGGGGAAGGTGGTCCGGGTGGAGCCCTACGGCGTCTTTGTGGAGATTCTGGAAGGAAAAACGGGAATGCTCCATGTTTCTAAGATGGCGGAGAAGGTTAAGGATGTTAGGGCTAGGTTCAAGGTGGGAGATACTATAAAGGTAAAGGTGCTTGACATAGATGAAAGAGGAAGACCAAATTTAACAACGATTGGTATAGACCAGCCGGCGTAGCTCAGCGGCAGAGCGAGGCACTCGTAATGCCTAGGTCGTGGGTTCAAGTCCCACCGCCGGCTTGAGAAAGGAGAAAAAAATGCTCAGGGTAAAAATAAGAAGGTTTTCACACGCAGAGGGCTTAGAACTGCCTTCCTACGCAACGCCGGGCTCCGCGGGCATGGACCTTCTATACGCAGGGCACGAAGAGGTGGTGCTAAAGCCCTTTGAAAGAAGGCTCCTTCCCACCGGCATAGCCATAGAACTGCCCGAAGGTTACGAAGCCCAAGTGCGTCCCAGAAGTGGGCTTGCCATAAAGCACGGTATAACCCTTTTGAACACACCGGGCACCATAGACAGCGATTACAGGGGGGAAATAAAGGTCATTCTCATAAACTTGGGCAAAGAAGATTTTGTTGTTCGCAGGGGAGAGCGCATTGCCCAATTGGTGGTTGCCCCGGTGGTCAGGGTGCAGTGGGAAGAGGTTGAGGAGCTTACAGAGAGCCTTAGAGGTCCCAACGGCTTTGGCTCCACTGGGAGGTAGGTAAATGGAAATGCACTATGTCTTTCTTTACCTTGCCATAATCCTTTTCAGTGCCCGAATAGTGGGAGATACCTTTGCAAAGTTCGGTCTTCCCGCGGTGCTGGGTGAGATACTGGTGGGTGTTTTGCTCGGCAAGAGCGCCCTCGGGCTCATAGAGGTAAACGAGATCATAAAGGTCCTCGCGGAGCTTGGAGTGATCCTGTTGCTCTTTCAGGTGGGCTTAGAAGCAGACATACATCAGCTAAAAAAGGTGGGTATAAAAGC
>JAPYWH010000010.1 GCA_028276475.1 Thermocrinis sp.
GCCTAACCATCACCTTTGCCCTAATTGGCTTTTTCTTCTGGAACTTCCCCTTTGGCTACATATTCTTAGGAGACGGCGGAGCATACCTTTTAGGCTTTTTGGCTGGGCTTTTGGGAGTTTTAGTAGTAGAAAGGCATTCAGAAGTTTCCCCGTGGTTTCCCCTCTTGCTTTTGCTCTATCCCATTTATGAAACCATTTTTTCTATAATCAGAAAAAAATTTATGAGGGACGCATCTCCCTTTGAACCTGACCCTATACATCTTCATATGCTATTTTACAAAAGATTAATAAAGCCGAATTTCAGTAATACTTTACCTACTTTTTTAACTAACTCCCTCACTTCTCCTTACCTCTGGTTTATAACCTTTATCTGCGTTATACCCGCGGTGCTCTTTTGGAATAGGACCATTCTTTTAATGCTTTTTAGCATACTTTTTATGCTGTTTTACACTTGGCTTTACTTTAGGATCGTTAGGTTCAAAACGCCAGAATTTCTAACACTGCCCCTTAAGATTTTGAAAGAACGGCTTCAATAAGATTGATATATTCTCCCACTATTTTCTCTACGCTGTATTTGTCTTCCGCCAACCTTCTACCCGCTTTACCAAATTCTCTGAGCTTTTCATCCCCCAACTCAGCAATTCTCTTCATCGTCAAATACAAACTCTCCACATCTTTTGGCTTTACCAAAAATCCATTAACTCCATCAACGCATACATTTCTGCAACCGGGTGCGTCGGTGGTTATTATGGGCTTTTCCATAGCCATAGCTTCGAGTAAAACTCTCGGAACGCCTTCTCTGTATGAGGGCAGAACCACGCAATCCGCCATGCAATAAAAGGGTCGGACATCCTCTTGGAAGCCATGCCATTCAATTAAACCTTCTTTCATCCATTTTTCAAGCTCTCCTTTACTAATTGAATTGGGATTTCCCTCGTCCGGACTTCCAACGATAATAAGTTTTACCTTTGGTTTTTCTTTTTTCAGTTTTTCAAAAGCCTTTATCAGTTCATAAATTCCCTTATCTGTTAAGAGCCTTCCCACAAAAAGGAAAGTAAATCCATCTTTTTTTGCTTCTTTGCATAATTCAGGATCAAAGTGCTTTATGTCTATACCTTCGCTTTCAATCAGAAAACTTTTTTCTTTTGATATATTTCTTAATGTGTTTAAGTCTTCAGAGTTTAGAAACACAACCGCCCTATTGAATCTAAAAGCAAGCCAATATAAAAGTTTTACAAACTTGGTGAGCCAGCTTTCCCTTATAAACACATACCCAAGCCCGGTTATTACACTTATTGATGGGATACCCAGCAAGCCAGCGGATATGGAGCCATAGATGTTTGGCTTTATGGTAAAGTTAATAACAAGGTCTGGTTTTAGCCTTCTAAAAAGCAAAAAATACTCAAAAAATAGCTTGAGGTCTTTAATGGGATTTGTCCCTTTTCTGTCTAAGTTTTTCACTGGAAAAAAACTAAATTCCCTTCTCAACAACTCCGAATACTTCCCATCCTCCGGAGAGATTGCCATAACTTCATAATCTTTCTCTTTTAAAGCCCTCATCAAGTGAAGCCTAAAGTTGTATAGACTGAAGGCAGTGTTTGAAGATAAAACTATTCTTTTCTGTTTTTTCTTTTCCATGCTTTAGAATCTATATTTTTTCTACAACCTCCAATATATGAAACCCAATCTTTCCGCATCCTTTCTATCAAAAACCCCCTTTATGTCAAAAAGTATTGACGGTTCACAAGACAACATTTTAAGCCCTTCTAAGTTAAATGTTTCAAGGAATACCCTATGCCTTACCACATACAAAATAGCATCGTAAGGAGCTTTTTCTTTGTAATCCTTTTCAAGCTCTATATCAAACTCCTCCTTTACTTCTTCCTCCTTTGCTATTGGATCATAGACCACAGGCTCAATTCCAAACTCTCTAAGTTCTTTTATAACTTCGAAAACTTTGCTGTTTCTGACATCTGGCACATTCTCCTTAAAAGTTATCCCAAGCACTAAAACTTTTGCACCCTTTACCTGCTTTCCTGCCTTGATAAGCGTTTTTACAAGCTCATGGGCTACATAAATGGGAATTTCTTCATTTATTCTCCTTCCTGCCAAGATGAGTTCAGGCACATACCCAACTTCTAAAGATTTATGGGCAAGGTAATATGGGTCCACCGGAATGCAGTGCCCTCCCACAAGCCCCGGCTCAAACCTCAAGAAGTTCCACTTGGTTCCCGCAGCCTTTAAAACCTCTTTTGTGTCAAGCCCAAGTCTATGGAATATAAGGGCTAACTCGTTTATAAGGGCTATGTTTATGTCCCTTTGAATGTTTTCTATCACCTTTGCCGCTTCCGCTGTCTTAATATCGGGTGCTTCATAAACTCCCGCCTTAACCACAGTTCCATAAACCTCAGCAATTAGTTCTAAAGTCTCCGGAGTGTCTCCCGCAACTACCTTTATGACCTTTTCAATAGTGTGCTCCCTGTCTCCCGGATTTACCCTTTCTGGAGAGTATCCCACAAAAAAGTCCTGCTTCCACTTGAGACCGCTTTCCTTTTCCAATATTGGCACGCAGACCTCTTCTGTCGCTCCCGGATAGACGGTAGATTCATAAACCACCACACTACCCTTTGTTAGATTTTTACCCACCACCTCCGAGGCAGACTTTAAGAAGGACAGGTCTGGGTTCTTTAGCTTATCCACAGGCGTAGGCACTGCCACAATTATGAACTTACACTCTCTTATTGCGGAAGGGTCGTCAGTAAAAGAAAGATTAGGGTTTAAAAGCTTTTCCCTGTTTTCCACTTCGCCCGTATAGTCTATTCCTTGCTTTAAAGCTTCCACCCTCTTTGAATTCTTGTCAAAGCCAACCACCTTAAAGTGCTCCGCAAGGCTAACCGCCAAAGGCAAACCTACATACCCAAGCCCCACAACGCAGATTTTTTCTTTGCCGGCTTTCAACCCTTCAAGGAGGGTATTCATCTCAAGACCTCCCTCCATTCTTGTACTATCTTTTCAATTCTAAAATCCTCAGCCCTTTGCTTAGCTTTTTCTGAGTAGTTTTTTCTCAAGCTTTCATCTTCAAGTAGTTTATCTATAGTTTTAACCCACATTATTTCCCTTTCTTCCAAGGGTTCATTTGCACTCTTATATTTTACTTCAAAAGTAGGCATCAAAATTCCATACTCTGCAAACTCTGGCTTTTGGGTTTGATAGTTAAAATCCGTGTTTGGTGCCAAAATTTCCCTTGGACCGCTTCTGCAGTCGGAAGATACTACACAAACACCGCAAGCCATAGCTTCCACCAAGGCATTTGGAAAACCTTCCCACAAAGAAGGAAAAACAAAAAGCTTAGACCTTGCTATGAGTTTGAAAGGGTTTTTCTGAAAGCCTAAAAAATAAACATCAAAGCTTTCTGAAAGCTCATCTCTATCCCAAACATAAGTTTTTAGTCCAAGCTCTTCAGAAAGTTTTACTAAATAGTCCTTCAACTCTCCCTCCCCCAAAATTACAAGCTTTAAATCTTTAAAATAAACATCAAAGCTTTCTGAAAGCTCATCTCTATCCCAAACATAAGTTTTTAGTCCAAGCTCTTCAGAAAGTTTTACTAAATAGTCCTTCAACTCTCCCTCCCCCAAAATTACAAGCTTTAAATCTTTGTGTTTTTCTTTTAAAGCTTTAAAGACTCTTAACAAATACCATTGCCCTTTTGGTTTTGTTAGCCTTCCTGCGGTGATTAAAATAGGATATTTAAAAATTTCTTCATAGCTTCCTAATGGCTCCTTTACTAACTCTCTTATTTCATCTATCGGATAGGGATTGTAAATCACCTTTATTTTTTCTTCCTCTATGCCAAGATTAATCAAGCTTTCCTTCACTCCGTGGCTAACTGCTATAATTAGATCTGCCTTCGGATAAAGAAGTCTTACCAAAAGCTTGTTCAGTTTTCTTAAACCAAGATGACCCGTTTGCTGGTCCATATGCACAGATATTATGGCTCTGTGCTTCTTAAAAAGCTTAGAAATTATATTTACAAAATTAGCCCTTTCCAAGAATGATACTACAGGCGAGGTTGTTTCCAAGAACCTTGAAAGTTTATACGCATATATTGGAATGCTTAAAGTTTTTATTATTGGGCTCGTTTTGGTTGAATGATTGCTAAGAAAAAAAATGGGTTTATCTGTTTTGTATTTAACATCACGCTCAAGTAAAATAAAGGCAGATGTTGATAAATGCTCGGATAACCTTATTGCTACCTTTTCCGCCCCTCCTCCTGCAAGGGAATTTATGAGAAAATATAGCTTTACCACCATTTATCCCTCCATATCTCAAACACAAACAATAGCCAAAGCTTGTTATGATTTACTCCTCTGTCAAAAAGATAATCCTCTAAAAGCCTTTTGACCTCTAAATGGTTAAACAAACCTCCTCTTTTTATTCTTTCTTCGTTTAAATACTCTTTATACAGCTCTTTCAACTCTCCTTTGAACCACTCATATATTGGAACTCCAAAACCTTGCTTTGGTCTTTCTACAAGCTCTTTTGGGATGTGTTTATACAAAACCTTTCTTAGCAGATATTTGCTGACCCCGTTTTTATACTTGAACTCCACCGAGAGTTGAGAAGTCCATTCCACTATTCTATGGTCTAAAAAAGGCTCTCTTCCTTCAAGGGCTACGCTCATGGTTGCCCTATCCACCTTAACGAGTATATCGTCAGGAAGGTAAGTTTTCAAATCAAGTAGCATCATTGAGGCAAATGGATCAAGCCCATCAACCAAAATCCAATCCTTTAACCGCTTCTTTTCCGATGGCTCTATTCCCAAAAGCTTAAGGTCCTCCTCCAAAAAGTAGCTAAGGGCTAAATCATACTGTTCCATAGTATCTTTAGCCTTCAAGACATTCCTAAGCTTTATGTATTTGTCCCTAAAGTTGGTGTATTTTGGCAGAATTGGTTTAAATGCGTTGTAAAGCTTCAAAGCAAGGTCTGGATGGATGAGGTCAAGGATGTTGGCAAGCAGATTAGAAAAAGGAATTTTTGACAGCTTGGCTATTCTGTCTGTAATCAACCAATACCTTGTATATCCGCAGAACTGCTCATCCCCCCCGTCCGCTGATAGGGAAACTTTAACCTGGGATCTGGCAAGCCTTGAGACCAAGTAGGTAGGAATGGCAGAAGAGTCTCCAAAAGGCTCGTCGTAAATCTCCGGTAGCTTTGGGATTATTTCAAAGGCTTCTTTTGGAGTGCAGTAAAGTTCCGTGTGTTCTGTTCCAAAATACTCTGCCACTTTTTTGGCATACTCCGCCTCGTTGTATTCCTTTTCGTAAAAGCCTATGGTAAAGGTCTTTAGCTTAATTCCTTCCTTTGAAAGCAGGGCACACACGGTGGAAGAGTCTATGCCACCGCTCAAAAACATTCCTACTGGCACATCAGAGACAAGCCTAAGCTTGAAGCTCTCTGTTAAAATCTCCTCAAGCTCCTGTGCCAGTTCCTCCTCTGACCTCTTTAGCCACTTATCCTTTTCTTCCTTTCCCTTCAGGAAATAATCTTCTACCTTCCAATAAGGGAATTCCTCAATGTTTCCCTTTTGGTTTAAGGCTAAAAAGTGTCCGGGCTTTAGTTTACAGACATTTTCAAAGATAGAATAGGGTGCTGGTATGTAGCCGTATTTTAGGTATAGAGAAAGCCCAGTGATGTTTAGCTTTTTTTCAAACTTTGGGTGTTTGTGAAAAGCTTTTATCTCTGACGTAAACATAAAAAGTCCGTTTTTGTAATAGTAATACAGAGGCTTTACGCCTATCCTATCCCTGCAAAGGATAAGCTTTTTGTCTTTTTTGTCCCATATGGCAAGGGCAAACATGCCACGGAACTTATGGACTGCAGAAAAACCCCATCGGTGGAAAGCCTTAAGGATAACCTCCGTGTCTGAGTTTGAGATAAATTTATAGCCTTCTTTTTCAAGCCCTCTTTTTATTTCTTTGAAGTTATACACCTCTCCGTTGTAGGTTATCACTAAATTTTCAAACTCCATGGGTTGATGCCCAAGCGGAGAAAGGTCAAGGATGGAAAGCCTTCTGTGTCCCAAAGCTACGGGAAAGTCTTTATCTATAAAAATTCCCGCATCATCTGGTCCGCCATGAACAAGAGTATCACGCATAAGTGTAATGGTTTCCTCAAGGGAGTAAGAGTTTTTGAAGTTGAAGTCAATGAAGCCTACTATTCGGCACATTTTAGAAACTTCAAGATTTCATTAATATACTCTTTTTCATTTTCTTTAATAATTCTTTCCATTTCCCTTCTATACTCTTTAATATAAAGCTCTGTAAGTTTAGGCTTATATTCAAAGAAAGATTTATAACTGCTGCTTATCGTTGAAAGTATATTTTTAAGTTTAGGGCTTTCAATCTGAATAGTTTTAATTTTTTTATTCACATAAACAATTTGGGGTATTCTATGCTTTGACTCAACAACATTAAACAAAACAACGATTTTTTCTACTTTTGATAAAAAGCTTATATGCATAAATCCACCATCAGGACATATTACAGCATAAGCACTATTTAATATTTTAATCGTCTTTTCTATACTGTCTGTGTATATACCACTTACTTTAGCAGAATTTAACAATTTTTGACTGTATGCTTTAGCTTCATCATCGTAGAGAATTAAAACTTTGTAACCTGATTGAATGAGATTATAGCACAAATTGATCCAAAAGTAAACCGGTATTTCTCTTAGCTTGTCTTTTGAATAAGCAAAAACTACTACTGTTTTTCGTGAGTAAAGCTTATCATCGCTGATGTATTTAAGTTTTGGTATTTTTTCCTCTACATAAAATCCACAACATTTCAGTAAATTTCCTAGAAGTTCTCCATAAAAACTATTATATAGGTCATATGCTTTGCAGTTTTCCATATTTGAAGTGCCTAAAATATCTAACCTTGACTTCCCAAGAACTAAATCCAAGGGATCATAGCATACTTTATGATTTGCGTTTACTAAGAAAAGTGCATAAATATGCTGAATATAAGGCGATGGAAGTATTGCTAAATCGAATAAGTTGTTAATATTCCTTAAGGTTTTATATAGTCCCATTGTGCTTTTAGGTGTATAGATTATATGAAGATTTTCATAATCTAACAATTTCCAAAAATTATTGTAAGGAGATACTATGTATAATTTTAAGTCTTTTCTGTTGTTTAACAAATCATGTATGTAATAAGAGAACATTATATTATCTCCTAATCCATTTTGTGGAGATGTAAGAATTATTATGTTTTTTAATTCATTAATCCTTAGATTTCGCTTTTTAACAAGAAAATATAACTTGGCAGTATAGCAAAGGGGTACCTTAATAGCAGGTTTAAGTACATCGTAAAAAAAACTATTTACTTTTACACTTACACATTCTAACATTTCAGTTTTCTGACTTATAAGCCTGAAAATATAAATGCATGCCGTTCTCTTTCAACCTTCCTATATATCCCAAAGCAAAGGGCAAAAGCACCGCATTCCTAATCAGCTTAAGTATCATAAGTATATAGGCTTTCCCTTTACTTGGGCTAACTTCCGCAAGCTCCTCCACTGCATAAACTCTTGCTTTTCTCTCATTTCCAAGCACCATTCCCT
Source organism: Thermocrinis sp. (assembly GCA_028276475.1). Taxonomy (GTDB): domain Bacteria; phylum Aquificota; class Aquificia; order Aquificales; family Aquificaceae; genus Thermocrinis. The sequence goes on from JAPYWH010000010.1 coordinate 7,627, forward strand.
TTGGCTTTATTTTAAGCTTGTCTAAGTTTCCAAAAAGTTTTTTCTCAAGATAGGGAAAAAGTTCTATGAAAGGGAAGTCTAATTTGTAAACTTCAATGTCTTTAAACCCAGCAAAATTCAAAGCTTTTTCAAGGGAGGACTTTGAAAATCTTAAAAAGTGGTGAGGAGGATTATCTACCCAGGAATTGTTTCGATACATATCTTTCTCAAATACACTTTCCCTATTTGGCACACTTCCCGCTATGTATCCTCCTTCTTCCAAAAGCCCTTTTACCATTTCAAGAAATTCCCTTGGTTTGTCCTGATGTTCCAAAACCTCAAAAAAGGTGATTACATCAAACTTTAAGTTTTTCTCCTTAGCGTATTCATAGAACTCTTCCAAGCTCATGGCAAAAACGGTGTCAATACCAAGGTTCCTTTTTACATTCTCAACAGATTTTTTGTCAAAGTCTATTCCCCATACTTCAAAGCCTTGTTCTTTAGCATGTCTTAAAAATCTTCCGTCTCCACAGCCTACATCCAAAAGCTTACCTCTCATATTGGAAGGAAAGTATTTAAAAAATGCTTTGTGATATTCATGAAGCCTTGTTCCTATACCCTCGTGAAACGCAATATAGTCTTCAAAAACCTCGCTTTCATAAAACTCTGGAATAATCTTTAATGGCTCCCACCAATGAACATCGCAGTTTGGGCACTCATAGTGTTTATACTCTTGATTGTTATAAGGAGAAACATAAGTTTCTTTGAAATTTCGTTCTTCAACCTCTGTGTAGCATATGGGACATTTGATCTTATCCATTGTTTTTTATTTTAACCTACTTTTAGCTTCCTCTTCAAAATACCGTAAGATACTCTGCAGAGAAAAGCATAAGCAACAAAAGTTCCCAAGCATATCCCAGCTATTCCAAGCTTATAAACTACTACAAACAGGTAGTTAAAAAATCCGTTAACTAATATACTAATCAAAGCAGTAAAAAACACGGGTAGAAGCCAGTTTATAATCTGAAAGGCTCTATATAGGATTGTCCAAGCAAAACCTAAAAACAGAGAAATTGCATAGTATTTAGTAGCGGTTGCAGTTAGTTCTACATCAGTTAGTGTAAATTTTCCATGTCCAAAGAGGAGTTTTACGGGAATCTCTGGGAAGAAGAACAAAAAAAGCATAACGGGTAGAGAAACAAGGAGGGAAAACTTTAAAAACTTGTTCAAAGTTTGAATGCTTGCCTTTGTTTCAGAAAGGGATGTAATAGCCATATGTTCAAGTCTTAGAACACTTCGTAAGGCAAAGGCGACCATTGAACCATAAGTTAATGCGGACACGCCCTTCTCTCCAAGCAAAGAGGCAAAAGCCCTATCTACCAAGATGAAAAGGTGGAAAACTCCATACAGTGCAGAGAGAAAAACAAAGTGCTTTAGTATTTCCTTTACCCTTTTGTCTATAAAAAAACTAAAGTGTAGGAACTCTTTGCCAATGAATATCATGTACAGGGTTGCCACAAACTGCGAAAGGATAAAGCTTATTGGAAGAACCGGAGGGCTGTGGAAAAGGTAAAGCCCTAACGCTATAAAAAGAAAAGAGAAGAAAGAAAATATAAACTCTCCAATAAAGTATGGAGTAAAATACCTCAAGCTTCTTAAGACTGCACCAAAGTGATGGAAGAAGAAGTTTAAAAAAAGATAGGGAAGGAGTAATAAAAGGTGAAGTTCTGTGGCTTCTTTTGTTCTCTGATCAAAGCCAACCGCTATTTTGGAAAGTAGAGGAATGCCCACTAAGGCTATAAAGGTTAAAGAAAAGGCTAATATGGTGGTAAATGTGAGGAGAAGTCCTGCAAGTTTTTTGAACTCCTCTTCGCTTTTCATTCTTGCAAAAACAAGCTGAGGAACTCCGATGGAGTCAAAGACATCTACAAAGATCAGGAAAATGCCAAGAAGGGACAAAGCCATAAAGAAGGCGTCCGTTTGATAGCTAAACCCAAGGAGTATTGCTATAGCTAAGTGCTTTAGGTATCCAAAGCCTCTTGCGAGTAGGTTTATGGTAGAGGTTTTGATTATGGCGTGCCTTATTGATTCGGGTTTTAGTTTAAGCATGCATGTATTTTATTCTGAAGGGTATTTCCACAGCTCAAGGGCAGAGGAGATAAATTTCTCTATGTCTTGGTGGCTTTGTAGAACCACATTCCTCACCCAAGGGTGGTTGTGATAAGCGTAGGGGAAGTCTTTGACGAAAACGCCCAGGGTGGGAACTTTGAGGGCTACGCTCATATGATAGGGTCCGCTGTCGGAGGATATAAAAAGCTTGCATGCCTTTATAAGACCCACAAGCTCTAATATGTTGGTTTTTCCTGCCAAGTTTAGGGCGGGCAAGTGGTAGCCTTCCAAAAATCTTTCGTTTACATCCGCTTCAAAGTCCGCTCCGCTTAGGACTAAAAAGGAAGAGGTAGCTCGTTGGACTTTGTGCACCGCTTCTCTGAGCAGTTCTAAATTGGGTCTTCGCCAGAGGGCGTCGGGGGTTCCACAGCCTATGTTCAAGCCCAAAAGGGGGACATCCTGCGGTATGGAAAATCTGCTTCTCATGGTTTCTCTAAACTGCCTGCCCTCTTGGGTTTCCTCCAGCTCTATTGGTAGTCCTTTCCTTTCAATACCAAAGGCTTTTAGAACTACAAAATACCTGTCGGTATAGTCTTTGCTCTTTAACACAGCCCTACTGGAGGGAGCCTTGTGGGTGTAAAAAAGACCTCTGCCCGGGAATTCTGCGATGCCTACGGATGGAATTTTGTATTTTAGCCTTGCATACAGACAGAGCATGGAACTTTCCAAGCCGTGTGGTTCCATATCTACAATCAGGTCGGGATTTAGCCCTTTGACTAGCTTATCAAAGCCTTTGAAAAACTCTATCCAATCCTTCAGACTTTTTAGCCTTTTATCTAAGGTATGAAAGGAAGCTAAAAGGTGGTGTTTTGATATTAATGTTTCGGACACATAGCCGGGGTCCTTGGTAAGGAAAAGAAGATGCAAGTCTGCGGTTGGGAATTTGTTCTTTAGAGCCCTCCAGCTTGCAGAAGCCCTTAGCATATCGCCCACACCCGCGGAATGCACCATAATGAGAAGTATTTTTTTAATGTGCTTTTCCATGTCTTTCCACTACCCTAAACATAAGAAGGATCCAAGGAAGCATAGCATCCCAAAAGCCGGTGAATATGCTACCAATTAGCAAAACGGACAGGAAAGATAAGGAAGGCAAGAGTAAAAGGTCCTCCCTTTGCCTTATTTTGAAGCGGAAGAAGAAAGAGTAGTAGGCAAACCAAAGCCACAGAATGCCCGCAAGACCAAGAACGCCCTTTTCTATGAGTTCAGAAAGTAAAAACACAGATTCGTAGGTGCCACCCACGGGAGATTTGGGCTCCAGATAGTAGCCGGAGTTTATGCCGTGTCCTATCAAAAGCTCCAAGTAGTTCTTTTCCTTTATGTCTTTTTGCAACACTTCTAAACCCTTTTTGAAGATCTCCCACCTTAGGCTTGAAATGGAGTTGAGGGCTTGGTCGTCTAAGGCTCTTTTGCCCGTTATTAGCTCCCAAGCGGTGGCAAAGCGGTGGTCTTTTTCCACCAAAATGCCAAAGGTCAAAGAGCCCGCAAAGGTCAAGGAAAGCAGAACGAATGCTAAGACCTTTTTAGAGATAACACCTCTGAGTAGGTAAAGAAGGAAAATCAGCGTGATGACCAAACCAAGCATGGCAGACCTTCTCATGCTAAAAAACACAAAGCCCAAAAAGAGCAAAAAGAGTAAAAGGTAATAGACTCTCTTGGTGTATAAAAACATAGCTAAAGCACATAGGGAAAAAAAGGAATAGAGCAGTCCCACTTCAAACCAACCACCCCAAAGGGGGGCGGGCTGTCCTGTTCTGAGAAACTTATAGATAACCACAGGGATCAAAAGAACGCCCGCCATTATCAAAAAGAGGTTGAACTTTTTAAAAAACTCATAGCGGAGCTTTTCTTTGCCACCCAAAGGATACACAAGCAAAAACAAAGACCTTTCTATACCCTTTCCCAAATGGGAGGGAGTGTATAAAATGGTTGATAACAAGGTGGGGATGGCGTAAAGGAGCAGAGGGAAGAACAACCTTCCGTAAGGTTTTAGCCCACCTCTTGCGATGGAGTAAAAGGTATATGCGGTCAGAATTATAATTAGCCCTTCAAACAGGGATATGGACAGGAGCATAAAGAGGGTGGTTAAAAGGATGAGCCTTTGCACGTTATATAGTTTAGCACGGGCTATCTATAAACTTTCCTTTTGAATAGGTCCTTGGGTGAGAGGACTCTTTCAATGAATAGCTTGCCCTCCAAGTGGTCTATTTCATGTTGGATTACAACCGCCTCAAAGCCCTCTGTATCAAAAACAAACGGGTTTCCCTTTGGGTCCATAGCCTCAACCTCTATCCAATAGTGTCTTTTTACATTTCCCGTGTAATCGGGCACGCTGAGGCATCCTTCTCTTACGATTAACTCTCCCTCAAACCTTTTTATCGTTGGGTTTATCAGGACCATAAAGCCATGGCTCAGTTTGTTCTCTTTGTGCTTAGAGTTGGAGGTATCCACAAGGATTATACGCTTATGCACATTGACCTGAGGCGCAGCGATGCCCACGCAAGCGGGGGAGTTAGCCATAACCAACCTTAGCTTTTCAATAAACTCCTGCAGTTCTTTACCAAAGTCCAGAACTTCAGAGGATGGAATCTTTAACCTCTCGTCTGGATAGGTAAGAACTTCAAGCCTTTTCATAGAATGACTTCCTCGTCCCTCTCCACTGAAATGTCTATGCTTAGCTGATGTCTTAGCCTTTCTAAATCTTGCCTTAGCTCCTCAAAGATGTCCTCTTCAGACTCGCCCTCAATAAACATCAAATACAGACCGCCCTTCTTTTCTGTTCTTAGGTCTGAGATGTTTATTCCCTTTTCGGAGAGTAGCTTGGACACATTATACACGATCCCCGGCTTGTCTGCCCCGGAGACTACGATCCTGTATATCTCTTTTCTTTCGCACTCTTCCTGCCAGTCCTCCGGCAATCTCTTGCAGGCTATCCAAAGCCCGAGTTTATCTTTAACCTCCTCCAAGGCAGATAGAATATCTTCCTCATTTCTCTCGGTGGGAGAGCTGACGATGAGCATTATGGTAAATTCTCCCTTCAACCGCGTCATGGAAGAGTCTTCTATGTTGAGATTGAGCTGGTAGAGAACTTTGCTGACTTCCGCCACTATACCCGGTCTGTCTTTGCCGAAAAGGGAAATCAAAAAGAAGGGCATGGAAAGATTTTAAACCATCTCTCTGTCCTCTGAGTTTATTTTTTATAGTCTTCCAATCCAAGGTTTATATTCCAATACCTGAAAGGTATGATGAGCATAGAACTTATTCCCTAAACCTCATAGATCATATCCAAAAGCTCCTTTGCCTTGGTGGGCTCTATCTGCTTTAGTCTTTTGTATATTTCCCTTGCTTTGTCTGTTTGCTTGACCCTCACGTAGCAGACGCCCAGTTTGAACAAAAGCTCGGGATCTTCCCCCTTTTCTTGGATCTCTTTTTTTAGGTCTTCAATGTATTTTTCCACCAACTGTTCTCCCATTTTGCTGAAGATGCCTTTGTAGTTCTTCATGGCGTGTCTCCGTAAAATTTGTAGCTCAAGCCATTGATCCGTTCTAAGTTGGAGAGTAAAAGGTCCTCCAAGTAGGGACTGTAAGATATTAAAACTACACTCAAACCAAAGCCTTCCTCTTCTAAGGTCTTCCTTGCGGAGTTGAGAAATTCCCTTAGGATTTCGTCCTGTTCCAATTCAAAGGGTGCGCCTAAAAAGTGATGGCTTATACCCAAATAGCTGCCGGGATTTACCCTAACGGTCAGACGCAAAGGGTTTAGGGCATCTACAAGCTTGGCTTTGGAGTTGGCGTAGTTTAGACCGAACATGAGCATAGCATCGGTAATTAGATACTTTGAACTCAAAGACACAAACTGTCTAAAACCGCTTTCCTTGAAGTCAAGTTTTAGGTTGTCCTTTTGGGTTTCTATCCAGTGGGGATGTGGGCTATCCACAAGCCACAGAATTTTCTCCGGAGAAAAGCCTTCCCTCTCCTGCCTGCCCCACATCATACACGCAAGGACCATTAGGGAGTAAAATTTAACCCATGTTTGGTTTGTTGGGTAAAAAACCGGTGGATAAGCTGATAGAGGTGCTTGGAAGGGAAAAGGTCTCAACTTCGTTGGTGGAGAGAAAGCTCTACTCCTACGACGCCACACCTATACCCATAGAAAGGGCTTTGCCCTCCGCGGTGGTCTTTCCTACCTCTCATAAGGATGTGCAAAAGTTGGTAAAGGTGTGCTACGAAGAGGAGATCCCTATATTTCCCAGGGGTGCGGGCTCTGGTTTGACGGGTGGGGCAGTGCCTACTTTGGAAAAGGGTGTGGTGGTCTCCTTTGAGAGAATGAACCGCTTCCAGCTAAACGTGGATAATGCTACCGCAGTGGTGGAGCCGGGTGTTATAACCTACGAGTTTCAGCAGGAGGTGGAGAGGTTTGGTCTGTTTTATCCACCGGACCCATCTTCTTTTAAGTATTCCACCATAGGGGGCAACATTGCGGAGAACGCAGGGGGTCCAAGGTGTTTGAAATACGGCGTTACGAGGGAGTATGTCTTGGGCTTGACCGCAGTTATAAAAGAGGGAGAGGTTATAAAAACGGGCAACCCAGTTATTAAGGATGTGGCAGGGTACGATATAACCAAGCTTTTTGTGGGGTCGGAGGGAACCCTTGGGCTTATAACCTCCGCAGTGCTAAAGCTCATACCAAAGCCAAAGGCAAGGGGGACCGCACTGATCCTTTTTAATAACTTGGAGGATGTGGGAAGGGTGGTAGCTAAGATCATGACCTCGGGTATATTCCCATCTGCCTTGGAGTTTATGGACAGGGATGCCATAAGGGCGGTGGAGGAGTTTAAGCCCGTTGGTTTGCCAAAGGATGTTTCCGCACTGCTTTTGGTGGAGGTGGATGGTTCTCCTCAGGGCGTCAAAGAGGACATAAAGGCGGTGGAAGAACTGGCAAAGGCTATGGGCTTGGAGGTAAAGGTGGCAGAGGACGAGGAGTCCGCAGAAAAACTCTGGACTGCCAGAAAGAGTTTGGGACCAGCCTTGGGGAACCTGAGGACTGGCAAGATCAACGAGGACGTGGTGGTTCCAAGGGTATATCTTTCGGAAGCCATAAGGGATTATCGGAAGGTGGGAGAAAAGTATGGGCTTTTGATGGCGATCTTTGGGCACATTGGAGACGGCAATCTCCATGTAAATCTGCTCTACGATAAGAAAAACAAGGAAGAGGAAGAGAGGGCAGAAAGGGCGGTGGATGAGGTTTTTGAGATCACGTTAAGATACAACGGCTCTATTACGGGCGAGCATGGGGTGGGTTTAACAAAGAGAAAGTTTTTGGAGTATCAGTTCGGTCCCGTGGGCATGGAAATACTAAGGGGCATAAAAAAGGTCTTTGACCCGAAAAATCTCTTCAACCCGGGCAAGGTTATAACCCTTTAGAGGGGCAAAGGTCGTAGAGAGGGCATTCGGAGTGCTTGGGCTTTTGGGCGGTGCATATGTATCTTCCGAGCAGAATGAGTAGGTTTGAGAACTTGCCCCACTGATCCTTTGGCACAAGCTTCATAAGTTCCTGCTCTGCCTTTTCTGGTTTTTGCTGTTTGGTTAAACCGAGCCTTTGGCTGACCCTCAAAACATGCCGATCCACCGCTATTCCCTCGTTTATACCAAAGGCGTTGTAAAGGATCATGTTGGCGGACTTTCTACCTATGCCGGGGAGCTTTTCTAACTCCCCTATACTCTTTGGCACCTCGCCCCCATGTTTTTCCACCAATATTTGGCTTATCTCCTTTATATACTTTGCCTTGTTTTTGTAAAAGCTTACACTGCTTATTTCTTTTTCTATTTCCTCCAAGCTTGCGTTGGCAAACTGCTGGGGCGTGTTGAATTTTTTAAAAAGCTCCTTTGTGACTTCATTTATCTTGGCGTCCCTCTCTTGGGCGGAAAGAACCACCGCCACCACCAACTCAAAGGGCGTGCTAAAGTTAAGCTCCAGCTTGTCCGGGAAGACCTTTTCAAGGCGTTTTATAATCTCCTCCACCATGTCTTAATTATACCCTATCCACCACCAAGCAAAACCAACCCTTCTTTGAGATGCGCCTTTTGACCTTTAGGGGATAGTTCCCTAAAAGTTTTAGCATTTCCCTCAGTTCGTCCTTTTTGTATATGCCGGAAAGCACTGCCCTTTTTTCAAAGAGTTTTACCAGGTCCTCCATTACCTCAAAAAATATGTGGGTTTCCAAGTTTGCCACCATAAAGTCAAAGGTCTGGTTTATATCTTTGGGCTGTGCCCGATAAACCTCCAACTCCACGTGGTTTAGCTCTGCGTTAGCTTTGCACTCTTGAACAGCCTGCGGGTCTATGTCTATGGCAACCACCTTGCTTGCACCCTTTAGCTTTAGGGCTATAGAAAGTATGCCCGAGCCACAGCCCACATCAATGGCAGACCAACCCTCCAGAAAGAAATCCTCAATAGCCTTCAAACACAGTTGGGTGGTGGGATGAAGCCCCGTGCCAAAGGCACTGCCGGGGTTTATAAAAATGGGCTTTAGCCAAGGGGGTAGAACCACGAACTCGCCCAAAGTTATGGGCTTAAAACCCTCCTTTGGTGTTATGACTTTTATTTCCCTAACCTCAATCGGTTCAAACCCTTGCAAAGGCTCGTAGACCGCAAAGACCACATCTTCTTTCCCCTCCCCCAAAAGGCGCACACCCTTGCCATAGTCCAGCAGGAACTGGTAAAAGTCCTCCTTTCCCAACCTGTAAATATACTCCCTGTAGTTCATGCTTTGCACATAAAATTTTTACATGCTTTTTTTGATTTTTCTGCTGTTGGTAAATCTTAGCTTTGCCCTCAACTGCCAAGAGCTTGGCATCAGGCTGGAAGAGGTAAAGACTTATAACATATACGATGAGTTAATCCAGTATGCGGAAGGACTGTTGAAAAACTGCCAAGAAAACGAAAGCTACCCTTTAGCCTTAGATTACCTGCTCAACGCATTGGAAACCATCTACCAGGATAAAGCTAAGGCTGACTCAAAGCTGGTAAGAAGGGTGGCAGACCAACGCACAAAAAACTCACTGCTTATGCTACAAAAAACCGCCAAATACAAGAAAAAGCATCCCCTTTTGTATTCATACCAACAGCTTTTTCATGTGGTTGCTATGGAAAACAGAAGGGTAGGAGACTATGAATACACCCTAAAGTATGCCTACGCATCCACACAGATAGGCAAAGCCATCCTCCAGCTCAAATAGCCTTGGGGATGATTATAGCACCATCCTCCCCCTCCAAAAGCTCAGCCCTTCCCTCCAAAAACATAATACCCGTAAGCAAACAGGCTATGGCGTCTATCTCATCCTTAGTGTATTTTCTGTCCTCCAAGTTAAAGCCAAGCCTCCTGTATAGCTCCAATATAGCCTCTTTATCCTTCCGCCCCACCCCCATAACATCATAAAAAGCACCCGGAAAAACCTCATAAACCACCTTTCCCCACCCTTCCATCACAGTTTTTAGCCTTATGCCCCTCTCCGTCAAAATACGCATAGGACCCAAAGAAACCGGAAAAAACCTTATGCCCCTTTCCCTCAGCATCAGGTCGCAAGCCCTAAAGTGGGGACCCCTCTCCTGCAGGTTAGCCCTCCCCTTTGGCAAAGACAAGGGAGCATCTATGAAGATATAGGAAAAGCCCTTAGAAAGCTCCAAGATCTCCTCATCCTTGTGCAACACAAAACAGGTTAGCTTGCCATCCTCTAAGTATGCCACTCCCGAGTTTCTCCTTTCCGAACCCGCCAAATCAATGCCAAGGGCTTTCATCTTAATCTTTTGAAGAACTCCTTTAACATAAGCTTGGCTGGTTCCAAAGGCTTATAAACCCACTTTACCCTATGATTAAAGCTAAGATCATCCAAAAGGTTATACTGGCTCATAACCGCCCCCGCCCTTTCATCCTGTGCCAAAAATACCACCTTATCTATACGGACTAAAACCAATGCGTAAGCACACATAGCACACGGCTCCAAAGAAACATACATGGTGCAACCATGAAGATATTTTTGGTTTAGCTTTTTTAGGGCTTTTTTTATTGCCAAAAGCTCCGCATGGGCAGTGGGATCCCGCAAACTCTCCACCTTGTTATGGGCTTTTGCGATAACTTTTCCGTCCTTGACCACCACCGCACCCACCGGCACCTCTCCAGCATCAAAAGCCCTCTTTGCCTGCCTTAGGCACTCTTTTATCCACCGGTCTTCCATGCTTTCAAAATGTTAAAGCCCTTTCTTTTTGTTTTCAAAAGTTTAAGAGAGGGAAAAGGCATCCCACACGGTGGGCTTGGAACCGGGTATCTGGCGATAGCATGGAACCTACACTGCACGAGTCACCATCCCACACGGTGGGCTTGGAACCTTGCAGTCTTCGGTCCCTTTTATGAGTGCAATGACGTCACCATCCCACACGGTGGGCTTGGAACGAGATAAGAGAGTATTGTGATTATGGAATTCTTGGAAAGTCACCATCCCACACGGTGGGCTTGGAACTACTCAAGGAGTTAGAAAAAGAAAGCACGGGAGTGGGTCGCCATCCCACACGGTGGGCTTGGAACGCGGAAAGAGTGAGTGTTTATGACTTGAAAGAAAAACGTCGCCATCCCACACGGTGGGCTTGGAACCCTTCCCAGCCCAAGCCTCAGCCCTCCCAGCAACTCTGTCGCCATCCCACACGGTGGGCTTGGAACTGGAGTTATGGGACTGGCTGGAAAGTTTAAGTTTAAAGGAGGGTCGCCATCCCACACGGTGGGCTTAGAACAGGTAGTTATCAAAAATAGTAAGTACTACCTCCGTGTTTCATCGCCATCCCACACGGTGGGCTTGGAACACAAAAGCCAGCAAGAGCCAGTGGACAGCATGCACAGAAGTCGCCATCCCACGCGGTGGGCTTAGAACCTTACTGCCTCGTATTTACACCCACACAATTGAGGAGAAGTCGCCATCCCACACGGTGGGCTTAGAACAGGTAGTTATCAAAAATAGTAAGTACTACCTCCGTGTTTCATCGCCATCCCACACGGTGGGCTTGGAACCTGTTTTAAGTGTTATAGAAAAGGGTGTGTGTTTTTTGGTCGCCATCCCACACGGTGGGCTTGGAACTTGAGGTCAGGTTAAGCTTGAAAAGTGAGAAAATGAAAGGTCGCCATCCCACACGGTGGGCTTAGAACAGCACTACTATATGGCATCAAATACGCACGTGGAAAGGTCGCCATCCCACACGGTGGGCTTAGAACTTCCTTAAACTCTCGCAGAATGTCCTCGAATTCTTCGTCGCCATCCCACACGGTGGGCTTAGAACCCCAAATCACCACATTAACCAAAATAAGACATATCAATCATTTTGTCAAGGGGGCACCCTTTTCAAATGAAGTTAATTTTCCGAAATCCGAGATCATGCAAAGTTGAGTCTGTTATTGTCAAACTCAAATCTCTGTCTCCCAACACTTTCCGCCACTGACCATAATTACGGTATTACGGTATTACATAATTACGGCTTTACGGTGAGACTATCCCTCCAAAAGCTTGAAAATCAAAACTTCCTCCCTCTCAAAATTGAAACAGCCCACCGGAAGGGCACGCTAACCCATATTCAGTTGCCAAGTTGAACAAGGGTCCCAGTGGAACCCTCAAAACCTTTTTTTATTATAAACCAGTTTTTAGCGAGGACATCAACTTTTTGCATGGATGCTATCACCCTACGTGGTGGGCTGGGAAGGTGGAAGGTTTTACCCCTTGACATTTGATAAAAGCATGCTAAATTTTATTCATATAAAACCTATAAAGGAGGTGATAGCCATGAGGAGAGGACTTTTAGTGTGGCGTCCTTTTGAGGAGCTTGAAAGGATAAGGAGAGAGTTTGACAGGCTCATGGAGGAGTTTATTGCTAAGGAAGAGCCTGCGGAAAGGTTTTTTGCCCCTGCGTTGGATGTGTATGAAACGGACGGTGAGGTGGTGGTAAAGGCAGAACTGCCCGGTGTGAAAAAGGAAGATGTGGAAGTGCTGGTAAGGGACAACAGCCTGATCATAAGAGGAGAGAAGAAGGAGGAAAAGGAAGAAAAGACAGAAACATACCATAGGGTAGAAAGGGTCTATGGAAAGTTTGAGAGGGTGGTGGCACTGCCGGCGGAGGTCAAGCTTGAGGGCGTAAAGGCGGAGTTCAAGGATGGCGTTTTGGAAATAAGGCTTCCCAAAGAGAAGACCTCCAAAGAGGCAAAAATAGAAATTCAATAAGCCTTTCTCCCCGCGTCTGCGGGGGCTTATAATTTTTTCATGCTAATAATTGCCGGTCCGTGTGTTATCGAAAACAAGGATGTAGTTTTTAGGGTGGCAGAAGAACTCAGCAGGCTCTCCGTGGAGTTTCCTGAGTTTGATTTTTACTTTAAATCCTCCTTTGATAAAGCAAACAGGTCTTCGGTAAGGTCCTTCAGGGGTCCCGGTTTGGAGGAGGGGCTTAGGGTCCTTGAGAAGGTAAAAAAAGAGTTTGGGTTAAAGACTACCACCGATGTGCATGAAGCATGGCAGGTGGAGCCTACTGCCCAAGTGGTGGATATGTTGCAGGTTCCTGCCTTTTTGAGTAGGCAGACGGATCTGGTTTTAGCCTGTGCTAAAAGCGGAAAGCCTGTGAACGTGAAAAAGGGACAGTTTATGGCACCTTGGGATGCAAAGAATGTGGTGGAAAAGTTAAAGGTGGGTGGTGCGGTGGATTATTACATCACTGAGCGTGGCGTATCCTTTGGATACAACAACTTGGTGGTGGATTTCAGGAGTTTGGTGATTATGTCCCAATTCACCAAGGTGATCTTTGATGCCACCCACAGCGTGCAACTGCCGGGTGGTGGTGGCGATAGGTCTTCGGGTCAGAGGGAATTTGTCTTGCCTCTGATAAGGGCGGCGGTGGCGGTGGGATGCGATGGTATCTTTATGGAGGTGCATCCAGACCCAGACAGAGCCCTTTCGGACGGACCAAACATGCTTCCCTTAAAGGACCTGAGAAGAGCCCTTGAGACCATAAGGGTCATAAAAGACGCTGTATCTACCTTATCCTCTGAACCTCCTCTTTTACCTCCAAAGGATACTGCCCACTAAAACAGGCGGTGCAAAAGTCCTCTGGGTCTTCCACACAGCTTTTTAGTCCCTCCAAAGATAGATACTTAAGGGAGTCTGCCCCTATAAACTCTGCGATTTCTTGGACGCTGAACTTTGTAGCTATGAGTTCTTCCTTTGTGGGTGTGTCTATGCCGTAATAACAGGGACCGATAACCGGAGGAGACGCTATACGCATATGCACCTCCTTTGCCCCTGCCTTTCTTAACATGCTCACGATCTTTTTGGAGGTGGTTCCTCTGACGAGGGAGTCATCTATTACCACCACCCTTTTTCCTTTTAGGACCGCCGGGTTTGGGTTTAACTTCATGAGCACTTTTATGTCCCTCAGCTCTTGGGTGGGTTCAATAAAGCTCCTTCCCACGTAGTGGTTTCTGATAAGCCCAAGCTCCAAGGGAATACCCTTTCTCTGAGAGTAACCCAGGGCTGGCACTACGCCCGAGTCTGGCACAGGCACCACCACATCCGCAATCAGTTCATCCTCCTGTGCCAACACTTCGCCCATTTTCTTTCTTACGTTATAAACCCATTCGTTGAATATGTAGCTTTCTGGCTTTGAAAAATAAACAAACTCAAAGATGCACATAGCCCTCTTTGAGGAACTAAAGGGAAAGTAGCTCCTTATACCGCTTTTGCTTACTACCACCACCTCCCCCGGCTTTACCTCCCTCCAAAATTCTCCAGAGAGAATATCAAAGGCACAGCTCTCGGAGGCAAAGAGTATGGCATCCTTCAACCTTCCCATAAGCAAAGGTCTAAAGCCGTATGGGTCCCTTATGGCTATGAGTCGGTCCTTTAAGAGGAAAAGCACGCTGTAGGCACCCTGTACCCTTTTTAAAACATAAAAAAAGTATGGTAAAAGCTCTTCATCCTCGGGATGTAGCTTTAAGCCCTCGGGTGTGTAGGTCCCCTTGCCAAGGAGGGAAAGGAAAAGCTCTGTGTCAGAATCGTACTCAAAAGCCTCTCCCTCTCGCAAAAGCTCGTCCTTTAGCTCTTTGAAATTTATTAGGTTGCCGTTGTGGGCTACTGCCACTTCACCTATGGGTGTTTTTTTTAAAAAAGGTTGGGCGTTGAAGGCTCCAGACCTGCCTGCGGTTGCATACCTAACGTGGGCTATGGCAAGGTAGCCCTTAGCCTGTTCTAAGTCTTCCTTCTTTATGGCAGACAGCACCAATCCTTCCTTTTTTACCACCTTTATGTTTTCAAAGTCAGAAACCGCAATGCCTACGCTTTCCTGCCCCCTGTGTTGGAGGGCGTATATACCAAAAAAGGCATACTTTTCGGCGTTCTCCACTCCAAAAATTCCAAAAATACCGCACATAGGGATTAATTTAATTCAAAGGTTCAGTTTATCCCAAATGGCATCTATGCGTTTTTTCACTTCCTCCGACATCTCAATAACCTTGGGCCACTGCCTTGTGTAGCCCTCCTCCTTCCACTTAGTTGTTGCGTCTATTATCATCTTTCCACCAAAGCCCACCTCGTTGGTGCTATGGTCCAAAACATCTATGGGACCCTTCAGAATTTGCACATCCCTTGAGGGGTCTACATTGTTGCCCCAAGCCCAAAGCACCTCTCCAAAGTCATGGACGTTTATATCCTCATCAAAGACCACCACATGCTTTGTTAGAGACATGAGACCAAGCCCGAGCAAGGCGTAGGCTACCTTAAAGGCATGCCCCGGATATCTTTTCTTTATGGACACAAAGCAGAAGTTGTGAAAACATCCTTCCGCTGGCAGGTGATAATCCACCACCTCGGGCAGGTTGAACTTGATAAGGGGCAAAAATATCCTCTCCGTTGCCCAGCCGATGTATTTGTCCTCTTGAGGTGGCTTTCCCACTATGGTAGCCACGTATATGGGGTCCCTCCGGTGGAGTATGGCGGTGATGTGCATCTTGGGGTATTTATCCACCGGGGTGTAAAAGCCCGTGTGGTCTCCAAAAGGTCCCTCATCCACCAAGGGCTCCTCTGGGTCCGCATAGCCTTCTATAACGACCTCCGCATGGGCGGGATATTCCAAATCCACCGTTATGCCCTTTATGAGCTCCACGCCCTCTTCCCTTATTAGACCCGCAAATAGGTATTCATCCACCTCCGGTGGAAGTGGTGCGGAAGACACATAAGAGAGCACCGGGTCTCCACCAAAGGCTATGGCCACCTCCAGCCTCTTTTTTAGCCTCTTTGCCTTCCAGTAATGATGGTTTCCGTCCTTGTGGATCTGCCAATGCAAGGCAAGCTCGGTATGAGATAGCACCTGAACCCTGTAAAGTCCCACGTTTCTTATTCCGCTCTCTGGGTCCTTGGTGATTACCTGCCCAAAGGTTATATACCTTCCGCCGTCTTCAGGCCAGCATTGCAATATGGGGAGCCCAAGGACATCTATCTTTTCCCTTTTTATTACCTCCCGGATAGGACCGTCCTTTACCACCTTTGGGAGGGCATCGTTTAGCTTTTTTAGCTCGGGCAGTTTCTTTAGCTTATCCAAAAAGGTGTGTGGAATCTCCGGTCTCAAAAGCTTGTATAGCTTCCAGCCTATGTCCTCAAGGTTCTCATACCCAAGGGCTAACTTTACTCTTTTTTCGGAGCCCAGCATGTTGGTTAAAACTGGGATGGAATAGCCCTTTACCTTTTCAAAGAGCAGAGCCTTTCCGCCCTTGGGCATCTTGGAAACCCGGTCTGTGATCTCGGTAATCTCAAGGATGGGAGAAACTTCCTCCCTGATCCTTGCCAGTTCTCCTTCCTTCTCAATCCTTCTTAAAAATTCCCTTAGGTCCTTGTAGGGCATGTTTTACTCCAAGGTGCATAGGTCCTCTCTGCACCTAACCTGCGGTGCGGAGCTCAATTTTTTGGAAATATCAAACAAAAGCATCTTTATAAAATTTCTGATGGATTGTCTAACCTCGTACAGCTCCTTTACCTTTTCGGACAACTCCTTTGCCTTTTCCCTATCTCTGCTTTGCAGGTGGCACTCAAGCCTCCTTATAAGCTTTTCCACCGTCTCGTCGCAATGCACCAACGCCATGGCAAGACGCTTTAGGGAACACCAAAGGCTCTCAAGCTTTGTGCGGAATTCTTCCTTTTCCTTTTCTCCTTCTATCCTCAGCACTGAAAAGAGCACATCCCCCACCATCTTCCTTTTGTTCCTCAGCCCGTCTATTATGGGCATTAGGTCCTCCAACTTTGTCTCCCCCTCTATCTCCATAAGATGCTGTTCCGATTGGGCAAGGTGGGCTATCAAATAGATAACTTCTTCCACTAAGGCTTCTTCCCAAACACCAGCCATGTTCTAATTATAAAGAATAAAGAATTGAAAAAACAGCAGGCAGGCTAAAAGCAAAAAATTGGCTTAGATAACCCGCCTACTGTTCGTAGATTCCGTATGAATCACCCTAAAACCTCACTCCCACTAATGCGTATAAACCTTTTACTTTCAAGTCTGCTTTTACACTTTTTTCATCTAATTTCAGTTTTTCATGTCTATAGCCCATTTCCACAAAGGGCTTTAATGTGGTCTGCACAAATCCATGTGAGTTTAATCTTAAACCCACTGCGTAGTCATAATAGGTATTTTTGCTGTAGCTAATGTAATTAAGCTCTCCCACCAATGACACCTGATTGATAGGTCTTACCTCCACTGCAAGATGACCCATTGGTATGGGCAATGTTATAGATTTGCTCTCTGAAATGCTTTGATTTGTATTTTTTTCTGTACCGCTTAATTTCCCATCAAACATAACTGTTCTTATGTCCAATCCAAGCTCTACGTCCAATTTTCCAGCGGTAGCGGTTTTTATAAATGGCAGGTTGTAGTATAAAGTGGTATCAACTCTGTCAAGCTTTACTGATAAGTTAAAATCTGCGTTTGCTTGATATGTACGCCCACCCCAGTTTATATCTCTTGTTAATACTCCGCTTCCGTCAAATTTCATTGGCATGTAGGCCAATTTAATGTTAGGTACTACGGGGATTGAATGTTCCAGCTTAAGTTTTACCCATGGCTTTGTTTTGTCCCCAAGGTGAGCATCGTTTTTAACATCAATTCTGTCAACATCCTGAAGCGGTTTATAAGAAACATAGCCTCTTGGTTTTTGTTGGATAGCACCGATTGACGCTTCAAAATCAATTAAAGGCCCAGCCTTTGAACTGCCTGCAAGCAAAAAGATGGAACCAAGTCCTAAAAGGGTAAGCTTCTTCATAGCCCTCACCTCCTGTTAAAAGTTTGATGCTTTCCATTATATCAAATACTTTAAGGTTTTGCACAAAAAACCACCTTGGCTTGAATAATAGAAATTGTTTAGGTGCGGTTTATAATTTTAAAACCATGCACATAAGGATGGCAGAATCTCCCACGGAGGGACATCCAGACAAGGTGGCAGACCTCATAGCAGACGCCCTTTTGGACGAGTTTTTAAGAAAGGACCCCTACAGCAGGGTCTCCTTAGAGGTAATGGTAATATCGGGTATGACCTTTGTGGCGGGGCATGTATCCACCGAAGGCTATGTGGATATTCCGGGAATCGTTAGGAGCACTATAAAGGAGGTAGGCTACAACAGACCGGAGCTTGGCTTTGATGCGGACGCATCCGCGGTGATCATATCCATAGAGGAACAAAGCCCAGAGATCGTGCTCGGGCTATCCCAAGAGGGTGCGGGAGACACTGCGGTGGTGGTAGGTTATGCTTGCAACGAAACAGAGAGCTATATGCCACTTCCGATAAGCTTGACACACTCTCTTTCTAAAAAGTTGGCAGACCTTCGGAAAACGGGAAGGGCGCCCTTTTTAAGGCCGGACGGAAAAGCCCTTGTTACAGTTGCCTATGAAGGCACAAAGCCACTCTTTGTGAAAGACATCATACTCTTTGCCCAGCATGACCCGGATGTGTCTTTGGAAAAGTTAAAGGATTACCTGGTGGAGGAGGCGGTAAAGAAGGTGGTGCCCAGCAGGTATATAAGCAAGGAAACCAGAATTCTCGTTAATCCCTCCGGCAGGTTTGTGCTTGGTGGTCCTGTGGCTGATGTGGGGCAGACAGGGAGGAAGATCGTCTCCGACGCATACGGAGACACCGCCTACTCAGGAGGAAGTGCCTTTTCGGGCAAAGACCCTACAAAGACCGACAGGAGCGCATCCTACTTGGCAAGGATGATGGCAAAGCATGTGGTGGCTGGAGGCTTTGCGGAGCGTTGTCTTGTTCAGTTGGCTTATGCCTTTGGCGTCAGCGAGCCCATTGCCTTTGATATAGAAACTTATGGCACCGAAAGGGTGGAAAAGGAAAGAATAAAGGAAGCCCTGCGGGAGGTCTTTCCACTAAACCCAAGAAGGATGATAGAGTTTTTGGACCTAAGAAAGCCCATTTACAAAAAGACCGCCTGCTACGGACACTTTGGCAAAGAGGAGCTTCCATGGGAAAAGCTAACTAAGCTGGAGGAACTGAAGGAAAGGCTCGGAGGAGGCGTTCAATGAAAACGGGCATAGTCTACGACAACATATATTTGGAGCACAACGAAAAGGGGCATCCCGAAAACAAAGACAGGCTCATAAGCATAATGCAAGAGATAGAAAACAGAGGGCTTTTTAAGCATCTACAGAAGATCAAGCCAAGAAGGGCAACAGTGGAGGAGGTTAGCTTAAACCACGACATAAACTACATCCAAGAGATCCACGATTTTTGTGCCTCTGGAGGAGGGTATCTGGACCCAGACACCTACGCCAGTAATATGTCTTATGAGACTGCCCTATATGCAGTGGGTGGAGTGCTTGAGGGCATTGACCGGCTTTTTTCTGGGGAAGTATCTGCAGTCTTTTGTGCCCTAAGACCACCGGGGCATCACGCAGAAAGGTCAAGGGCTATGGGCTTTTGCATTTTTAACAACATAGCCATCGGCGCCCACTACCTGCTAAAAAAAGGCTTTGATAGGGTTTTCATAATAGACTTTGATGCCCATCACGGCAACGGCACCCAAAGGAGCTTCTACGAAGAGGACAGGGTCTTTTACTTTTCCACACACGAATATCCCTTTTATCCGGGCACCGGCTCTGCGGAAGAAAAGGGTATAGGAAAAGGCTACGGCTACACCTACAACGTGCCCTTGAGTGCGGGAACGGGGGACGCAGATTATGAGGACATATACACCAACCTGGTGCCCAAGCTCATTTACGAGTATTCCCCCCAATTTCTTTTGGTCTCCGCGGGCTACGATATCCACAAAGATGATCCGCTAACCTTTTTGAACGTTAGCACACAGGGCGTGGCAAAGATCGTGGAAAGCATTCTAAAAACCGCCAAGAGAATGGACCTGCCCGTGCTTTTTGCCCTTGAGGGAGGCTACAACCTAAAAGCTTTAGGAGAATGTGCTGCAATAACCATTGAAAAAATGCTGGAGGCTTGAATGCTAAAAAGGGTTAAACACTATTTTTCTCAATTTCTATCCTTTGTGCTGGTAGCCTACGGCTTTTATCTGCTCTTCCTTTTACTCCTTGACACTTTTCTGAGAATAAACAGAACCTTAGCATTTCCACTTTCCGCTTTTATAACCCTAACTTTAATTACCCTTACAGTCCTTTACTACATAAAGCACAGAAGGTTGCCCTTATAAGAACATTCAAAAATCCTTATATAAGCCCTTGTTATATGCACTATAAGAAAAAATTAAGACAAAACCGCCGATCAGCGTGTATATTTTTTTCTCATGAGAAACAATCTCATTAATGGTTTTTTCTTGGTGCTTTTTGCGTGGGTGGGCTTTGCCCTTGCAAATCCAGTAGAACAGACTATCCAAAGGGCGGTATCCGAGAATAAGCTAATAGCCTTCTACTTCAAAAGTCAGTTTTGCCCATACTGTTCTCAGGTAGAGGAATTTGTCTTCTCCGATGAAGAAGTGTCAAAAAAGCTAAGGAACTTTCTATTTGTGGAACTGGACATTAGGTCGGAGGAGGGGAGCAAGTTGGCAAGAAGGTTTGGCGTGCCCGGAACCCCCACCCTTGTTATATACGACCCAAAGCAAGACAAGGTAGTCAGCCTTATCTTTGGTAGCAGACCCAAAGGAGACTACCTAAACGCCATAAACAGGGCTTGCAAACTTTACAGCATAAAAACCTGTTAGGAGGTATAAACATGGACAGAAGAAAGTTTTTACTGCTCAGCGCAGTAGCAGTAGCGGGGTTTACCTTTGCCCCAGCCATCAAGCCCGCCTTTGCGGCTTCCAAGCTTGAAGAGGAAGTCAAAAAGAGGCTTGGAGTGGAACTAAATGCAATTAAAGAGATCGCAGAGATCAAGCTAACCGTTCCCACCATTGCGGAATCTGGTGCCAATGTGCCCATCACCGTGGAGGCGGACATACCAGTAGACAAAGTGGAAAGGCTCTGGGTCTTTGTGGACAAAAACCCTACTCCTTGGATAGCGGATGTGAAATTCACACCCCAAAATGGACAGGTGTTCCTATCCACAAGGATCAAAATGGGAGAGACCTCTAATGTTAGGGCTATTTTGCAACTAAAGGATGGCACCTTTGTAATGGCAACCAAGGAGGTTAAGGTAACTGCCGGTGGTTGCGGATAACACAAGCTAACAAACTAAAAATTCTATAAAGGAGGTGTTCAATGGCTACAGGAACAGCTATAGTCCGTGTGCCAAAAGAAGCACAAAAGGGACAAGTTATTAGGGTGCAAATGGTCATCACCCACCCTATGACACCCACAAGGAGGGACCCACAGACTGGTCAGGAGATCCCGGGACATTATATAACCAAGCTCCAGCTCTTTTACAACGACCAGCTTGTAAGCGAGATGAACATGGGAGGAGGTGTTAGCGCCAACCCGTTCATAGCTTTGCCTTTAAAGGTAGAGAGCGCTGGAGTGATAAAGATCGTTTATGAAGACAACAAGGGTGGAAAGTGGGAAAAGACTGCGGAGATAACCGTTAAATAAGGAGGGAGAAACCATGAGAAAAATACTTCTGACCTCCGCGGTTTTTGGGCTCGCTTGTGCGGGCTTTTTGGGCTACCAAACCGTTAAAGCCCAGGATCAAGAGCTGTCTCCCGAAGAGGAGATAAGGCTTGTGCAGGAGTTCAACAGGATGATGGCGGAGGGAATAAACCCCGGTGAGATATGGGCGGAGATGGGCAAGGAAGCCTTCAAGAAATACAACCTTGATAAGTGCGACTTTGGGCTTGGACCGGGTAAAATAGAGGGTGCATTGGCGCAGCTACCGAGGTATTTCCCCGATGCCAAAAGGGTGATGGACCTTGAAACTAGGATCGGTTGGTGCCTTCAGCAGTATGCGGGCATGACGCCAGAACAGGTTAAAAAATTTGCCAAACAGTGTTGGGGCAAAAGCCAATGCATGGGCGAATACGACGCCATAGTTATGTATGTGTCTATGGCTTCTAACGGTCAAAAGATCAACGTTAATCTCAAGGACCCACAAGTTAGGCGTATGTATGAGATAGGTAAGCAGATTTACTACGCAAGGCTTGGACCTTGGGATTTTAACTGTGCCACCTGCCACGCGGGGCAAAAGGAAGCTAGAATAAGGGCGACAAAGCTCTGGAGTGCGGACAGACCCGGAGAAGCAGGACAGGCAGTATCCATATTCCCAAAGTATTTGGTGCGGTGGTCTCAGCCCGTGACCATGCACTACAGGTATGCGGAGTGTATAAGACAGATGAGATGGCCCACCTTTGAACCCCACTCAGACTTGGCGGTTGCACTGTCTGCCTTTTTGTATGGCACCGCCAACGGCACTGAGATAAAAGTTCCGGGCATAGGGAGGTGAGAGATGAAGAAGGTACTGTTTTTGGGACTTTTAGCCATTGGTTTGGTTGGTATTTCTCCCGCCCAACAGAAAAAGCAACCCACCAAAAAAGAGGCTGGAGTAAAGCCAGAAGAGGTTAGGCGGGTGCTACTCTCCGGCTTTGAACAGGACCCAAAGTTCCTATGGAAGTTAGAGCAAGACGAATCCCAAAGGATATGCTCCCAGTATCCCTCAATGGAAGCAATGCCCGCCCAAGCAGTCCAAAAGGTTATAGAGCTTGAGAACAAGAATATAACCTATCCTCAGTGGGGCATCGCTTGGGGAGATTGGAAAGAGGGTAAAAAACTGGTGGATAACCCAAGGGGTGGAAGGTATGCAAGTTATGGTTTTTCCGATAAACCTACCGACAAGGGCGGGAACTGCTACGCCTGCCACCTTATAGAGAAGGGCGTTCCCGGTGGGACCATGGGACCACAGCTCACGGGTTATGGAAAAAGGTATGGCATAACCAAAGAGAACATGAACAGTCCTGAGGGTTTGGAAAAGCTAAAGACGGTTTATAAGATCGTTTATAACTCTTGGCATGCATTTCCCTGCTCCGCTATGCCCCGGTTTGGCTATCATGGATCACTATCTCCCGAGGATGTTATGAACATAGCTACGTACCTTTTACATCCTGAATCGCCCGTTAATAAGTAAAAACTTGGGGGCTATGCCCCTTTACATTTTTATTAGGAGGGAAAAAATGCTATCAAGAAGGGAACTACTCGGATACTCGGCGGTAATAGCCCTTGGCTTTAGTGGGCTGTCTTTTGGTAAAAAGCCGAGCTTTGAAAGGCTTTTGGATACTAAGCCCTACGGTAATGTGTCTTTGGTCTTTACTTCAGACATCCACGGGCACCTAAAGCCCGTCTATTTCCCCGAGCCCATGAATCTTATTGTCCCCGAGAACCTAAAGGGAACACCCGGCTTTTTGGCAGGTATGGACTTTCTCAAGTATTACAACCTAAAGCCCAACACCCTGGAAGCGTACACCATGACCTGCATGGGCTTTTTGAGGTTAGCCAGGGAGTATGGGAAAACGGGCGGTGCTCCCCAGATGGCAACGGTTATAAAAACTTTGGTCAATCAGAGGGGAAGGGACAGATGCCTAATACTTGACGGTGGAGACACTTGGGTGACCTCTGGCATAGCCCTAAAAACCGACGGAATGGCAATAGTGGATTGGCTAAACTACGTGGGCTACGAATACATTGTTGCCCACTGGGATGTGACGGTAGGAAAGGAAAAGTTTTTGGAGATCGTCAATAAACACTTAAAGGCTAAGTTTATCTCTTACAACATAACCGACGATACCTTTGGGGACCTCATATTCCCACCCTACGACGTAAGAGAAGTTAATGGGGTGAAGGTAGGCATTATAGGAAGCTCTTTCCCATTTACTCCCTTGGCAAACCCGAGGGTTTATACGGAAGGCTGGCGTTTTGGCGTAAGACCTGAGGAACTACAGAACTATGTGAACGAACTCAGGGAAAAGCACAAGGTAGACCTGGTGGTGCTACTTTCCCACGACGGCTTACCCCTGGATATAGCCCTTATGAAGATGGTGAAGGGTATAGATGTGGTAATCTCTGGGCACACCCACGATGTAACGCCCACTCCGGTAAAGGTGGGAGATACGCTAATTGTCTCCCCCGGAAGCCACGGAAAGTTCGTGGGGGTGATGGACCTGGAGGTGAGAAACAAAAGGTTGGTGGGCTATAGGTTCAAGCTTACTCCCATTCTTGCGGATGTTGTCCCAGAAGACAAGGGTGCTAAGGAGCTTGTGCAAAAATGGTATAAACCTTACGAAAAGGAGTTCAACGAAGTTATAGCTACCACAAGGACGTTCCTCTACAAGAGGGACACCCTATACAGCACTTGGGATAGGCTCATAGGCGAAGCCTTGGCGGACTACTTCCACGGTGTGGATGCGGTAATGAGCTTGGATGTGGCCACCTCCCCCGGCTACAGGTGGGGACCGGCGGTTTTACCAAACAGTCCCGTAAGGGTTGAGGATGTTTATAATGTGCTCGGAATTACCTATCCTCAAGTATTCTTGCTCAAAAGGAAAGGCAAAGACCTTTTGGCGCTCTGGGAGGATGTGGCGGACAATGTGTTTAATCCCAATCCTTTATACCAACAAGGTGGAGATATGTCAAGGATATACGGCGTAGAGTATGAGCTAAAGGTAAATGCCAAACAGGGAGAGCGTATCAGGAATGTAAGGATCAAGGGCAAGCCTTTGGAAGAAAACAAAGAATACTTGGTGGCTGTCTATGGAGGACCACCCCCACCCGGAGTGCAACCAGAGAAGGCGGACATAAGGGAGATCGTGATAAACTACATTAAAAAGAAGAAGGAGTTGGTGGTGGAAAGAAAGCCCAACGTGAAGGTTTTAGACCACCCTTACAACACAGACTGCTTCTGGAGGTAAAAAAATGGCAAAGTTTCTCGTTCTTCTCCTCTCCCTCTTTTTCTTTTCCTTTGGGATGGACCCAATAAAGGTGATGTATCTTACCTACCCTCTGAAGGAAAGGGACTTCAAGAAGGCGGTGGATGATGTAAAAAAAGGAATGGAGGAAAAGGGAATAAAGGTTATAAGGGTCCTTACCATATCCGACGCCATAAGGGCAAGGGGCTCTGGGGACTTTCCTAACTACTATGTGATCTTTGGCTGTGAAATGCCAGAGATGAAAAGCATCCTCCTTAAGGCGCCTGCCCTCAGCAATGTGGTGCCCTGTAGCGTAGCGGTGCATCAGTCAAAGGATGGAAAGATCTACGCAACCCTGATAAACGAAAATGTTTTTCTCTCTAAGTATGGCAACAGGCTAACCAAAGAGGAAAGGTTGGCAGTAAGCAAAACCTATGAACAGCTTAGGGCGACTCTCTCCGAAAAAAGCGGGAAAAAGCTAAAGACGGTTAGAGTGCCCCCACCAAAGGAGGAGCTTGTGTATGAAGAGGAGGTAAAGGGCTTAGGATATGATGAGTTTAAAACACTCTTCAAAACCTCCTTGGACGGGGCAAACATGAACGTGCTGGATGTGATAGAGGTATCCAAAGAGAGCCCCAAGTTTTCCATATTCTTGGCGTGCAATCTCTCTTACGGGGAGGCTATCCTTAAGGATGTTCCTCAGTTTGGCACTTTGGCACCCTGCCGGGTCTATACCTACGAAAAGCCTAACGGAACGGTGGGCGTGGGCTACATAAACATTCCGTTCCTCCTCCAAACCTACAGCAAGCACCTCAAAGAGGACAAGGCAAACATCTTCCGCAGGGCAGACCAAGACATAAAATCTGCCATAAAGGAGGCAAAGGGTGAGTAGGCTTTTTAGCCTACTGCTCCTTTTTCTTTCTATATCTTTTGCAGTTCCAAAACATGTTAAGGAAACTTTAAAGGAGCTTAGCCCTGGTATATACGGGGTTTTTGGTGTTTATGAACAGGTAAGTCCAAAAACAGAGGCTTTATATCCAACGCCTACTTTATCACCACAAGGGATGGAGTTATAGTCTTTGATGCCCTCAGCACTTACAAACTGGGAAAAGAGCTCGTAGAGACCGTCCAGACAAAGACCAGAAAGCCCATAAAGTATTTGATCCTATCCCACTATCACACAGACCACTTTTACGGAGCAAAAGCCTTTAAAGAAAAAGGAGCCATCATCATAGCCCATCCCTATGCCTTGGAATATTTGGGTAGTGATGAAGCCCAAAGGATGTTCAACGCAAGGTTGGGCGTGCTCGGAAAGGACTTAATGGAGGGTACTGTGCAAACAGCCCCAGACCTTTTGGTAGATAAAAGCTTGGTGATCCTATTGGGAGGAGAACGGTTTGAAGTCCATCACTGGTGTAAGGCGCATACCAATGGAGATTTGGTGCTTTGGGTTCCATCAAAGAAGGTTCTCATATCCGGGGACATAGTCTTTGGTGGAAGGGTGCCCTTCCTCGGCTCGGGTAATTCCAAAAGTTGGATAGAATGCTTGGACAAGATCCTTGGGTTGGAGCCAGAAGTTCTACCCATAGGTCATGGAGAGCCTCTCTTTGGAAAGGAAAACATCAAAAGGCAGGTAGCGTGGACCAAAAAATACATCCAAGACATAAGGAGCGTGGTGAGAAAGCTTTACGAAGAGGGATTAAGCGTGGAAGAGGTTCGTGCAAAAGCCAGCGAAGAGATGCTAAAGATAGACCCAGCTTATTCCCAATTACCCGTTTTCTTTGATGTTAATCCGGTTAATGCCTATCACCTTTACTTTGAGATAGAGAGGGAAGCGCTCTTTGAAAGCAAATAATTTAGTTCAGCATTGCCAGTATTTGATGCCTTAGAATGTGGGCTGGTCTATAGTCTGGGGCGATCTTGATGGCGGTTTCCAGCTCCTGCAGGGCGTCCTTGAACATACCCTTTGCCAGATAGACGCGGGCAAGGTTTATGTGTGGATAGTGCCTTGGTTCATAATTTTTGGCGGTTATAGCCTTTTTCAGCCAAGGAATAGCGTCGTCATACCTTCCCAAGGCAATAAGGTATGAGCCTATATCGTTGTAAGGGTTGCCAAAATCTGGGTCCAGTTCTATAGCCTTCAAGCACAGTTCTATGGCGGTTTCGTAATCTCCCTTCATGCTGTATGCCCAACCCATAAAGGTGTATGCTTGGGCAGTTGGGTAAATCTCCGCGGACTTTTCGTAAAGTTCTATTGCCTTATCAAGCTCGCCAGTCATATGGAGTATGTAAGCCTTCTGAAATAGTTCTTCCGCAGACCTCTTCAGGTCTTCCATGTTTACTCCTCCTTCTGGATTAAATATAATCTGGCTAATAAAATTTTACAATAGGAAACTAAAATATCTCCAAAGCGTAAAAGCCCAGCTACCACCCTTTCACCAGATGGGTGTTAAACTGTTAAGCTGACAAGTGCGCATATGTATGTGGAAAAACTCTTAAGGGAGGGCGTTTTATAGTTCTAACAAGAAAGGGGGCAAAAGCACCCAGTTAGGTTCAGGTTTTGGAGTTGTTTATGGGCAGTAAGATGGTTAAAAATTAAATTTATGATGAACTTGGTGGTTTTAACAGGGGCGGGTGTGTCTGCGGAAAGCGGTATTCCCACCTTTAGGGGCAAAGAAGGACTTTGGAAGAACTTCAAGCCCGAAGAGTTGGCAACGCCGGAGGCTTTTAGAAAAAATCCCAAACTGGTTTGGGAATGGTATGATTGGAGAAGACAACTTATAAGCAAGGCACAGCCCAACAGAGCCCACAAGCTTTTGGCACAGATGAACGCGGTAATAATCACCCAAAATGTGGATGGCTTACATCAAAGGGCAGGCACAAAGAAGGTCATAGAACTTCATGGGAACATATGGAGGGTCCGATGCATAAGCTGTGAAAAGGAGTATGAAAATTACGATGTGCCTTTAAGGGAGATACCTCCAAAGTGTAAATTTTGCAATGGGCTTTTGAGACCGGCGGTGGTTTGGTTTGGAGAGGGTTTGCCATTGGATGCTTTAGAAGAGGCTGAGCGGTTGGCAAGGTCCTGCGAGGTGTTTTTGGTGGTGGGTACCTCGGGGGTTGTCTATCCGGCAGGACTTCTTCCCTTTGTGGCAAAACAGCATGGTGCAAAGGTGGTAGAGATAAACCCAGAAAGCACTCCCATATCCGAGATAGCGGACATAGTTATAAGGGAAAAGGCAAGCGTGGGAGTTGAAAAGTTTATACAGACAATGTTAAATTTATAATGCAAAATGGACAGGAAAGAACAGATACTTGAACTCATAGCAAAGGGATACAACAATGTTAAAACCCTTGCGGAGCACTTTGGCGTTTCCCTCATGACAATATACAGGGATGTTAGAGAGTTGGAAAGGGAGGGAAAGATCGTAAGAAAACACGGGGAGCTTCTTTTGAAAAGGGAAGAGGAAAAACAGGTTCAGGAGATAGGCGTGTGCGCTTACTGTGGGAAGGCATCCGACAAACGGCTGGAGTTTGTGTATAGGCTTAGGGGTAAAACGGTCTGTGCCTGCTGTGCCCACTGTGGGCTTCTTCTCTTTAAGGAACTTCAGGGCAACGAGGTCCAATCCTGCATGACCCGAGACTTTATATCGGGCAACCCAATTAACTGCTTTTCCGCTTGGTATGTGGTAGATTCTTCGGCGGTGCCTTGCTGTAGCCCCTCCGCCATAGCCTTTGGCAATAAAGAAGACGCAGAGAAGTTCGCAAAGGGCTTTGGGGGAAAGGTCTTTGATTTTGAGTCTGCAGTGCAGGTGGTGGAGGAACTTATGAAAAGGGGGCAAAAAGTGGTATGGGAAGTTAGAAGTAGTTAATAATATTAGCTTATAAGGAGGAAAGTGCATGACATCTATAGCTACTATAACCGTAGATGGGAAAACCCTTGAGGTGGAAAGGGGCAAGCCCCTGCTTCAGGCTTTGCTGGATGCAGGCATAGATGTGCCTTACTTTTGCTACCATCCAAGGTTGAGAATCATAGGTGCCTGTAGGATGTGTATTGTGTATAACGAGAAGACGGGAAGGCTTATAACCTCTTGCAATACACCAGTGGAAGAGGGGATGGTTATATCCACCAAGCATCCTGCGGTGGTGGAAAATCAAAAATACCTATTGCAAGCCTTCATGACAAGGCATCCTTTGGACTGTCCTATATGCGATAAGGCGGGAGAATGCGACCTGCAAAATTATGGCGCCCTCTTTGGACCTCAAAGACAGATAGTTCCAGTTTCTGCCCTTGAAAAGGAAAGGCATCAGTTGGACTGGGAGAGCGACTTTTTGGAATATTACTCCAACCGATGCGTAGTATGCTATAGATGCACTCGGGCGTGCGACGATGTGGTGGGTGCAAGGGCTCTGTATGTGGAAGAGAGGGGCTTTCAGGCAAACATAGCACCCGCCCAAAGACCCATGGACGCCTCCACCTGTGAGATGTGTGGGATCTGTGTGTATGTATGCCCGGTGGGTGCCATAATCTCAAAACCTTTCAAATACTGGACCAGAAGCTGGTTACTGAAAAAGGACCTGACCGCCTGCAACCTTTGCCCCGTGGGCTGTGAGGTGCAAATAGAATACGGCGTGGGAGACTTGAGGTCCAAAGAAAAGGTGTATAGAACCAAGCCCACCGACAGCTTGGATATATGTGCCAAAGCCTTCTTTGGCTACGACCTTTTGAACGACAGCAGGTTAAAAAAGTCCCAGCTTTTTGGTAAAGAGGAGACCTTTAGCAACACCGCCCAGATCCTTGCCACCTACCTAAAGGGTGAGGGCACTACCGCCATAGTTATATCTGGATACCTCAGCAACGAAAACTTAGCCCTTCTTAAGGAGATTGCCCAAAGAAGCTCCGCCTTGGTTAGCACTACATTAACCGCCAACCTCTATCCCTTCTTGCAAACCTACGGAGAGTATAAGCCCATAGGCATTGAGGACCTGAAGAATTATTCCCAGTTCCTGTTGGTGGGAGAGGACCTAACCTCCACAGCACCGGTGCTTTCTTATTACATAAAAGGTAAGGTCTTCAAGGTGGGTAATGTACAAAGGGACGCAAAGCTAAACCCAGAGGTGATAAGCTGGGAGGAAGTTCAAAAACTGGATGGCAAAGGTTTGCTGATCTTTAACTTAGAGG
Source organism: Thermocrinis sp. (assembly GCA_028276475.1). Classification (GTDB taxonomy): domain Bacteria; phylum Aquificota; class Aquificia; order Aquificales; family Aquificaceae; genus Thermocrinis. Next base: position 37,309 of record JAPYWH010000010.1, read on the forward strand.
GTGTTTTTGGAGAGTCCGCCAAGGAGTGGGGTGCAAAGGTTAGAAAGTTTAAAGAAGAAAAGGGCTGGGATGTTATGTTGGTCTGCAAAGAGGCGAACTTTTTGGGCGTGCTTGAGAAGTTCTCCTGGGAGGAGCTCACTCCCATAGAAAGCTTAATAAGGCATGTGGAGGAGGGAAGGGTAAGAAACCTTCTGATCTTTGGAGAGGACCTCTTTGACCTTTATGGCTCGGAAAGAATTTCCAAGCTTAGGGAAAAAGTAGAGCACTTTGTGGTCTTTTCTCCCTTCTTAGATGGGCTATCTTCTCTGTCCTACTTTAGGGTGCCCATGTTTTTGATGGGAGAAGAGGATGGGACCTACTCAACCCTAATGGGTAAAAGGAAAACAAAAGGCTTTTTGCCCGACGGGGGTAGCCTGCAGGAATTTTTAAAGAGCCTTTTGGATAGCCTTCCAAAGGGTGGAAGTATAAGCAGGCTCTCGGAGGAACTGTTCCCTCAGGAAGGTCTGGTGGAGGTGCATCTATACAGGAGCAATTGGCTAACAAAAAGGAGCACGAACCTTTCAAAGCTTTATGAAAAGAACAACCTTTATGAGGAGGTAAAAAATGTATAAGCTCTTTAAACTTATTCTGCTGTTTGTGGTGCTTGCCTTTGCCTTTGCCCCCGAGATGAAGCTAAAAAGGGTCTCGGGGAACATCTACATGGTTAGAGGTGTGGATGCACTACCCTCTTTGGAAAACAGGGGGTTCATGTCCAACGCCTTTGCGGTGCTAACCAAAGAAGGATGGGTGGTGGTGGATGCGTTATCAACTCCTGAGCTTTCAAAGGAGTTTGTGGAGAACCTATACAGGGTCAAAAGGGCACCCATAAAGTACGCCATAATAACCCACTACCATCCAGACCACTGGTATGGTGCAAAAACATACAAAGAGCTTGGAGCAAAGATAATAGCCCACCATGTTTTGATGGAGGAATACAAATCTGGTCAAGCCCAGATGGCTTTGGATGGTGCCAAGCAGAGGTTCAAGGGTCTCTTTGACAGCGTAGTGTTAGTGCCACCAGATATAGTGGTAAAGGAAGACACAGAACTAAAGGTGGGAGAATACACCTTTAAGCTTATCCCCCTCAAACACAGTGCCCATACTAACAACGACCTTGTGGTTTATATGCCAAAGGAGAGGGTGCTCTTTGCGGGAGATCTGGTTAGCTACAAAAGGATCATTTTTGCAGGGGATAGAAACGCCAGCGTAGGGGGATGGATAAAGGCTCTTAGGATGCTCAAAGGCATGGATGTGGAGGTTATCCTGGCTGGGCACAACGAGCCCCTCAAAAAGGATGCCATAGATGACTCCCTGAACTACCTTACCTTTCTCAGGGAGAGGGTAAAAAAGATGAAGGAAGAGGGCAAAAGCATAGACGAGATAAGGCAAGCACTGGCGGAAAATCCCTTCAAGGACTACAAAATGTATAATGAATTTCACAACGCCAACATCTTTGCGGTTTATAACCAGTTGGATTACGAGGAAGATTGAGGGTCTTTTGGGTTAACGGCAATCCAAACCCAAACTTTGGAGGCACGGAACTCCATACTGTAAGTATGTTAAAACATCTGAAAGATTTCTTTGACATAACGCTAATATGTGCCAAGGGCAGTTTTGTGGATAAAAATACAGACTTTGTAAGAAAGCTTTACATACCCTTTCCCCACAGCCTAACACTGCCGAGCATGATAAAGCTGTATAGGGCAATAAGTTCAGAAAAGCCGGATATTGTGGTAGCCAACAATGGAAAGGAGTATCCAGATGTTCTTTACTGCGGAAAGTTGGCGGGTAGTAAAGTTTTTTTCTTCAGGCACATGTCCCGTATGAGAGAATGGACAGTCCGGAAGTTTGTCTTTCCCTCTGTGGATAAATTTTTGGCGGTTAGCCAACATGTTAGGCAGAACTTAATAAGGGAAGGCGTGCCACCGCAAAAGGTGGAGGTAGTTTACAACATCATAGAAGAGGACAGGTTCAGAGCTACTCAGAAGCCAAAGAACGGCAGGCTAAAGGTTCTTTTTGTGGGCAAGCTGGATGAAGGAAAGGGTGTCTTTGACTTGGCAAGGGCTTGTTTGAAGCTTTTAAAAAAGGGCTATCCCATTGAATGCATCTTTGTGGGCAATGGAAGGGCGGAGGCAGATTTGAAGGCCATGGTCCAAGACTACCGGGAAAGCTTTCTCTTTGTGGGCTATACCCCAGAGGTGGAAAAATACTATGCCCAAGCCCATGTATGCGTTGTTCCATCAAAGGGAGAGGAAGCCTTCCCAAGGGTTGCCCTTGAGGCGCTGATAAGTGGCTGTGCCTTGGTGGTTTCTGACTCGGGAGGGCAAAAGGAGGCGGTAATAGAAGGTTTCAACGGCTACATCTTTGAAAGAGGAAATTCAGAGGCACTTAAAGAAAAACTCTCCTTAGCTTTGGAAAACTGGGAAACCTTCTCCCAAAACTCCCAAAAGCTATACTGGGAAAAGTTTTCCGCCCAAAGGACAATAAACAAAATCCTTGAGATTTTCACACGTTGAACCTAAAGTACATTATGTCTCCGTCTTGAACCACGTAATCCTTGCCCTCCAACCTTACCAAACCAAGCTCCTTTGCCTTGCTGAGGGATGGGAGGTTTTTGTATTCTTCGTAGTTGATGACCTCCGCCGCTATGAAGCCCCTTTCCATGTCCGAGTGGATCTTGCCCGCCGCTTGCGGTGCCTTTGTACCCTTTTTGATGGTCCAAGCCCTGCTCTCCTTTTCGCCGGCAGTAAAGAAGGTTATAAGTCCAAGCAGACGGTAGCCCTCTCTTATCAGTTTATTGAGCCCGGGCTCTTCTAACCCGTAAGCCTTCAAAAGCTCAAGCTTTTCTTGACCTTCTAATCCGATCAAATCTGCCTCAAGCTTGGCGCACATAACCACCACCGGCGCAGACTCTTCCTCTGCGTAAGCCCTTACCTTTTCGGACCACTCATTGCCCTCTGGCAAGTCTTCTTCTCCCACGTTGGCAACGTACATGGTGGGCTTGATAGAAAGCAAAAATAGAGTTTTCTTTGCATACTCTATGGTTTCCTCTCCAAGTTCTTCTTTGTGTCTCCTCAGAGGCTCCATTCTGTCAAGGACCGCCTTTATCTTCTCCAAATGTTCAAGCTCCTCTTTCACCTTTTTGTCTCCAAGCCTTGCCATCTTTTGAACCTTTTCTAACCTTCTTTCCACCGTCTCCAGGTCTTTGGCTATAAGCTCCAAGTCTATAATCTGGGCGTCCCTTATTGGGTCAACCTCTCCCTCCACGTGCACCACATCCGGGTCCTCAAAGCATCTCAGAACCTGAACTATGGCATCCACCTCTCGGATGTTTGCCAAGAACTGATTGCCCAAACCCTCTCCTTTGCTGGCGTTTCTTACCAAGCCTGCAATGTCCCAAAACTCTATGAAGGTGGGTGTGATCTTTTTTGACTTCTCCTTTTGGGCTATGTGATAGAGCCTTTGGTCTGGCACTTCTACCACGCCCACGTTGGGTTCAATAGTGCAAAAGGGATAGTTGGCAGACTGAGCCTTTGCCGACTGCAAAAGGGCATTAAAAAGGGTTGATTTTCCTACGTTGGGAAGCCCCACTATTCCACAGCTGAACCCCATGTCAAAGGGAGTTTATTTTATCAGAAATTCTTTTCAGAACTTCCTCCTCCTGTGGGTAGGGAATGCCAAGCTCCTTTATTCTCTTTATCAAAGCCAATGCGTCCTCAAAAAGACCCTTTCGCTCGTAAAGATAAACCAAAACCTCAAAGGAGTTGATCTGCGGCAACTTCCCACCGTTTCTTTCCTTTAGCTCTTCCGCATACTCTGGAAATAGCTCCACATCCCTTTTTGCGGTCTCCTCCATTTTCTCAAAGTCTTTGAGTTTTTGATAGAGCAAAAGAAGGTCGTTGAGGATCAGATGTTCCTCGTAGGGTGTGCCTTCCTGCCTTAGGGCTTCCCAGTAGAGCCAGTGGGCAGTTTCAAAGTCTTTCTCCAAAAGGGCACTTTGGGCTAAGCTCCCCAGAAAAGTCCTTTTTGTGTAGGCAGTTTGAACATCTCCGCTGTCAAAGTGCTTAGCCTTGTAAGGAAAGTTCAAGTTCTTTATGGTTTTTAAAGAAAAGTAATACTTTACCTTCTTTTGCCACTTGGGTTCCAAAGATTCATACCAATCCCAAAGGTCCAGGGCTTTGAGTATTCCGCCCTTCTCTCTGAAGATCCTAAAGACCCTGTTTAACATACTTTAAATATATTCCGATACCACCGAGTACGTTAAATAGTAAAACCGAAGCGGTAAAAAGATGCAGTATTATGGAGACTATCAGAAAATCCGTGCTTATAAGGGCGAAGGGTATGGAAAGGCAAAGGATCAAAAAGCTGTAGAAGGTTATTGCCTGTCGGCGCGGTGGAATTATTTCAAACATCAAAGGTGCATCCTTTAGACCAAAACCGCTCAGATGGAACCATACCAAAAAGGGAACGATCCTTTGCATCATGCCAAGTATTATTGAACTAAAGAACAATACAAAGGAAACCAAGAAAGCCAAGAACTCGCCGAAAACAAAGAAAATGCTCGCCAACAAGAGAAGTCCCATACCCAAAAGCCAAAACTTTGGAGTGTATTCCAAAACCCTTCTTTTGCTTTTTAATAGTAGATATACAGTAGTTAGGGCGTAGATTATGTAAAGGATGGATAATGGTAGCCTGTATGGGAAGGATGCTCCCAAAAGGGAGAAAAGTAGGAAGAAAGATACCAAAATGTGAAAGTGCCATGCGAAAAATTTAGGATAGGGTGGTGTGGTGTAAAAGAGCTCTATTACCTGAAAGGAAACGCTTGCTATGAGCCCTCCAATCCAACCCCAAAGCATAAAGGAGTAGTGGATTTTGAAAAATGGAGGTTCCTTTAAGGTCAAAAAAAGATAGCCGGAGAGAGTGGCAACGAGCAGGAAGAGGAAGCTGAACTTAAAGCCCCTAACCGCCGGCACAAAACTCTTTTTAGGAAGAAGATAATAGAGCATGAGAGAGACTGCGGAGATTATGCTGAGCATCAACAAAGTTGCACCAAAGAGCAGAAATCTTTCCTTCTTCAATAAAAAACCACCAAGGAAGAGAAGGGAAGACAAAAACAGAGCTAAGTATATGGGCATTGCCTTTTTGAGGGGTTCCGATATAACCGCGCCAGCAACCACTGGAAGCATCTGAAAGAGGGCACCAAGCATAGTCATTAAGGCAAAGCCCACCACATGGCTATGGACCAGTAAGGGAAGGTTTAACTCTCTTTTAAAGAAGAGAAAAAGCTCCAGCAGAGAGGATAAAAACCAAAATACGCAGGCGGTTGAAAAGTAAAGGGCTATAATCTGAAAGGGCGGTGCTTGATGGATGGAGAGGCCCCTCATAGGCTATAGATTTTCCATCTTTTGAATTATTTCAGAAGGGTCTAAATGTTGGTCGCACATTGGGTAAAGGATCTGCTCTTCCTTCAGATTATGCTGTTGGATAAGGATCATAAAGGTGTCTCCGATAGCAAAAAATTCCTTTTCTTTCTTTTCCTCCAATGCCTTTTCCATTCTCTCTATAAGCTCCCTCGCTTGGGCATGCTCCATCCTCATTACCTGAGTAGGACCCATAACTATGCCTGTTCTACCCTCAAATTCAGGAAAGAGCACATCCTCCTCCCTTTGAAAGTGTTTAAGGGTTTCAGCCTTAAACTCATCAAAGGCTCTTTTTGCATCTTCCCATTGTCCCTTTTTTAAAAGCTCCTCCACCCTTGCGTAGAGCTCGTCGCACTCTCTGTGCTCATGGGTCAAATACTCGGTTATACTGAACATATGGCACCTCCTGAAAAGTAATTAACCATTTACTTATATTTTATCACCCTTCTTTATCCTGTTTATGATCCTGCTCACCTCTTTGAAGTTCTTCACTCCGTACAGCTTCATTACTACGCGCCTTTGGAGGGCTGGCTCCAACTTTAAAAAGCCCTCCCTTCCTTCCTCTTTTACCCTCAAAAGGGCAGTCTGGACTAACTTTTCAAGAAGCTCGTTCTCTTCCTTTAAAATCTCCCTCATCCTAAGCAAGCTTTCTTCTAAGTTTGGGTTTATAGCCTTTAGCTCGGGCACCACCCTGTGCCTTATTCTGTTCCTTGCCAAAGAAAGGTCATAGTTGGTGGAATCCTCCACCCACTCAATGGCTTGCTTTTTGGCAAAATCCTCTATCTCCTGCCGGGTGGCAAGGTAAAAAGGTCTTACAATGTTGCCTTCCACTGGTTCAAAGCCCAAAAGTCCCTCAAGCCCCGTGCCCCGTGTGAGCCAAAGAATTATAGTCTCCACCAAGTCCCCCAGGTGATGGGCAGTTGCTACCAGGTCAAAACCTTCCCTTTTTCTCACCTCTTCAAAGAGTCTGTATCTTTCCTCCCTTGCGACAGCCTCTATGTTGCCTCCCCTTTTTTTGGCTAAGCTCGGCACATCCACCCTCTCCACAAAGAGCTCTAAGGAGTATTTTTGGGCGAAACTTCTTGCAAAGTTCTCATCCCTGTAAGATTCCTCTCCCCTCAAAAGATGGTTTATGTGTAAAAGGGCTAAGCGTTTGATCTTTAAGGGCTCTTTTAACCTTTGCAGGGCTACCGCTAAAGAAGATGAGTCTATGCCCCCAGAGAAAGCCACAAGAATAGCACTGTTGGGAGGGATCAGCTTTGTCTTCCTTTGTAAGGTTATAACCTTCCTCAGAAGGCTATGATATGCCATTACCTTATGAAGGGATACCTTCTTAGAACTGCCCTTACGGGCTTTTCCCTAATTACAAGCTCAACCTCTGCGCCCTCTTGCAGATATTCCCTATCCACAAAGCAAAGGGCTATGCCCTTTTTTAAGGTGGGCGAAAAGGTTCCGCTTGAGATCACGCCTATTTCTCTGCCTTTCATCTCTATTCGGTAGCCTTCCCTAGGCACACCCTTCTCTTGCAGCTCAAGACCAAAAAGCTTTCTCTGTGGCTCCTTTGAAAACATCTTATCCTTCCCTAAAAAGTCCTTTTCCCTGCTTACAAACCTGTCTAAGCTTGCCATCAGAGGAGAGATATCCTCCGAAAGTTCGTGTCCATACAGAGGCATGCCCGCCTCTATCCTCAAAACATCCCTCGCACCAAGCCCACAGGTTTGCACCTCCTTTGAAAGGGTCTCAAAAATTTCAACGCCCTCCTTGATGGGTGCGTAAATTTCAAAGCCGTCCTCTCCTGTGTAGCCTGTGCGGGAAATTATTACATTCCCAAAGGTCAAAAAGTTGTATCTTTTCAAACCACTAACTTCAAAATACTTTTTCAACTTTTCCTCTGCGGACTTGCCCTGAAGGGCTATTTGCACACTCTGAAAGGTCCAATCTTCCACAGTTAGACCCCAAGAGGTAAGCCAGTTTAAAACCTTCTCCCTGTTTATGCTGTTTACACACAAAAAGTATTCCTCCTCCCCCATCATATAAACAGTTATATCGTCCTTTACACCTCCTCTCTCGTTGACCAATAAGTTATACTGCACTTTGCGGTATTTGAGTTTGTCCAAGGAGTTGGTAGTCAAAAAGTCCAGCTTTTGTTTTGCATCTTTTCCCCTAATCCAAAGCCTTCCCATGTGGGATATATCAAAAAGTCCCGCAGAACTCCTGACCGCCATAACCTCCTCCACTATGGAGGAATACTGCAAAGGCATTTGGTATCCCGCAAACTCCGTAAATTTTGCCCTTAATTGGATGTGTAAAGGATGCAGAGGTGTAGTTTTCATAGAAAAATTATACTTTAAAGCTTTGATTCAACTCTATGTATAAACCAAAATACTACTCCCAAGGCTAAAATCACAAGAGAGAGTGTTATCAGCTCCTGAACCTTCTCGGGAGACAAAGAGATTATCAATACCTTTCTTATACTTCGGGTGAGAAGTTCAGAAAAGCTGGAGGATTTCTCTCCTTTTGTCCATCAGTGCTATTTGCTATAATCTAAAAGAGGAGTAGAAAATGGAGTTTTTAAAGAGCCTTTTTGAACAAATCAAGGAAATTTTTCTCGGCAAGAAAGAAGAGGGCAGGAAGTTTTTGGGGTATTTCAGGCAAAAGCGGTTAAAGTTTTTGGAGGAGTTCATAGGCATGGACCTTGGTGCTTACAAGAGAAATACAAGACCATTCATAGGCTACACATCGGGTAATTGGCTTTTTGTGTTATTTTTAACTTCCCAAAAGAAGGGAAGGTCCTATAGAGTGGATGTTAGCCTGTGTAAGAAAAAAGGATGTCCAAGATACAGGTTTGCACCGGAGTCTTATCTCTTTTACGACTCAAAACATCAGGGGATTTACTTTTACAAATTGCCCAAAAACCTCGTAAAAGATTACGTATTTTGTGGTTATTGTGAGGGGCTGGAACACCTTGACAAGTTGAGAATAAAAGAGGTTATTAGTGAAAAGATTTAAAAGTCCATGCTATAATTTAAGCAATGGAGGTGGGGTTTTCTAATAGCTTTTTCCAACAGCTTCAGGAATTAGTCAGACAAAGAAAAGAGCTGGAGGGTAAAAAGTTCTTGGGAATATTTAACCAAGATAATCTCAGGGTTCTTGAGGAACTATTAAAAACAGACCTTGGCACCCACAAAAGAGAGCGCAGACCTTTTATTGGCTATTTTTACAGTCAGTGGCTGTTTTTATGTTTTTTAACAAGAGAAAACCACGGTAATGTTATGAGGGTAGACCTATCCCTTTGCAACAAGAAAAAGGAATGCAGTAAGCTACAAGACATATCCTACGCCTTTTACGATAGAAAAAACAGAGGGTTTTACCTATACAGACTTCCCAAGGATCTTATCAAAGACTATATCTTCTGCGGTTTTTGTAAAGATTTGGAGCATATAGATAAGTTAAATGTTATAGAGGAAAGAGGCTATGGACTACAGGGAGCTTTTAATTAGATTTGCGGAGGGACGAGAAACTCCGCAGGAAAGGGAGTTCATAAAGAACTCCACTGCAAGGCTTATAAGACAAAGGGGAAAGGATGAAATCTTTAGAAGAAATTGGGGAGATGACTACTTAGAGGACATTCTTTCGGAGCTGAGAGAAAGGTTGATTCTTTATAAAAGGGCTATAGAAGAAAAAACCTTTATAAACTGGCAGTATTTTTTAAGAATAGTCAGGTCTTGCGTGGAAGAGTTCTATAGCAAAATCAGACCATCTGAGGAGGTCCCTTACGATGCGTTAAAGAAAAAAACAGAACAGGACGACAGA
>JAPYWH010000028.1 GCA_028276475.1 Thermocrinis sp.
GAGGAGTTTATCATAGAGGGGGAAGGTCTGAAGACCAACATAGATTTTCACAAAAGACTCCTTAACACCAGGGAGTTTAAAATGGCAAAGCACCATGTAAAGTTTTTGGAGGAGATGATGTTGTGAAGCTCTGCTTGGTGGCAGGTTCTGGCAGTCTTCCCAATGCCTTTGTGAAAAAAGCCAAGGAGTTGGGGGATGAGGTCTTTGTGGTAGGTGTGAAAGGCATTACATCCATAGAGGCAAACGCCTATTTGCCCCTTGGAAAGGTGGGCACATTGGTAAAGCTTTTAGAAAAGCACCACATAAACAAGCTCGTCCTACTTGGAAAGTTTGAACACAAACTGCTCTTTTCCCACCTTTTGACCTTGGATAGTTTGGCTTTAAAGATCCTCAAAAGGGCAAAGGACAGGCGGGCTCAGAGCTTAGTAAGGGCACTGATGGATGAATTGGAAGAGATGGGCTTTGAATTCATAGACCCTAAGCCCTACTTGGAGGAACTTTTGGCAGGCAAGGGCACATTGAACAGCCTTGAGCCCTCAAGCCAAGCCATGGAGGACGGACTTTTTGGCTTTCCCATAGCCAAGGAGATCGCCCAGTTGGATGTGGGGCAGACCATCGTAGTAAAGGAAAAAACAGTGGTAAGCGTGGAGGCGATGGAGGGCACCCAAGAAGCGATCTACAGGGCTGGCAAGCTGGCGGGCAGGGGCTGTAGGGTTATAAAAGTGGCAAGAAAGAACCAAGACTTTAGGATAGACGTTCCCACCGTGGGCTTGGATACCTTAGAAGCCCTAAGGCAGATAAAAGCGGACGCCCTCTTTTTGGAGGCGGGCAAAGTCTACATTGTGGATAAGGACAAATTTTTAAAGCTTGCAGACAAGTATAAAATCTCAGTGGTGGGATTGCCCATTACATAAAGGAATTAACCTTCGTGCCTTCTTAGGCTGTTAAGTATAAACCTGAGTGCGAAATATCCCAGCAAAGCCAAAAGCCCGATCTCCAAAAGCCCCGGATTGCCCACTTGAAAGCCGTGTCCCAAAAGCAAAGACAGCAAAGCTCCCAGTATTAAGCCTCCCACAAGCCACCTAAAAAGAGGGTTTGTGTATATGGGATTTTGTGTTTTGTTCGTAAGCTTTGATTTCTCAAGCTGGGTTTTATTTATGTTCCTTTGCTGTGTGGGTACAGGTATCTTGCCCTTCTCAAAATCCTTTGGTTGGTAGGGTTTTACTTTTGATGGGGTAAAGACCTTTGGCGTAGGAGATAAACCTCCTCTCCTTGCAAAGGAAATGTCTGAAAAAAGGGCAAAAATCAAAACAAACACCGCAAAAAACCAAAGCTTTTTCATAATTATGCCTGTTTAATGAGCTCCTCTGCCATGTCAAAGTTTGCGATCACTTCTTTCACATCTTCCAGCTCGTCAAGGGCTTCCAACAGTTTGAGGAGCTTTTTGGCGGTCTCGGGGTCGCTCACCTGCACAGTGCTGTTGGGTTTGTAGGTGATCTCAGCCTTCTCCGCTGGCACACCCATAGATTGAAGCTTCTCTTTAACCTGGTATAGCTCCTCTGGAAGGGTGTAGATGAGATAAAGCTCCTCTCCCACCTGCACATCCTCAGCGCCCGCCTCTATAGCCTTTTCGTATAGCTCCTCTTCTGAGATGCTTTCCTTTGGGACCTCTATGAGACCCACCCGGTCAAAGAGGAAGGCGACGCAACCGGAAGAGCCTAAGTTTCCCCCATGCTTGGATAGGACGTGCCTTATTTCCGATGTGGTTCTGTTTCTGTTGTCTGTGGTGGTAAGGATCATCAGGGCTACACCACCGGGACCGTAGCCCTCGTATATAACCTCCTCGTAGTTCTCTCCACCCAGCTCACCGGTTCCCTTTTTTATAGCCCTCTCTATGGTTTCCGAGGGCATGTTAACCCTTTTGGCGTTTTCTATGGCGGTTCTAAGCCGAGGGTTAGTTTCCGGGTTTGGTCCTCCCTGCCGGACTGCTACGGTGATCTCCCTTATGATTTTTGTAAATAGCTTTCCCCTCTGTGCGTCAACCTTTGCCTTCTTGTGTTTGATCTGCGCCCAATGACTGTGCCCTGCCATGGTTTATATTTTAATCCCTATGAAGTTTTCTGTCATCAACCTTGGGTGCAGGAGTAACTACTTTGACGGTGAGCTTTTAGCCCAGAAATTAACAGAGAAGGGCTACGCAAGGGCTCAAGGAAAAGCAGACATATACATAATAAACACCTGCACTGTAACCTCCGAGGCGGACAGGTCCTCCCGGCAGTTTATATACAGGGCAAAAAGGGAAAACCCAAAGGCTATAGTAGTGGCTACGGGATGTTATGCCCAAACAAACCCACAGGCACTGGCAAGGCTAAAGGAGGTGGATTTGGTGGTGGGAAATTCCCACAAGGACCGGCTTGTGGAGATCCTTGAGGATTACCTTCAGGACAGAGGTGAAAGGGTCTTTGTGGATAACATCTTCAAAGATAGCCAGGTTAAAAACTTTGACCTGGTGGTTTTTTTTGAGAGGGTAAGACCCTTTCTCAAGGTTCAGGAAGGATGTAATAACTTTTGCACCTTTTGTGTGATCCCTTACGCGAGAGGCAAGCTCCGTAGCGTGCCAATGGAAAAGGTCCTTGAGCAAGTAAAGGATTTGGCAGAAAGGAGCTTTAAAGAGATCGTCCTTACAGGCACCCAGCTAACCCAATACGGATGGGACCTGAACACAAACCTTTATCAACTGCTCTTGGAACTGCTACGCATAAAGGACATAGAACTCTTTAGGCTCTCCTCCCTCTATCCGTCCGAGATAGACCAAAGGCTTTTGGACCTAATCACACAAGAAGAAAGGATCGCTCCCCACTTTCACCTTTCCCTTCAAAGTGGTTCCAACAGGATCCTGAGGCTTATGGAGAGGGACTACACAGTGGAGGACTACACAAAACTTGTGGAAACTATAGTCCAAAGGAGACCCCTATCCGCTATAGGGACAGACATTATAGTGGGCTTTCCCACAGAGACGGAGGAGGATTTTGAAGAAACCTATAAACTCGTCCAAAACCTACCCTTTGCCTACCTTCACGTCTTTAGCTATTCAGACAGACCTCATACCAAGGCGAGCAAGATGTTCCCAAAGGTGGAAGAAAGGTTCAAGAAAAAGAGGGTTAGACTGCTTAAAGCTTTGGACCAAAAAAAGAGGGAGGAGTTCAAAGGTTCAATGAAAGGAAAGACCCTGAGGGCTATAATCTTGGAGGAAGGAAGGGCACTTACAGAAAACTATATTCATGTAGAGGATGAAGGTTTTAAGGATGTGGGGGCGGTTGTGTCGGTGGTTCTCTGAAGCTTTGCATCAATGCACGCTTTTATGAAGGATACAAACAGAGGGTGCGGGTCAAAGGGCTTGCTCTTGAACTCGGGATGAAACTGGCAACCTATGAACCAAGGATGGTCCTTTAGCTCTACTACCTCCACCAACCTGCCATCGGGAGAGACTCCAGAAATAACAAAGCCATTCCTTTCAAAGAGTTCTCTGTAAGCGTTGTTAAACTCATACCTGTGCCTGTGCCTTTCGTATATTACCTCCTTTTTGTAAATTTCCCTGACCTTTGTTCCTTCCTTTAGCACGCACGGATAGGCTCCCAAACGCATGGTGCCCCCAAGCTCTTCTATCTGCTTTTGCTCCTCCATTATGTCAATAACTGGATGGGGTGTTTTAAGGTCAAACTCGGTAGAGTTGGCACCTTTGAGGTTCAAAACATTCCTTGCAAATTCCACACACATAAGTTGCATACCAAGGCATATACCAAAGGTGGGCTTTTTGCTGAGCCTTCCGTAGTTGATGGCTTTAATTTTGCCCTCTATACCTCTTTCTCCAAAGCCCCCTGGCACCAGTATGCCGTCAGCTTCGTGTAAAAGTTCCTCTTCAACGTTCTCCGAATTGACCCAAAGGATGTTCAGTTTAACACGGTTGGCAATGCTTCCGTGAGTAAGTGCCTCCACCACGCTTTTGTATGCATCCCTTAGGCTAACATATTTGCCCACGAGGGCTACCTTTACTTCCTCCTTTGCGTTCTTTATTATGCTGACGATCTTTTCCCACTTTCCTTCACCGTCCTTGGGTTCTAAGTTAAACCTTTTGGCAAGCCAAAGATGTAGTCCCTGTTTCTTGAAAAGCAGAGGCACTTCATAAATGGTCTCCACATCGTGGGCGGATATTACCGCCGAAGGGCTAACGTTTGTAAAAAGAGATAGCTTTTCCTTTACTTCCTTTGGTATTTCGCACTCAGACCGGCATATTAAAACGTCGGGCTGAATGCCTATTGCCCTCAGCTCTTTAACTGAGTGTTGGGTGGGTTTTGTCTTTAGCTCTCCCACGCTTTTTACATAGGGCACATAGGTTACGTGCACATAGACGCAGTTTTCCCTGCCAAGCTCCATTCCAAGCTGTCTGATGGCTTCTAAAAAGGGAAGACTCTCTATATCTCCCACAGTTCCACCCACTTCCACGATAACAAAGTCGTGGTCCTTTTCAATGGACCTTATTAGTCTTTTTATCTCGTCGGTTATGTGGGGTATTACCTGAACTGTTGCACCAAGGTAATCTCCCTTTCTTTCCCTCTGGAGGACGTTGAAATAGACCCTCCCGGAGGTGATGTTGTTTTCTCTGCCCATCTGGGCTTTGGTAAACCTTTCATAATGCCCAAGGTCTAGGTCCGTTTCCGCACCATCCTCCGTTACATAGACCTCTCCATGCTGATAGGGGCTCATGGTTCCAGGGTCCACGTTTAGATAAGGGTCCAGCTTTTGGAGGGTGACCCTGTAGCCCATCTCCTCAAGGAGGGATGCGATTGCCGCAGAGGATACTCCTTTGCCTAAGGAGGAGAGGACACCACCCGTTACGAAGATATACCTTGCCACGGAGGGAATATTTTAACCTACAAGATAGATGGTTTCCGCTTCCACCGCCTTTTTGCCATCCTCCAAGATCATATCCCTGTAAGACTTGCCCGCGGGCACCATGGGAAGAACATTTTCTTCCTTATCCACCACAAAGTCAAGGACTACTGGTCTGTCTTGGATTTTCAGGGCTTCCTCTATTATTTCCCTTACTTCTTTAGGTTTTTCTGCCCTGAAACCTACCGCACCACAGGCTTCTGCTAATTTTACAAAGTCTGGCTGAACGCTCAAGTCCACCTCCGCATACCTTCTGTCGTAAAAGAGCTCTTGCCACTGACGAACCATTCCCAAGTAGGCGTTGTTTATTATGGCGATCTTTACGGGCACCTTATACTGCACTGCGGTAATGAGCTCCTGCATCGTCATAACAAAAGAACCATCTCCGTCTATAACAAACACCTCTTTTTCTGGTCTTCCGATCTTTGCCCCAATGGCAGCAGGAAAGCCAAAGCCCATAGTTCCAAGCCCTCCTGAGTTTATAAACTGCCTTGGGAATTTGTATTTATAAAACATGGCCGCCCACATCTGATGCTGACCCACGCCAGCGGTAATTATGGCATCTCCCTTTGTAGCTTCCCATATTTGCTCCACCACATACTGAGGCTTTATAACACTGTCAGAATTTCTATACCTCAAGGGATAGTTCTTTTTCCAGCTTTCTATGCGCTCTATCCACTCCTGTCTTTCCTTGGGGAAGAGGATCTTAGCACCCTCCTCTTTCAGTTCCTCTATGAGCTTTCTGAGGACTATTTTCACATCTCCCACTATGGGCACATCCACCGTTATGTTCTTAGATATGGATGCGGGGTCTATGTCTATGTGTATGATCTGGGCTTGGGGTGCGAACTCCTCTATCTTTCCCGTAACCCTGTCGTCAAAACGGGCACCCACCGCGATCAAAAGGTCGCAGTTATAAACAGCCATGTTTGCATAATAGGTGCCGTGCATTCCCAACATATGCAGGGCTAAGGGGTGGTCTTCGGGGAAGGCACCCTTACCCATATTGGTGGTGGTGACGGGTATTTTCATAAGCTCCGCCAACTCCACCAACTCTTTTTGTGCCTCCGATTGAACCGCACCACCACCCACATACAGCACTGGTCTTTTTGCAGACATTATGAGCTTTGCAGCCTTCTTAATTTGCTGAGGGTTGCCTTCCACATGTGGCTTGTAGCCGGGAAGGGAGTCTCTGACCTCCTCATCTGTTGGAATGGAAACGTCGGAGAGCTTTTGGGTTATGTCCTTTGGAATGTCTATGAGCACAGGTCCCGGTCTTCCGGTGGATGCTATGTAAAAAGCCTGCCTTATTATAAGGGGAAGGTCTTCAATGCGCTTTACTAAGAAGTTGTGCTTGGTTATGGGTCTGGTAATTCCCACTATATCCACCTCTTGGAAGGCATCGTTGCCTATCAGATGGGTGGGAACCTGTCCGGTGATGAAGACCACGGGCACCGAATCCATGTATGCATCTGCAATGGGAGTTACCAGGTTAGTAGCACCAGGTCCGGAGGTTGCCATGGCAACGCCCACTTTGCCGGTAGCCTTTGCGTAGCCTTCCGCCATATGCCCCGCACCCTGTTCGTGCCTTGCCAGAATATGCTTTATTCCACCATGCCTGTAAAGGGCATCGTAGACCTCCATTATGGCACCGCCGGGTATGCCAAAGATGACCTCCACTCCTTCTTTTTTTAGGGTTTCTATAACAATGTCTGCACCCTTTCTTAGCATTGGAACACCTCCATAGTTTTTAGGCTCCCAAAACCCACTCTCCCTTACCGTCCTTATAGACCTCTTTTTTCCAAATGGGCGCCCTCTTTTTTACTTCGTCTACCACATACCTGCAGGCAGAAAAGGTCTCTTCTCTGTGCCCACCGTAGGTTACCACCAAGAAAGATGGCTCGCCCACTTTAACCACACCAAGCCGGTGATGGATAAAAACCTCCTTTATGGGAAACTTGGCTAAAGCTTCCTGCCTTATCTCCTCCATTACCTTTATTGCCATCTCTGGGAATGCCTCGTAATGAAGCTCTTGCACCCCATCGTCCTCCCGGGCTACGCCCAAGAAAACCACACTGGCACCACAGTCCTCCGGAGGCTGATAGGAGGACAGTACGCGCTCCGCCCCCAACCATTCCACTCCTAAATACACCTTTGGAACCATAGGAGTTAAATATATAACCTATCTTCTGTATGTTGCAATATTTTTCAAATGGTCTCTGTAATTGGAACTAAAGGCATGTCTGCCATTGCCCATGGACACAAAGTAAAGGTAATCGGTCTTAGCAGGGTTCAAAACCGCCTCCAAGGACTGAAGGCTTGGGTTGCATATGGGGGATGGGGGAAGTCCCTTGTGGTAATAGGTGTTATAAGGGTCCTCCATTTCCAAATATTTTCTTGTTAAGACACCCTTCCACTCTCCCCTTCTTTTTAGGGCGTATATGACGGTGGGGTCTATCTGAAGGGGCATTCCCAACCTTATCCTGTTTAGGATCACCGAGGCGATTATAGGTCTCTCCTCTGGCACCGCAGTTTCCTTTTCCACCATAGAGGCAATTATTACCCACTCCTCAAGGGTTAGCTTTCTCTCTTCCAACTTTGCCCTACGGTGTTCTGTCCTTTTGAGAAAGTTTTTAAACATAACATCCACCACCTGTAGGGGATGGGTGTTTTTTGAAAAGTCGTAGGTATCTGGAAACAAAAAACCTTCCATGGTGTAAGTTCTAAGTCCATATCTTTTGGCGGTTTCTGGAGAGTTGGCTACTTTCAAAAAGTCTTCCCTTTTGCAGATGGAGTATTCCTCCAAAAGGCTTGCTATATCATACAGGTCAAAACCCTCTGGTATGGTGATTTTGTAAAGCTTTCTTTGCCCTCGGTGGATTTTTAGATAAGCGTCCCAAGGAAAAACCCAACCCTTGAACTCATACTCCCCCGCCTCCAACTTTCCCCTAATTAAAGAGTGGATAGTTATAAAAGACAAAGGGCTTCTTATCACACCCTCCCTGTAGAGCAAAAGGGCAAGATCTAAGCTGTTTTTTCCGTAAGGGATCTCCACCGTCTTTTCGGTCTTGATTGGGAAAAAAGAATAGACCAAAAAGACAAAAACCAACCCGAGAACAGCCAAAAGCTTTATCATAAGCTGTCAAAGAACTCAATGAGCATTACATAAGCTGAAAGTGAATCCTTCAGTTCTTTTTTCTTACGGAAATCCTCCACTAGCCTAAGGGCTTCTTCTGTGGTGTATCTTTCGTCCCAAAAGTCAAGGGATACACCCTCCGGGAGCATGGATTCTAATTCTTTTGCAAACTTTCTGACCTCCAAAGCCCTCTGTCCTTCTTTCCCGCTGGGAGTTAGAGGAAGCCCCAAAAGGATCAGGTTTACTCCATACTCTTGAATTACAGAAAGGATAGAACTATAAACTCCCTCTCCGTTATAAAGAGGTTTCAGTGGGACCGCCAGCTTTAGGGATGTGTCCCCTAAGGCAAGTCCCAGCTTTTTTGTGCCCCAATCTATAGCCAGAACCTTCAACCAGTTCTGAAGCCCACCACCTTGTAAAGAAGACAAAAGCCCGTTATTGCGGTTCCTATAAGCACCAGCCCTATTATACCCAAGACCCACCATAGACCACCCTTGGTAAAGGCAAGGTAAATAAGTATGAGCCCTATTACTACCCTCACCGCCCTGTCCCAAGTTGCAACATTCTTTTCCATGGCAACACCTCCTTTTTTATATAGGCACGGGCGGACTCGAACCGCCGACCTCCGCCTTGTAAGGGCGGCGCTCTTCCATCTGAGCTACGCGCCTTTTCTACCTTAATATAATAACACAGATGAAAAAAGTTATAGTTATAGGTGCGGGATTGGCTGGTAGTGAGTGTGCTTGGCAGTTGGCAAAGAGGGGCATAGAGGTACATTTGTACGAAATGAGACCTCACCAGATGACGCCCGCACATAGAACGGGCAAATTTGCTGAGCTTGTGTGTAGCAACACCTTTGGTAGCATAGAGCTTACCTCCGGTGCGGGGCTTTTAAAGGAGGAGCTTTTAATCCTTGATGCTTTGATCATAAAAACCGCCAAAGAGTTTTATGTGCCCGCAGGCACCGCCCTCGCAGTGGATAGAGAAAAGTTCTCCCAAAGGATCACAGAACTTTTAACCCACCATCCCAACATAAAGGTATTTTATGAAGAGGTTAAAAGGGTGCCAAGGGAAGAGGTGGTGGTGGTTGCCAGCGGTCCTTTGACCTCTCCAGCCCTTGCGGAGGATATAAAGGAGCTGGTAGGTTATGAATACCTTTACTTTTACGATGCCATCTCTCCCATCGTAGAGGCGGACAGCGTGGATTTCTCCAAGGGCTTTTGGGGTTCAAGGTACAACAAAGGAGGTGCGGAGGATTACTTCAACTGCACCCTAACAGAGGAGGAGTATAGGGTTTTTTATGAAGGGCTACTCAAGGCGGAAAAGGTGCCACTTAAAGACTTTGAAAAAGCCATATACTTTGAAGGCTGTATGCCCATAGAGACGCTGGCAGAAAGGGGCTACAAAACCCTTCTCTTTGGACCCATGAAGCCGGTGGGTTTGATAGACCCAAGAACGGGCAAGGAACCCTTTGCGGTGGTGCAACTCAGGAGGGAAAACAGAGAGGGAACGCTTCTCTCTTTAGTTGGCTTTCAAACCCGAATGACCTACTCAGAGCAGAAAAGGGTCTTCAGACTCATACCATGTTTAAGGAATGCGGTCTTTGTAAAGCTTGGCTCTATGCACAGAAACACCTTCATTCAGTCTAACCGTGCCCTAACACCCTTTTTGAACATGAGAAAATATCCAAACATCTTTTTTGCTGGTCAAATAACGGGCGTGGAGGGTTATACTGCTTCCGTAGGCACCGGGCTTATGGCTGGCATAAATGCGTCAAGGTTGATAAGAGGTTTGGACCTTGTGGTCCCGCCAGAGGAGACCATGCTGGGCTCGTTGATAAGGGACATCACCTCCAAAACTGGAACTCTTCAACCTATGGCACCCGTCATGGGGCTCTTGCCACCTCTGGACCAGAAGGTAAAAAGCAAAGAAGATAAAAAGAGATTGCTTGCGGAGAGGGCAATCAGGGCAATGAAAGCTTTCAAGGAAGAGATTTTGAGGGAATGAAGCCTCTAATAAAGCTAAGTGGGATTAAAAAAACCGTAGGTTCTGAGCAGATTTTAAAGGGCATAGACCTGGAGGTTTATGAGGGAGATTTTGTTTCCATAATAGGTGCCTCGGGCTCTGGCAAAAGTTCCCTTCTTTACATACTGGGGCTTTTGGACAAACCAACGGAGGGAGAGGTATTCTTTGAGGATGAGAAGATAGACTACTCCAAAGACAAACGGCTTTCTTACCTGAGAAATTCCAAACTTGGCTTTGTATTTCAGTTTCATTACCTGGTGCAAGAGCTCAGCCTTTTGGACAATGTAATCTTGCCCGCTATAAAAAAGGGAGTGCCTATAAAGGAGGCAAGGGAAAGGGCTATGGTTCTCTTAGAAAGGCTTGGGTTGAAGGGAAAGGAAAACAGAAAACCCTATGAAATTTCTGGGGGAGAAATGCAAAGAACTGCCATAGCAAGGGCTCTTATAAACCAACCAAAAGTCCTTTTGGCGGACGAACCCACCGGAAACTTAGATTCCACCAACACCCAAAGAGTTATGGACATTTTCAAAGAGATCAACAAAAGTCAGACAACCATTGTAATGGTTACCCACGAGATAGACTTAGCCAGACAAACAAAGCGCATTGTAGAGCTCAGGGATGGGTCTGTAATAAGGGAAGAATATCTTCAACCGTTTTCACCGGGTCCTGAGACCTAAGAATACTCCTTCCTAAAACCACCATGTCTGCGCCATTCCTTAGGGCTTCTTCCAGACTAACAACTCTCCTTTGGTCTTCCCTCTCTTCTTCTCCGAGCCTCACGCCGGGAACCACCGCGAAGAAGTTAAACCTTGACTTTAAAAAAGGAAGTTCCTCTCCAGAACACACAAGACCCGTAATACCGCACTCAAGGGCAAGGCTTGCCAGCCTTAGCACATACTCCTCCTTTGACAGACATACGCCAAAATCCTTTATATGTTCTTCTTCCAAGCTTGTTAGAAGGCTAACACCCAACAGTTTTATACCATCGCCCACCTCAACCGCCCGCCGTAGGGCATCCCTCCCGGAGGTTATATGAACCGTTAAATAGTCTGCCCTAAGCTCCTTTGCAGACAGCACACCGTTTTGGATTGTGCTTGGTATGTCGTGGAGTTTGAGGTCCAAAAAGAGTTCAAAGCCCTCCTCCTTTATGGGCTCTGTGATCCTTCTGTGGTGAGATATGAAGAGCTTATAGCCCACCTTGAAGGTTATATCTTTGCCCTTAAGGGCTTTGACAAGCTTAAGGGCATTCTCATATTCAGTATCTAATGCTACGCAGAGCTTTGGCATTAAAATAGTATATTATGCCAGGAGGGGTGACCGAGTGGCCGAAGGTGGGTGATTTGAAATCACCTGTGGGTCTCAGGGCCCACCGGGGGTTCGAATCCCTCCCCCTCCGAGTAATAATTTGAATAATTTGACAAAAAAATGGGACACCCTACCCCTCTGAACTTGTTGATTTTCAGGGTCGTGGAAGGTGTCCCGTCAAACATTTTTTAGCCCTCAAAAAAGTTTGACAAAAAATGGGACACCCTCAGACTGTAATTTTGCAGAAAATGTCCATATTCTAAAGTCCTTGATTTTCAAGCGTTCCAGAAAATCCCGCTATGTCTCGCCATGTTCCGTTATAATAAAAAAGGTGACCTATTTTTTTGTCAAATTATAAAAACGCAGAGCACCTTGGGTAGAAAACACCACAACACGCAACCCTATTTAAAAGAACATCCTTCCAAAAGGCTTAAAAAGAGAACCTTTTAAAATTGCACCTTTTTGGCACTATTTTTGCCTACACAAACCTTGAAGACTTAACGATAAGGGTGAGGTATCTTTGGTTGGCTTACCGAGGGCAGGTGAAAAAAAACAGAAGCTTGGCGATAAAAGTGCTTGGCATACACCAAACCATTCTCTGGCTTAAGATGAGGGAGCACAGTTTGGAAAACTATAAGCAAGCTTAGATAAACAGCTACGAAAACAGCCAAAACCCTTCAATCGCCATCAAAAGCAAATAAGCTAACTGAGATTAAAACATAGGGATAGGTAATAAAACTCCCTTACAGGGAATAGTGAAAAATCCCACACGGTGGGCTCGGAACTAGTTAGTTCAGTTTCGTTTTTTTTGCCTTGAGTTCGGTCGCCATCCCACACGGTGGGCTCGGAACAACTAAGCAAGCGCTTTTCTTCAATGAACCTTCTGTGTCGCCATCCCACACGGTGGGCTCGGAACACAGCAATCGTGGGTCTTTGCCACTACCAATCCCAGGTCGCCATCCCACACGGTGGGCTCGGAACGTGGCGCTATGGAGTTGGTGGGCACTTTTAAATTTTTGTCGCCATCCCACACGGTGGGCTCGGAACACAGAGGACGGCTACATAAATATTAGCCTCTCCCCAGGTCGCCATCCCACACGGTGGGCTCGGAACCTTTTTTGGGAATGTCGCGCTCCAAAAAAAAACTTTAGTCGCCATCCCACACGGTGGGCTCGGAAC
>JAPYWH010000029.1 GCA_028276475.1 Thermocrinis sp.
AAAGAACTACTCTACTGAGATGCTTTACGGGTATGAGTATGTCTGTGCCGGTGGTAATGGTTGCTATCTTTGCGAGGTTTGATATTTTGCTTTTTGTGTTTTTTATTTTGCTTAGTGCCCTTTCTACATCTTCTTTCGTGAAGGGCTTTAAAAGGTAGTCTATTGCATTTACTTTGAAGGCTTCCAACGCAAACTCTCCGTAAGCGGTTGTGAAGATTATGTATGGTGGATCTTCCATGGTTTCTATTACTTCTTTTGCGACTTCTAAGCCTGTGCCGTCTGGAAGTTTAATGTCCAAAAACAGCATATCAATTTCTTTATCTTTTATCTCCGATAGGGCTTTTTCTTTGCTGTCTGCTTCTCCAATTATGTCAATACCGCCCACTTCCTTTAACAGTCTTTTTAGCCTTTCCCTTGCGATCGGTTCATCTTCTACTATAAAAGCTTTCATGAACCCGTCCTCCGTTTAAATTATGGACTTATACCCACCCAACCCATCACCACAGGTGTGTATCTTAGAAAAATATAAAACGAACCCTCCCGCTGGGAGGGAGGGAAAGCTTTGGCATCTTTAACCGAATATTGCACCGCCAAACTTACTTCCAAGGTAGAACACAAGGCTAATGCCGATTATATGAACTACCCACCAGCCTATCCTTAGAAACCTAAAGGGCTCTGGTAGCATCATGGTTCTCACCTCCTTAAATGGGATTTATGGTTATACAAGATAAAACAGGGGTAAAGTTCTGAAATGGAAGCTGTGTCGTTTTATGTGGCGGATTTTTAAGTTTGCACATGGTGTTTCATTCGCATACACAAAAAGGAGTTCGGAACCCTGTTTTTAAACTTCCGAGGGATGATGTCTCCTAGCGAGGGCTCGTATTTTGGTCTTGATATACTAATAACCATAATGAGAGGGTTAGACTCTGTATCGGACGCATCAGACTACGTGAACTCTAGACGACCTAAGAAAACTCACATAAGGAAGGTGGTTGGGTGATGATCAAGAACATACTAAGGGCTATGGGAGCTGTTTTTGGGGACATAGGAACAAGCCCTTTATATACTTTTAGTGTTATAGTCTCGCTAACAAAACCAAAGCCAGAAGAGATACTTGGTATAGTTTCTCTCATAGTTTGGACGCTTATTATCCTTGTTACTGTACAGTATGCATGGTTTGCTATGAACCTTAGCATAAAGGGTGAAGGTGGCACAGTAGTGCTTGGAGAAATAGCAAAGTCATTAACAAAAAGTCAAAAGCTAAGAAAATTTTATAGGGTACTTGTATTTTTAGGTCTTGGCTTCTTGTTAGGAGATGGTGTTATAACACCAGCAATAACTATACTCAGCTCTGCAGAAGGTGTAAGACTAATTCCGAGATTTGAAAATACGCCACAGTTTGAAATAATACTCATAGCCCTTATAATCACCGTAGGACTTTTCCTTTTACAACCAAAAGGCACCGGAAAGATAGGAGAGTACTTTGGACCTGTTATGTTCCTTTGGTTTACCAGCATAGGATTGATAGGTTTTTATCACGTTATTCACTATCCTAGTGTGCTTTACGCTTTGAACCCACATCACGCTGTTGAGTTTTTAATAAACAATCCTTTAAAAGGTTTTATAGCCCTTTCTGAAGTCTTGCTTGCTGCGACTGGTGGTGAGGCAATGTATGCAGACATGGGGCATTTGGGAAGCCTTGCTATAAGACGGGCATGGGTTTATGTCTTTCCCATGTTAGTGCTTAGCTATATGGGTCAGGCTTCTTTTCTTTTAAAGGAAACAAGCTCTAAGGAGCAAGCAGTATTTTTTGAATCTGCACATGCGATTCTTGGAGATACCTTTTACATTCCCTTCTTAATCTTGGTAATTGTTGCTGGCATCATAGCATCTCAAGCTCTCATAAGCGGCGCCTTTTCCATAGTTTTTCAGGCTATAAATGTAAGGATAGCACCATTGTTAAACATAAAGCATACATCAACTGAGTTAAGCACTCAGATATACATACCTGCAGTTAACTGGGCTCTGATGGTGGGTGTAATTTTTATGTACTTTAACTTTAAAACTTCTGATAACATGGCATCTGCCTACGGATTTGCAGTTAGTGCTGTAATGACAATAACGGGCTTATTCTTAACTTTTATACACTTTATGAAAAGAAAAGTTTTTTACTTCGTAGGTTCTGTTTTCTTACTTTTTGTGGATATAGCTTTTTTCCTCTCTAATTTCTACAAAATACCACACGGTGCTTATTGGTCAGTTATCTTTGCTATTGTTCCCATATCTGTAATGATCCTTTACACCGCTGGTCAATCCAAGCTCTACAGGAAGATGAGCTTCACACCTTTCAAAGAATTTGTTCTCAAGTTTGAACAGCTCTATGCACAGAATCCAAAAATAAAGGGTACCGCTATATTTTTAATAAGAGACCTAAAAAGTATTCCTCCTTATGTTACTCAAACCTTCTTTGAGCACGGCATACTATACGAAGATAATGTTTTCCTGTCCTTGGTAAAGAAAGAAGAACCTTTTGGTGTGAGCACCTTCTTAAAAGGAAGCATCACGCCGGGACTTAGGCTTGTGGAGATTAGGTACGGATACATGGAAGTATTAGACATTGATAAAGAGCTAAAAGCAGTGGGCATCTACGAAAGAGCTATATTCTATGGAGTTGAATACATATACACAGATAAGTTACTCTGGAAACTTTTCAGTTTTCTAAAGCGTATCACACCAAACTTTGTGGAGTTTTACAGATTTCCTCACGGAAAGCTTCACGGTGTAGCGGTCAGGGTTGAGCTTTAAAGTAAAGCATCCTGCTTCTGCATATGCTACGGGGTCCAGAGGGTGTCCCAGTGGGGGTTTTTAGAACAGCCTCCCTCCATATATTGGTATAATAAAAAAGGTTGCAGTTCAAGAGGAAACTTATAGGAGGAGTATAATGTCAAAGGAGTTCGAGCTTGGTATAGGGCTTTTGAAGAAAATATACACAGACCTACAGGCTCTGAGTACAGTGGAAGATAAACGTCAAGTAAAGGAGTTAGTGCAAGTTATTATGAACCCCCTGGTAGCAGGGGCTTATCAGATAAAGGTAGGAGAGGGACCTCAGAAGGACAAGCTTTTGGAAATTCTTTTTCCTTTGATAAGAGAACTTAGGGATATGCAAAACCTTGAATCCATCAGAACTTTGGCTAGTGAGCTTTTCAATGTCTTGAGTGCCATAGAAGAAGAGATGGCTACACAAGAGGGTAGCAGTTTATGAAAACTACCATTCGGACCCTTTTTAATAAGAAGGAAAAGGGACAAAAGATCACCATGATCTCAACATACGACTATCTGTCTGCCAAACTGTGCGAACAGGTGGGTATAGATTGCATACTGGTGGGTGATTCCTTGGGTATGGTTTTTCAGGGGAAGGACTCCACCTTGGAGGTCAACGTGGAGGAAATGATCTATCACACAAAAGCAGTCCGAAGGGGCGCAAAGGAGAGCTTTATCATAGCAGATATGCCCTTTATGAGCTATCAAGTTAGCGTGGAAAAAGCTATTGAAAATTGCGGTAGGCTAATAAAGGAAGGGGGAGCAAACGCAGTTAAGTTAGAAGGAGGAGAAGAAATAGCGGATGTAGTTTATAAGCTTGTCCGTATAGGCATTCCAGTGGTTGGGCATCTGGGCTTTACTCCTCAGAAGATAAACACAATAGGAGGCTACAGGGTGGTTGGTAGGGAGGAGGGGGCAGAAAGAGTTAAGAAGGATTTTAAAATATTAGAGGAGGCGGGTGCCTTTATGGTAGTGCTTGAAACTATGCCCACGGACCTTGCGAGGGAGCTTACACAATCTGCTAAGGCTATAACCATAGGCATAGGGGCGGGACCCTATTGCCACGGACAGGTTCTTGTTTTTTACGACCTTGTGGGCTTGGTGGAAGATATAAAACCAAAGTTCGTTAGGAGGTATATGAACTCCGCAGAACTTTTTAGGAGGGCTTTGGAAGAATTTAAGAGGGATGTAGAAGGTGGGAGTTTCCCATCTGAGGAGGAAAGCTATGGATGAGGCAAAGCTCTTAGAAGTTCTCAGCAAGCTTGGATACATAACAAAAGAACAAGCCCAAAAAGCCATCTCTTCTAAGGAAAAGAACGAAGACATTATAACAACCCTTCTAAGACTTGGTTTTATGGACGACGAAAAGCTTTTGGATTTTTACACAAAATATACACCACAAAAACTATGGAAAGGCGATTTAAAAAGCATAAACATATCCGCCGAAATCCTCAACAAAATACCTCAAGATATCCTAAAAAAGCATTTAATTGCGCCAGTTTCTTACCAAGATGGCAAGCTAACTGTAGTTATGATCAATCCTTTCAATCAATCTGCTATAAATGAACTCAGATTTTCCAGTAAGATAGACAATATAGTATCCTATGCAGTGCCTAAGAAAACAATAGAAGAGATCCTAAACAAGCTATACCCGCAAACACGGGAGATACTTGAGGAAATTGGCGAGGTTAGTGAAATAGAGATAGAAACATCAGAATCAGAACTATTTTTGGATGCTATAAGTAGAGAAGCAGGAGAAGCACCCATAGTTAGGCTTGCAAACTTTCTTATTACGGAGGCGGTAAATTTAGGAGCGTCTGATATACACATAGAGCCTCAGGAAAAAAAGCTGGTAGTTAGGTATAGGGTGGATGGTGTGCTAAGAATATTTCATGAATTTCCCACAAATATAAAAGATGCGGTTGTTGCAAGGTTTAAAATAATGGCAAAGCTGGATATTTCGGAGAGACGTAAGCCCCAGGATGGTAGGATAAGGTTAAAGATAGGCAATAAAAAGGTAGACCTGAGGGTTTCTACTGTTCCTGTGGTGTATGGTGAAAAAATAGTTATGAGAATACAAGAAGCGGAAAAGTATTTAAGTGTGAAATTAGAAAACCTTGGTTTTGAGCCCGATGACCTTGAAAAGTTTAGAAAGGCAATCTGGACACCTTGGGGTATGATTTTGGTGACGGGTCCAACGGGTTCGGGAAAAACGACTACTCTGTATTCTGCTTTGATGGAGCGCAACAGCCCTGATGTTAATATAATGACTGCAGAGGACCCGGTGGAGGTTTCCATCCCCGGATTAAATCAGGTGCAAGTTAATGAAAGGATAGGACTTACCTTTGCATCGGTTCTTAGGGCGTTCTTAAGACAGGACCCAGATATAATCCTCATAGGTGAGATAAGGGATACGGAAACTGCAGAGATAGGCATAAAGGCAGCCCTTACGGGTCATTTGGTTTTTTCTACCTTGCACACCAACGATGCCCCATCTTCCATAACAAGGCTTGTTGATATGGGCATAGAGCCCTTCTTAGTGGGTTCATCTTTAATACTTGTGGTAGCACAAAGGTTATTAAGAAAGCTGTGTCCCAAGTGTAAGCTTGTAGATGATACCCCGAGGGAAGCTTTGGTTAGATTGGGAGTGCTGAAAAGCTTAGACGAGAATATAACCATATACAAAGCTAATCCAAAGGGGTGTGACGAATGTAAGGGGACTGGCTACAAAGGAAGAACTGCAGTTCATGAGATTTTAGAGGTGGACGAGGAAATGAGAAAGCTGATCGTTAAAGGTGCAACCGCCGAAGACATAAGAGACCTTGCTAAAAGTAAGGGTATGCGCACCCTCTATGAGGCAGGAATATTAAAGGTGCGTAGGGGAATAACAGATATAGCTGAGGTAGAGAGGGTTCTCGCAAAGTGATCTACAGAAGGAGGGTGCAATTTTACGAAACGGATGCCCAGGGTGTTTTGCATCATTCAAACTACTTCAGGCTCTTTGAAGAGGCAAGGGGCGAACTACTCAGAAGTTTGGGCATTCCCTACTCCAAACTGAGGGAAGAGGGCTATGAGGTGGTCCTTTTGGAGGCAGAATGTAGGTTTAAAAAGCCTGTCTTTTACGATGAAGAGGTATGCGTGGAAATAAAATTGGATAGTATGGACAGGTATTTTTTCAGTTTTAGCTACCGATTATCTGTGGAGGACAGCCTGAGGGCAGAGGGAAGAACTAAGCACTGCTTTGTTAAAGAAGGTAGGCTAACATCTATCCCCAAAAAGGTAAGGGAACTTTTTGATGTTTGAAAAGCTTATCCTCTCCCTTTACGCAGGGACGCTGTTCGCCATAGTCTTTTTGGTAGCACCCGTTCTCTTGCGGACCGAAAAGGACAAAAACCTTGCGGGTAGATTTTATGGGAGGGTTCTCTGGAGGTTTTACAAACTTGCATTTTTTATGCTTTTGTTTTATTTTCTATTAGCTGATGAAAAAGTATATACCCTCCTGCTTATGGTTGGTTTGGCGTTAAATGTAGGGCTGTCTTTTTATCTAAAAAATCTCAAAAGGGACCTGGGGGATATAGACCAAATTGATTACGATCATCCCAAGAGGATTAAGTTTAGAAGGCTTTCTTTGTTATCCACCGCCCTTTTCTTTATAAACTTTTTGCTTTCAGTTTTTGTTCTAATAAAAACCTTTGGAGGTGTTAATGGAGTATAGGGTAAACAGACAGATAAGGGCAAAGGAAGTCAGGCTTATTGACCAAGATGGAAAGCAGATAGGCATAGTGCCACTTCAAGAAGCTTTAAGAATTGCAGAGGAAAGAGGGTTGGACCTGGTGGAAATAGCCCCAAACGCCAACCCTCCCGTTTGTAAGCTATTAGATTACGGAAAGTTTTTGTATGAGCTAAAAAAGAGAGAGAAGGAAGCAAGGAAGAAGCAAAAGGAACACTCTATGGAAGTAAAGGATATGAACCTCTCTTTGCGTATTGATGAGCATGACCTTAGGGTAAAACTAAAGCACATGAGAGAATTTTTGGAGGATGGGGACAAGGTGAGGGTTAGAATAAGGTTCAGGGGTAGAGAAAATGCCCATCCAGAACTGGGAGATAAATTGGTCAGTAAGATTGTGGAGGAACTCTCAGACTGTGGGCAACTTGAGGGACCACCAAAAAAGGAAGGAAACTTTTTGACCTTTTCCCTTTTGCCAAAGAAGAAGTAGTTTTTGGTGGAGCGGAGGGGATTTGAACCCCCGACCTCCTACACGCCAAGCAGGCGCTCTCCCGCTGAGCTACCGCCCCTCTATGCAGAGAAATAATTATATCAAAAGATTATCGCTGTCAAGAAGTAATCAGATATTAGCACCAACATGGAAGACGCAACAACGCTGTTGGTGGTAGCCCTGCCAACGCCCTCCGTGCCACCCCTTGTGTAAAAGCCAAAATAACAGCTAACCGCGGTAATAATAAAACCAAAGAAGGTAGCCTTGTATAGTCCGCCTAAAAAGTCGTGCAATTCAGTGAGGTCTTTCATCTTCTCCCAGAATAGATATTCATTAACTCCAAAGAGTTTTACCGCCACAAACCATCCACCAAAGATACCCGCTATGTTGGACAATACGGTTAGCATTGGAACACCAAGCGTTCCAGCCAATATTCGAGGTGTGATAAGATAGCTACGAGGGTCCATACCCATTACCTCTAAGGCGTCTATCTGTTCAGTTATACGCATGGTTCCTATTTGGGCGGTCATAGCAGAGCCAACACGCGCAACCACCATTAGGGCGGTAAGCACAGGACCAAGCTCCCTACCCATAGAGAGGGCTACCACCGCCCCTATTAAAAATTCTGCGTTGAACTTGTGAAAGGTGCTGTAGGTTTGCAAAGCTATAACTCCACCACTAAACAGGGAAGTTATCAACACCACTGGGGTGGTTTCTGCCCCCAAGTAAGTGAGCTGTTTTATAAAGTGGGTCAATCTTGGAGGATTTTTAAACAGAAAAAATATAGCCCAAAGGGTTAGAAGGGTTGCCTTGCCTATTTCTTCAAAAACTTTTAACATGTTCTAAGTAAATTCTATACCTTTCCTTTATCTCTTCCATAAAGTCTCCGCCCAACTTTTCAAGAAAGGCATCTGCTAAGACTAAAGCTAGGGCGGATTCACCCACCACCGACGCAGCGGGCACTGCCACCACATCTGTTCTCTCCTTTCCTGCCCTTACTTCTTCTTTTGTTAAAACATCCACGCTCCTAAGAGGCTTGGTTAGGGTGGGTATGGGCTTCATGGCACATCGCACTATTATAGGCATACCGTTGGTTATACCTCCCTCCAAACCTCCCAAGTTGTTGGAATACCTAAAGTATCCTTCGCCCTCTCTGTAGCCGATCTCATCATGGACCTCGGAGCCAAACCTTTTGGATGCCTCAAAACCAAGCCCTATTTCCACCCCCTTTATAGCCTGAATGCTCATCATAGCCTGAGCGATCCTTCCGTCCAGCTTTCTGTCCCAATGTACATGACTGCCAAGCCCAGGGGGCACACCAACCGCAAAAACTTCAAAAACACCACCCAAGCTTTCGCCCATCTCCTTTGCCCTGTTTATCAATTCCACGAAGTCCTTATCTCTGCTTGGGTCTGGAAACCTAAGCTCCGACTGTTCTGCCAATTGATGCCTCTTTACTAAGTCCTGCTCCTCTATAGGAGGGCTCACCGGACCTATGCTAACCACATAGCTTCCCACAAAGACGCCAAGCTCTTCCAAAAATCTCTTGCACACCGCCCCCAAGGCAACCCTGCAGGCAGTCTCTCGGGCAGAAGCCCTCTCAAGGACATTCCTAAGGTCCCGCTGGTTATACTTTATACCACCTGCAAGGTCTGCGTGCCCCGGTCTTGGTCTTGTGAAGGGAACTGCTGTCTCCGGTCTTTCCCCCTCCACTGCCATCTTCTCTTTCCAGTTCTCCCAATCCTTGTTTTCAATAAAGAGGGCTATGGGATCACCGAGGGTTTTGCCAAACCTTACACCCGAAAGGATCTGGACCCTGTCCTTTTCTATCTTCATTCTGCCCCCTCTGCCGTAGCCCCTCTGTCTTCTCTCTAATTCCCTGTTTATATACTCTGAAGAGAGCTCTAAATTGGCGGGCAAGCCCTCTATTATGCAGACTAAACCCCTGCCGTGAGACTCACCAGCAGTAAGAAATCTTATAGGCATCAGGCTAAGAGGACTTTACCGCCTTAACTACCTTACCCGCCTTTAGACACTTGGTGCAAACATATATCCTTCTTACGGTGCCATCCTCAAGCACCGCTCTAACCCTATGAAGGTTTACCCTAAAGAACCTTGGATTGCTCTCCGCAGAAAAGGTTAAACTTCTTCCTACCTTGGTAGTCTTTCCGCAAACATAGCACTTCGCCATGGTTTTATAGATTATAACACTATCTAAGGTAGGGGCTAAGGTAAAGGTATAGCCCCCAACCTCCTCTGTCGTGTATGTATAAACATCTACTGTTATTTTGTTTTGCCTTGTTTTCTACGTAGGAAACATTATCTTGCGGAGTTTCATAAACTATAGTGCAAACCCTTTTAGGGTCAAGTCCTGTGTAGTTGGCGTAGTGAAAGTTCTCAAATCTTCTCAATGAACCTTCAAAAACTACGATCTTATCTGCTATGGCAAAAAAGCTTGCATTCATGTTAGTTCCGGGATTTAAAATTACCAGCTTATTCCTACTCCTTGCGTGTTGGAAAACTTCTCTATAATAATCATAATTTTCTACGACTTCATCAATAAAAAAGCCGTCAATTCTTTCCGACCCATAAAAATTTAACCACTTATCCATATCGTTTTTAACATCTTCTAAGCTTCTGCTTCCGTGAGATGTCCAAACATAGCCAATTACTTTAAAGCCTCTTGACTTTAGTGTGGTTATAGCATTTAGAAAGTTTGGATCGGTATATCCACCCGGACCATTACTTACATTAACTATCACAAAAACGTCATTTACTGTTGTTAGATTGTATATCCTTTGCCATTCTTGCTCATAGCTTCCCACCGGATAAGAGTAAAGGGGAATGATGTATGCGTAGTTGTCTTTTGAATATTGCACACTGGAGTTATTTCCAGATGGACCGCAACCAAACAGTGTAGCTAAAAATATACTTAGAAAAAGCGTAAATCTTTTTGGCATCCTCCCAATGTTTTCTATTATACCATGCACTAAAAAACTGGCACTTTCGTTTGTTAAGCATATAATTATATTTGCATATTCTTATTAAGGAGGTTCTGCTATGACTATGGATAGAGCTCTTAGGCTTACATCTGGTGCCTTTTTGCTTTTGGTGCTTATAGTTGGCATACTTCCCTCCAATGCTCATTGGTTTTGGAAGTTCTTTTTGCTGTTTATGTCCTTAAACCAAATACAGTCCGCCTTTACCAACTGGTGTCCTGTTATGGTCCTTTACAGAAAACTGGGAATAAAGGAGTGTGCGTAAAGTTTATCAAACCTAAAGCAACGATGTAAGGCTATCTTTTGTGTAAAAAATACAGGGCTACAAGCCCATAGAGGGCGGAGGAGAGGAGCAAAAAGCTATGAAAGATAAAGGCTACCTTTATACCTTCCTTTAGGGATTCTCCAAAGAACTTTTGAGGTAAAGAAAAGCTCAGCTCGTAGGTGCCAAGACCTCCAAAGCTGTGGATGGGCAAAACTGAGCTTAGCTCTCCTCCCAAAAAGCCCAAAAAGAGCTCCACCGATGGAACCAAGCCAAGAAGCAAAATTAAACTTAAAAACTTCAGAAGGCTTGAGATCACAGAAAGGGAAGATGCCAAGGTAGAGGTCAAAAAATCACCCTTAAAGTTTTTGAACTTAGATACTGGAATGTGAATAAACAGGGAGAGGAAAAATAAAAAGAGAGATAATATGTAAAATCTGAAATCTCCTCTATGAAGGGCGTAAAAAAAGGTTAAAAGCACAAAGAGTGCAATAAGGTCTAAAATCCTACCCCACAGAAAAATTTCCACAGACCTTTGGAGGCTCACACCTAAGCGTTTTGAGTAGTAAAACCAGCTTAATTCTCCCGTCCTTGCAGGTAATAGGTTGTTCAAAAATACATTTGCACTGTTTATTAAAAAGCACTGGAAGAAAGAAAGCTCCTTAAGAAGGAGCCTCCACCTCAGACTCCTGCTAAGGTGGCTCAGCCCATAAAAAAGGCTTGCCCAAAGGAAGTCCTTTAAGGAAACCTCTGCAAAGAGGGAGAGAATTTCCTTGGGTGGAAGAAAGTAAAAAAGGAGGGAGAGGAAAATTAATGTTAAAAGAAGAGGAAGTAATCTTTTCAATCCTGTGGCACGTCGTGGATCACGATCCTTTTGCCCACCATACGAGACAAAATCTCTATGGCAACCTCTACACCAGAACCCGCGCAGGAGGTAAAGTGGGAGCTAAGACCTGCCAACGTGCCCACCACAAAGAGGTTTGGCATCACCTCAAAATCTATATGCTTTATCATAACCCTTCCCGGTTTTGGAGATTTGGGATTTTCTACCACTTCAAACTCCAGGCCCTTTATGGAAAATTCCTTGAAGCCCCCTGCCAAAACCACATACTTGGCGCTGTACTCTTTACCCGCTTCTGTATATACCTTGTAAACTTCTCCATCTTTTTTTATTTCAACTACTTTTTCCTCGGAGAACTCCACACCACCCCAATCTTTTATCTGTTCCTTTATAACCTCCAAAAGTTGAGTACCGGTCATTGGCTGGACGCCCGGTACATTCTTTAGATATGCCTTGTGTAGGTCCGATTCGCCCGTGTCAAATACCAGATAAGTTCTACCTTCTGCCCAGCTCCAGCCCCTTCCCCTTGAAGAGGCTAAGGTAAGGGCACAGGCTAAACCGCTTGCTCCTCCGCCTACGATGATCACGTCATACATGGCTAATACCTCCACCTAAAATGATCACGTCGCAGATGGCCAATATTATACCTTAACAAAGACAAAGTTTCCGTCGGAATAATCCACACGCACCCTATCTCCTTCTTTGATCTCTCCTCTTATGATCTTGTCCGCCAATGGATTTTCCAAGTATCTTTGAATAGTCCTTTTGAGAGGTCTTGCACCGTATGCGGGTTCGTAGCCGAGCTTTACAAGTTGCTCTTTTGCTTGTTCCGTAAGCTCAAGGTGTATGTTTTTATCTGCGAGGCGTTTATTGACGCTCTGGACCAAAAGATCCACGATCTGAAGCAGTTCCTTTATGGTTAGAGGCTTAAAGACGATCACTTCGTCTATTCTGTTGAGAAATTCCGGTCTGAAGTGGTATTTTAGCTCCTCAAGGACCTTTTCCTTTGCCCTTTCAAACTCCCTCTCTATAGCCTTTTCGTCTCCATCAAAGGGTATGCTGAGCAAATACTGGGAGCCTATGTTGGAGGTCATGATTATTACAGTGTTTCTAAAATCTACCGTTCTGCCGTGAGAGTCCGTGAGCCTTCCGTCGTCCAAAACCTGCAGGAATAAGTCAAAAACCCGGGGGTGTGCCTTTTCCACTTCATCCAATAGGATCACCGAGTAGGGCTTCCTTCTCACCGCTTCTGTAAGCTTTCCGCCCTCCTCGTAGCCCACGTATCCGGGAGGCGCGCCTATGAGCTTGGCTACGCTGTGTTCCTCTTTGAACTCGGACATGTCAAGCCTTATCAGGG
>JAPYWH010000065.1 GCA_028276475.1 Thermocrinis sp.
CCCATATGGTCTGCGAGCTATCTCCCTACGGATGCCTTCCCAACACTATGTCTGTTGGTGCCATGGCAAAGGTGCTGGCAGACTATCCAGAGCTCCTATACGCACCCATAGAGGTCAAAGGAGACTCGGAGGTGCATGCATACTCCCGCTGTCAGATGGTTCTTACAGAAGCCAAAAGGAGGGCAAAGGAGGAGTTTGAACAAGCCTTGGAGAGAACGGGCTTGAGCTTGGAAGAGATCAGAGACTTCGAAGAAAAACATCCACAGCTCAAAGGGGCAACCTACAAAGTGCCAAACTATGGCTATGTGGGAACATCCGCCAACTATGTGATGCACGTAGCAAAACTTATGGGGAGGCTGAAATGATTTTGGGCATAGATGTAGGAAGCACCACCTGTAAGTATGTTTTGGTGGATGATCGTGGGAACATCTTAGATAAAGCCTACGAAAGGCACAACACAAAGACCGCAGAGAAGGTGTATGAGTTTTTAAAAAAGCTTGAAGAGAACTTTGGTTTTAAGCCCGGAAGGGACAGGGTCTATTTCGCTGGCTCTGGTGCTACGCTGATCGCTC
This sequence comes from Thermocrinis sp., assembly GCA_028276475.1. Taxonomy (GTDB): domain Bacteria; phylum Aquificota; class Aquificia; order Aquificales; family Aquificaceae; genus Thermocrinis. The sequence goes on from JAPYWH010000065.1 coordinate 573, forward strand.
CGCTGGTGGGGGGAAAGTTTGTTCAGGAGGTGGTTGCGGTCTCCATTGCAGTGGAAAAACTCCATCCGGATGTGAGGTTTGTTAGCGAAATCGGTGGGGAGGATATGAAAGCGATCTTTTTCAAAGAAGTTGATGGGAAAAGGGTAAAGCAGGTCTTTATGCAGAACGCCTGTGCGGGTGGGACGGGTACCTTTATAGAAAAGACCGCAAGGAAGCTTGGAATTCCTCAGGAAAAGCTGGGTTCTATGGGATACAAAGGCTACAACCTCCACAAGGTAAGTGCCAAATGTGGCATCTTCGCGGAGGCGGATGTGAATACCCTGCAAAAGGCTGGAGTGCCACCGGAGGAGATCATGGCTTCCCTCTTTGACGCGGTGGTTTATCAAAACCTTTCCCAGCTTACCAAAGGGAACACTCCCATGTGGAAGGTGCTACTGTTGGGAGGTCCCAATCTATTCTTTAGGGGGCTTAGGGAGGCTTGGCGTGTGCACCTGCAGAGAATATGGAAGGAAAAGGGCTTGAGGGATTGCATAGACCAAATCACATGGACCCGGGCATAGGACACGAAATAGACGCAGAGTTTCAGCTTTATGGCTATCCGGTTCTTTGGTATAACTACCTACCAATAGACTAATGGCTCTTAGACTGGCTTGGCATTTCCCTTGATATATCGGATGTATGGACCTCCTCTTACAGCTCCAACACCAACGAGATCATCTGGGGAGCCAAGTTTGCCAGCAGATTTCCCTGGATCACGGGGGTCATAAGGCTCTCTTCTTACGAATGCGGTATGGACCAGCCAACCTTTACGCCCGTCCAGAAGATCGTAGAATCCTCCGGCACCCTCTTTTTCAAGTTTGGGGAGTTAGACGAAACAAAGCCCGCAGGCAGTGTAAGAATAAGGGTAGAGACTATAGTCTATTACCTTGAAAAATACTCCCAAGACATCATCAAGAGGAAGCTAAGCAGACTGGGGGAGGTGCCAAAAGGGCTGACACTATGATTAAGCCCTCATTGTGTGTTCCTTCAGCCTCCCTCTTCTGTAGTACATCTATTCACATTTCCGAAGCATTGGGGACAAAGGTCAAAGAAAACCAAGACTCCAAGCCCTCCCAACATCATGTTCACCTGCGTGATCACCAAGTTTTCCTGCCTTTCAGGGAGGATTTGATACTTTTCTAACATTTTCCCGCAGGCAGTCAAAGCCTCCTCCTGTCCGAGCTTGTGAAACTGGAAAACGAGCCTTCTTGTACGCCTGCACTTCATCCACCTTGGCTGTAAGTCAAGCATTACAAAGTTTATCTGAACATTCTGATCCACCAACTGTGCCCTTTGCAAGAGCTTTTCATACTTTTCCTTTTCCGTCATGGTTTAATACCTCCTCCAGCAAAGCTTGAACCATCTCCTCTTCGCCAACTCTTTTTATGGGCTTTCCTTCCTTAAAGAGCCATGCAAAGCCTCTTCCGCAGGCAAGACCCAGATCTGCTTCCCTTGCCTCTCCTATGGCATTAACCACACAGCCCATTATGGCAACCTTTAGAGGTTTTTCAAGACCCTTTAACTTTTCCTCCACTTCCTTTACCACCTTTGGTAGGTCCACTTCAATCCTTCCGCAGGTGGGACAGGCTATGATCTCTATACCTCTCCGTCTTAGTCCCAAAGACTGCAAAATGGCGTAAGCGGTTTCCACCTCCACCTCCGGGTCGTCCGTCAAAGAGACCCTAACCGTGTCTCCTATGCCCTTGTAAAGAAGTATGCCTATGCCAACCGAGGACTTTACTATGCCCTTTAGTCCCATGCCCGCCTCGGTGATGCCTATGTGCAGGGGAATGTCTGTGTGCTGTGCGAAGCGCTCGTTTGCCCTGATGTTTCCTAACACATCGGAGCCCTTTATGGAGACCTTAAAGTTATAAAAGCCCCACTTTTCAAACTTTTCTGACCAACGCATGGCACTTTCAAAGAGTGCCTCCGCCTTCGGATAGCCATACTTTTCCAAAAGGTCCTTTTCCAAAGAGCCCGAATTGACGCCGATCCTTATGGCAACACCCTTCC
>JAPYWH010000066.1 GCA_028276475.1 Thermocrinis sp.
GATGGGGTGGCGGTTCCCGTCCTCTCCCTGAGGGGTTATGAACTGCCTCCTTATGTGAGGGAGGGTTGGCTATTGGTGGCTATCAGCTACAGCGGAAACACGGAAGAGACCCTAAGCGTGGCGGATGAGGGAATAAAAAGGGGTTTAAAGGTTGTTTGCGTCAGCTCTGGAGGAAAGCTAAAGGAGGTTGCCCAAAGGGAAGGTTTAGACTTTGTGGAGGTTCCCTCTAACTATGCTCCACGCTACGCCTTTGGCTTTATGTTATCGGCAGTTATGGGCTTATTTGGAAAAAAGGATCCCATAGAGAGAATAAGAAAGCACTTGGAAGAAAGCAAAGGAGAGATAAAAGAAACCGCCTACCGCATTGCCCAAGTTATTCAGAATTACATTCCCATAGTTTATGGCACACCGCAAACGGAACCCATAGCCTTCCGATGGAAAACTCAGGTCAACGAAAACTCCAAGACCCTTTGCTACACCGCCACACTGCCCGAGCTCCATCACAATGAAGTGGTAGGGCTTGACAATCCAATCACAAGGAACCTCTGCCACTTTATCATCCTGTGGGACCCGGAGGACCATCCTCGAATTCAAAAGAGGGTTCGTATCACAGAGGAAATCTTTAAAGAGTTGGGCTTGGCTCCCATAGTGCTACAAGGCAAGGGGGATACCTTAGAGGAGAGGCTTTTATATCTTGCTTACCTTGAAGATTGGGTTAGCTTCTATTTGGCAGAATTTTACGGCTATGATCCTCTACCCGTTAAGGTAATAGACCGAATAAAGGAAGCCTTAAATGAATGAAATCAATTGGATAATCTTTGGCTCGGTGGTCCTTTTTGCCCTGTTTTTGGACCTCTTTGTTTTTCATAGACACCCTCATAAAATATCCGTAAAAGAATCCCTGGTCCTGTCCGCCTTTTGGGTCGGAGTTGGCATTGCCTTTTCTGGCTATGTGTATTACACCAAGGGAACCCAAGCCTTTTTGGAGTATATAACGGGCTATTCCTTAGAAAAAGCCCTGAGCTTAGACAACATATTTGTGTTCATTCTTATATTTTTCTACTTTAAAGTACCTGAAGAGTTCAAACACAAGGTTCTCTTTTGGGGAGTTTTTGGGGCAATAGTCTTTAGGGCGATCTTTATCTTTGCGGGCATTGAACTTATAAAGCTCTTCCACTGGGTAATCTACATCTTTGGCATAATCCTCATCGTCTCTGCTATAAAGCTTTTGATTACAGAGGAGAAGGAATTTCACCCAGAAGAAACAATAGTCTACAAAATAGCCAAAAGGCTTATACCTTTAAAGCCTACCTGCGAAGATGGAAAATTTTTTGTGAAGGAGGGCAAAAAGCTCTACGCCACGCCACTGTTTTTGTCCCTTCTCTTTGTGGAAAGCTCAGACATTATGTTCGCCATTGACTCGGTGCCCGCCATACTTGCCATCTCCAAGGATCCTTTCATAGTTTATACTTCAAACATCTTTGCCATATTAGGGCTCAGGTCCCTTTATTTTGCTGCAGATGCCATCTTGCCGTTCTTTCACTTTTTACACTATGGGCTCTCTTTCATCTTAGCTTTCATTGGCGTGAAAATGCTGGTCTCCGAGTTTTATAAAATACCGGTTCTTGTGTCTTTGCTTTTAATCTTCAGTGCTATATTCATCTCGGTGGTGGCGTCTCTATTAGTTAAGAAGAAGCCTTCCCAACCATAACCTTTTGCACCCTTTTTTCATCTGCTCGAACCACTTTGAACATAACACCCTGGATGTTTGTCTGCTCTCCCTTTTTGGGGATCCGCCTCAGATGATAGGTCAAAAGTCCCGCTACGGTGGAGTAAGGTCCCTTTGGAAGCTCTACGCCCAAAAGCCTTTCAAGATCCTCTATCTGAAAGCGCCCATCCACAATCCACTTATCCTTTTCTATCTCTACGACCCGATCTTCCTCCAGCTCCTCCCGACCCAAGCCTCCCATAAAGAAGGAAGATAGGTCATCAACGGTAACAATGCCCAAAACCACTCCCAACTCATCCACCACTATTCCCATACCCTCCTTGGTGCTCTTAAAGGTCTCAAGGGCCTCTTGCAAAGACGCAAACTCAGGAAAGACCGCAACCGGTCTAATAAATTTATTTATGCTGAGGTTCCCTCCATACCACTCTGCCAAATCAAACATGTCCACATATCCCACGATATCATCCACCCTGCCCCTATAAACGGGCAGTTTTTTGTATCCGCTCCTTTTCATTTCTGCTATTGCCTGCTCTACGGTGGCGTTTTCACTGATCATGACCACTTGGTGGATGGGCTTTAACACCTCCGAAAGGTAAGTATCCCTCGCAGACAGTAGCTTTACCGCAAGCCTTAGCTCCTCTCCTTCCGCAAGTTCCTCTCCTATTGCCAACAGGTCCTTTCGGGAAAGCTTTTCCTTAGATAACCCTTCTAATCTTTTGCTCAATTGCCGGCTCAGAACCCTAACTGTCTTAAGAATAGGCAAAAGAACCCTTTTTAACTTGCTCAAAAACCAGAGGCTGGGCACCAAAACTTTTTCTGAGTGTTTGTGAAACAGACCCTTTGGAACAAATTCGCCAAAAATAAGAGTAAAGATCACAAGGGTGGCAGAAAA
>JAPYWH010000067.1 GCA_028276475.1 Thermocrinis sp.
TACGACTTTGAGGGCAACCTAAAGGTAAAGGAATCTATAACTGTTCAGTGGGACCTGCTATCCGCCGAGAAGGGAGGTTTCAAACACTTTATGCTAAAAGAGATCTTTGAACAACCTCGGGTAGTGGCAGACACAATAAAGGGCTACATTTCCCGAGATTACGAACTACCCTTCTCCCTAAAGGACTTTAGAAGGATCGTTATAACCGCCTGCGGAACATCCTATCATGCAGGACTCATAGGCAAATACTGGCTTGAGAGGTTTGTGGGCATTCCTGTGGAGGTATCCTACGCCTCGGAGCTCAGGTATTCGGACACCCCCGTAGGAGAGGGAGACTTGGTGATTGCCATATCTCAATCGGGCGAAACTGCAGATACACGCTTTTCTGCCCTATCTGCCAAAGAAAAGGGTGCAGTTTTGCTGTCTATCGTGAATGTAATGGGCAGTGCCCTGAGCAGGGAGTCTGATTACACCCTATACACCCACGCAGGACCCGAGATAGGTGTTGCAGCAACCAAAACCTTTACCTGCCAACTGGCAGTTCTATTTTCCTTAGCCATAAGCGTCCATCCAGAGAGAGAGAATCTTATAAACCAGCTTTTGAAGGTTCCCCACCTTATGGAGGAAGTTCTGTCAAAGGCTGAGGGCATAAAGGAGGTGGCGCTTAAATATCCCCAAAAGAAGAACCTTCTCTACTTGGGAAGGTATCTAAGCTACCCAGTTGCCTTAGAAGGTGCCCTAAAACTGAAGGAAATTTCTTACATACACGCGGAGGGCTATCCTGCGGGCGAGATGAAACACGGTCCCATAGCCCTCATAGACCAGCATATGCCCGTTGTGGTGGTAGCCCCAAGGGATAGGGTTTATGAGAAGATCCTCTCCAACATAGAGGAAGTTCTCGCAAGAAAAGGTATAGTTATATCCGTTGGTTTTGAGGGCGATGAAAATCTCAAAAGGCTCTCAAAGGACTTTATTGAAATTCCCCAGGTGGTGGAGGAACTGAGCCCCTTCTTGACAGTGCTCCCCTTACAGCTCTTTGCCTACTATATTGCAGATTACTTGGGCTTGGATGTGGATCAACCAAGGAACTTGGCAAAGACCGTCACTGTTGAGTGAACAAAAGCTTTAAGAGCCCCATTTGGGCATACACCCTGTTCTCCGCCTGCGTAAAGATAAAGTCTGCAAACTTTTCAAACACATCCTCAGTGATCTCTTCTCCCTTTTTGGCAGGCAGGCAGTGCATCACCAATGCGGTGTCCTTTGCATGCTTCAAAAGCTCACTGTTTACTTGATAGTTTTTTAGGGCTTGCAACTTCTCCTCATCCCTGTCTTGGTTCATGCTTACCCAAACATCCGTATATACCACATCCGCGTCCTTTACCGCCTCCACTGGGTTGGGAGTAAGATAGATGCTACCGCCCGTGATTTTGCAAAGATCCTCCCCCGCCTGATAGTAGTAGGAGGAGGGCTCATAACCCTCCGGAGTAGAAACAAAAAGTTTTAGACCAAAGAGCCCAGCACCCACAAGCCAAGTGTTGCAAAGGTTATTACCATCTCCTACGTAAGCAATTTTGAGATCCTTTATGCCCTCCCCAAAGCGTTCGTAAAGGGTAAAGACATCACTGAGGACCTGACAAGGATGGGACATATCCGTCAGGGCGTTTATCACCGGAATGGATGAATAACTGGCAAACTCCTTGAGCCTTTCATGAGAATCGGTGCGCACCACCACACCGTCCAAATATCTTGAAAGGGTCCGTGCGGTGTCTTTTAGGTCCTCTCCCCTCACCAACTGAAGGTTGCTTTCCGGAAGAAATATAACCTCACCACCTAACTTTCTTATGCCAACCTCAAAGGATACCCTTGTGCGGGTGGAGGGTTTTGTGAATATAAGGGCAAAGTATTTACCCTCCAAAATTTTCTCTTGGTTTGTCCCTTCCTTTATCCTAAGGGATTCGTCTAATATTAGCCACCCTTCCTCTGTTGTAATGTCCCACAGGTCAATAAAATGTCTTATCATAGCTTAGTATTATAAACCGAGCAGGCTTAAGGCTTTTGTGGGAAAGTTTTTACCCCTTGACAGCGACACGATCATGGTGTAAAATATATTACTCTCTTTTGAGGGGCAAAGGTTTAAAGCCCCTTGTTAAAAAGGACTTGACAGATTTGAGTAGTTGGGTTATACTTAGAAAGCCTGCTTGAGGAACCCAAAGTTAGGAGTTCCTTGTAAAAGGACTTGACATCCTTTACGGAAGGATGTATAATTAATAGCCCCCTTAGGGAAGTTGAGGGGTGTGAAAAACCCCTTGTTAAAAAAGACTTGACAAGTTTGAATTGTTGGGTTATAATTAAACCCCCTTAAGGGAGAACTGAGGGGTGTGAAAAGCCCCTTGTCAACTTGTCAACTGAATAGGGAGGAAGAATCCGAGAGTTTTTATGAAGAGTTTGATCCTGGCTCAGCGCGAACGCTGGCGGCGTGCCTAACACATGCAAGTCGTGCGGAGGGGTGATGAGCCCCTCAGCGGCAAACGGGTGAGTAACACGTGAGTAACCTACCCTTGGGA
>JAPYWH010000030.1 GCA_028276475.1 Thermocrinis sp.
AGGACCTCCAGGAGTTACATTACTCTTCGCCTTTACTTCGGGCATAAACAGAATTCCTCCAAAGCTAAGGTTAAAGCCCTTGTAGTAGGTCATCCATGCGGGGTTTCTGAAGATGCTGTCGGTGGGTCCTACGGGCATACCCACGCCTATACCACCCATACCCCTTGAAGCAGGAGACACACCTATAAGGTTGTCTCCGTTGGTGGCAAAGGAAAGACCTACAGCGCCCAGCAGTGCGGACGCCAAGATAACTTTTCTCATGACATCACCTCCCATTGGTTGATTTTGGGAATTTTACACCCTGCACTATGAAAAATGTTTTAAAATTTGCTTATGGGATTATAAGCTTTTGCTATAGCTTGCCTTTTTCTCAAGATGGTTTAAAATGTATTTTAAGGAAGGAGGTTTTTGATGACGCCGGTGGAGAGTTTACAGACTCAAGAAATAAGGCTTGTAGAAATACTCCATAAAGCAAATACCCTAAAAGCATCAGACATACACATAACCGCTGGTTCAAAGCCTGTAGTCCGAATAGACGGAAAGATAACACCTTTGACAGAATATCCCGCTCTGACTCCAGAAATGACGCAACGACTATTATACTCGGTTATGTCCGAAAAACACAGAAAGCAGTTGGAAGAAAAGGGGCAGGTGGATTTTTCCTTTGGTGTGAAGGATGTAGGCAGGTTCCGTGCTAACGTTTTCTTCCAGAGAGGTTCTACCGCTGGAGTCTTTAGAAGGCTCCCCAACAAAATAATGACCGTTGATGAGGTCGGACTTTCCAGAAAGGTATTGGAGCTCTGTCATAGAAGTATGGGGCTTGTTCTCGTTACTGGTCCCACTGGTTCTGGTAAAACCACAACTCTGGCTACCCTCATCAATTACATAAACGAGACTTTTCCTCATCACATAATAACCATAGAGGACCCAATAGAGTATGTGTTCTACCACAGAAAGAGTATAGTAAATCAGAGGGAGATAGGTGAAGATGTGAATAGTTTTGCGGACGCCCTCAGGGCAGCGCTTCGTGAGGACCCGGATGTGATCCTTGTGGGAGAAATGAGGGACTTGGAGACCATAGAGATAGCCCTCAGGGCGGCGGAGACGGGACACTTGGTCTTTGGAACTTTGCATACCAACACCGCCATTTCAACCATCACCCGTATAATAGATGTTTTCCCTCCAAACCAGCAGGAACAAATTAGAATACAGCTTTCCTTTGTTCTGCAAGGAGTTATTTCCCAAAGGCTTGTGCCCAAAATAGGCGGAGGTAGGGTTCTGGCATATGAACTGCTTATTCCCAACACCGCCATTAGGAGTTTAATAAGGGAAAACAAACTGCAACAGATATACTCCATTATGCAGAGCGGACAGGCAGAAACGGGCATGCAAACCATGAACCAATCCTTAGCCAGCCTTTACAGAAGTGGTCTTATAACCCTGGAAGATGCATACAAGTATTCCCCAGACATTAAAGAATTAGAAAGAATGCTTGGTGTTAGGAGTCAAGTGTAATGCCAAAGTTTAGATACAAAGCAATAGATGAAACAGGAAACATGGTTGAACGGGAAGTGGTGTATCCAAGCGAAGAGATCCTTCTTGGAGAGCTTGCAAGAAGCGGTCTTTCCCTAGTAAGAATAGAAAGGATAGACAAAGAAGAAAAAGAGAAAAAGTCCATAGAGATAAAGCTTCCCTTTGGTGGGGGCGTGAGCGACCGAGACATCTCCATTTTCTGCAGACAGCTTGGCACTATGATAAGCGCAGGTCTCAGCGTGGTGGATGCCTTGGACATAATAGCGGAACAGTTGCCAAACAAAAGGCTCTCAGAAGCTGCAAAGGATGTGTCTGCCAAGGTAAGAGAGGGTATGTCAATATCCTCTGCCATGCAAATGCATCCAAGGGTTTTTCCAGAGTTTGTGGTAAATCTGGTAAAGGTTGGCGAAGAGACAGGGGGTTTGGATGCCGCACTGATAAAAGCTGCGGAGTATTATGAGAAGATCGCCATGATAAAGAGCAAGATAAAAAGTGCCTCCTTTTATCCCACCTTTGTGGTTGTGGTGGCTACCGCAATCATTTCTGGTATTCTCTACTTTTTGGTTCCTACCTTTGCCCAGATATACGAAGGTCTGGGAGGAGAGTTGCCTTTGCCCACCCAGATGCTGATCGCAGCGTCAAACGCACTGAGAAATAGCCTTCCAACAATAATAGCGTCTATAGTGATTTTTTCTTTGGTTTTTAGATACCTTTACAGAAATAACTACGCCTTCAGGAAGGCTATGCACAAGCTTTCCCTTCGGGTGCCAAAGATGAGTGATTTGGTGGTAAAGAGCACGATGGCAAAGTTTGCCAGAACAATGGCTTCCCTTTTTTCCTCGGGCGTTGCCTTAGAGAGAGCCTTTGAAATAGCGGGGCAAACGGCGGGTAATATCGTAATAAAGGAAGCTGTTGATCAGGCAAGAAAGGCAGTTACGGAAGGGGAGCCTATGTATAAAGCCCTTGACAAAACTGGTCTCTTCCCAAAGATCGTCATAGCTATGATTAGGGTAGGGGAAGACACCGGTAAGCTTGACGACATGCTGGAAACCATAGCCAGGTTTTACGAAGATGAGTTTGACAAAACGGTGGAGGGTCTCATAAAGCTAATAGAACCTATGCTGATTGTGTTCATAGGTGGCGCGGTGGGCACCATACTCATAGCCCTCTACTTGCCCATATTCAAGATGGGTGAGCTTATAAAGAGCTAAGTTGTGTATTCCGCATTGATCTTTATATAATCGTAGGTTAGGTCCGAGGTGTAGTAGGTCCAGCTTTCCTTGCCCTCCCTCAGGTCTAATGTGATCTCAATTTCCCTGTTTTCTTCCAGGTACCTTTTGGCAGACTCTACTGCCTTTGGATGGGGCTTTCCGTCATATACAAGATGGTTCCCTATATAAACTCTCAGCTTAAACTGGTCTATAGGAAAGGGAGTAGAGCCAGCACTGGCGACTATCCTGCCCCAGTTGGGGTCCCTTCCGAAGATGGCTGTTTTAACCAGGTTTGAGGTGGCAACCTTCTCCGCTATGGTTTTAGCCTTTAGGCTTATGGATGCGTTTTTTACAACCACTTTGATGATCCGAGTGGCACCTTCTCCGTCCTCTACGATCTTTTTAGCCAAGCTAAGGGAAACTTCCTCCAAAGACTGCCTTAGATTTTCCAAGTCCTCTTTTATAAACCCAAGGCTTATGATGCCAAAGCTATCGTTAGTGCTGGTGCATCCATCCACGCTTATAGAATTAAACGTCCTTTCGCTTATTTCTCTATGAAGTTTCCTAAGGACATCACCTTCTACCTCTGCGTTGGTAAAGATAAAGCTAAGCATGGTTGCCATCTGAGGGTGTATCATGCCCGCACCCTTTGCAAAGCCAAAAACCTCTAAAGCACCCTTTTTGACAAAGGCATACTTGGGAAACCGGTCTGTGGTGGAGATCACCTCGCTTGCCCTCTTTAGGTCCAACGGTTCCAATATCCTACAGGCGGAAGCGATACCCTCAAGAACGCTTTCTATGGGTAATGGCTTTCCTATAATTCCGGTAGAAAAGACAAGAACCTCCCTATGGTCGATGTCTAAATGCTTGGCGGTTTCTCTTGCCATCATTTCCGCATGGATTATACCCTCCTCTCCCACTCCACAGTTGGCGTTCCCACTGTTTATAACCAGTGCCCTTACGGTATCCCTTTCCCTAAGGACTTTTTCTGAGTATATAACGCTTGCGGACTTAAAGTGATTGGTGGTAAAGAGAAAAGATGCAGTGCAAGGTTGTGGCAAAAGGATCACCAAAATGTCCGGCTTGTTGCCCGCTTTTAACCCACCCTTTCCAACTCCCATTAAAATTTCCATAGCATAGATTATAACTGGATTTAGATGAGAGATTATCTTAGATTAAATTAAATGTTATGCGTTCAGGTTATATTAAACCAAAGAGGTATATAGTTTGGAGCACGGACAAAGAAATAAACCTTGATGACCCTTTCCAAAGGAAATGGTATATACAGCAAGTTTTAACATATGGAAGGACAGAAGACATTATGGAGCTTGATTGGGAAGAAGTCAGGAGACTTTTACCTGAGCTGAGGCTTCCAGAAACAATAAGGGCTTTGTGGGAGGAATATTTTGCTTCTAAAGGGCAAAGGGATCATAACTGACTTACAAAGGAAGATTTTACTAGCCTTTTGTGAAATACCAGGAAGTGAGATGTTCTACCTGACAGGTGGAACAGCTTTATCAGAGTTTTATTTAGCCCACAGGAGGTCTTATGACATTGATCTTTTTACTACCGAGAAAGACTTTGTAATCCAATTTTCACATACCTTTGAGGAGGCAATGAAGAAACTTTTTCAGGTTAAGACTATAAGAAGATTATTAAACTTTGCTGAGTTTGAAGTGTCGGATGGAATTGCGCAAACAAAGGTTCAAATAGCCCGCGATTCAACCTTCAGGTTTGGAAAACCTGTGGATTCAGACATAGGTATTAAAGTTAATGACTACACAGATTTAATAGTTGACAAACTTCTTGCGTTTTTTGGAAGAGTGGAACCGAGAGATGCTGTTGATCTATTTTTTATCTTGAAAAACGAGGATCTTTGGAAACTAACAGAACTTGCCAAACAAAAAGATCTAGGGTTTGATCTATACTGGTTTGCTATTGCTTTAAAAGAAGTTGAAAGTTTTCCAGACCAGATTGAGCTTTGGGCTGTTGATATGATAGAGCCAGTGGACCCAAGAGAAATAAAGGCGAAATTTTCAGAGCTAAGAATTGAAATATTAAGGAGAATAGAAAAAGCTAAAGGGCTGGGTTTTAATCTATAATTTTTCCATGCGAAAAGCCAAAGTTCTGAGGGAAACAAGGGAGACCCAGATTGAACTTGAGATCAATCTGGATGGCTCCGGGAGGTTCAATGCTACCACACCGGTAGGTTTTCTCACACACATGGTTGAAACCTTTGCCCGACACGGACGCTTTGACCTTGAACTGAAGGCGAAGGGAGATGTGCATGTTTCCCATCACCACACAGTGGAGGACGTGGGCATAACCTTGGGTATGGCGGTGCTCAATGCCTTAGGAGACAAGAAGGGCATTCAAAGGTATGGTTATAGCATTGTTCCCATGGATGAAGCTTTGGTCTTGTGTAGCATTGATATTTCTGGCAGACCTCTTTTCTTTTATGAAGACTTAGGATTGCGCGGAAAGATCACAGACTTTGACTTTGAACTCATATGGGAGTTCTTCAAGGGCTTTGCCCTGGAATCTAAAAGCACATTGCATATAAGGGTGTTATCCGGAAGAATCCTCCACCACATTGCGGAAGCTTGCTTTAAAGCCTTTGCTTTAGCCCTAAAGCAGTCTGTTTCTTTGGTAGGTGGAGAGCTTCCTTCCACAAAGGAAAAGCTCTAAATCTGCCACTTTAGGGCACCCTTCTTCCAAGCATAAACAAAGCCCAAAAAGAGTATGGCTATGAACAAAACCGCCTCAATGAGCCCGTATATGCCAATGTCTTTGAAGACAACCGCCCAAGGGAACAAAAAGGCAACCTCTATGTCAAAGAGAATGAGCAAAAGTCCCAGCAGATAATAACCCTGCTTGAAGGTGCCCCTTGCTTCTGGGTCATACAGTGGCACACCGCATTCGTAAGGGTAATCCTCCATCTTTTCCTTTGTTCTGGGTCCAAGAATGCTGTTTGCTACGGTGAAAACAAAACCGACACCCAACGCTATCACAAAAAAGATCAAAATTCCCAAGTATTCGTTCATTTTACCACCTCCCATTCGGTGATCAGGTGATGTCCCCTCTTGAAGTGGGCCCTAAGTCTTAGATTGAGAACGTTCTTCAGACTCTTAAAGCCCTCACCCCCCACCAAGGTGGGCACATTCTCCCCACCCACTATAACGGGCAGGTGTATGAGCCTTATCTCATCCACATACCCCCTCCTGACGAACTCCCAGTTTATGGAGGACCCACCCTCCACCATAAGGCTCCTTATACCCCTCTCGTAGAGCATGGGAAGGAGCTTGTCAAAATCCACAAGATCCTCACCCACTATCCAGACCTCTGCCCCCAGTTCCCTGATCTTTTCTATCCTCTCCCTTGGCGCCCTCAGGGTGGAAACTATTATGGTGGGTGCGTCCTTTGAGAAGATGTTGGCGTCTAAGGGAACGTTGGCAGTGGAGCATGGTATTATACGCACGGGATTTTTACCCTCCGCATACCTAACCGTTAGGCTTGGGTTATCTGTCCTGACCGTCTCACAACCCACCATTATGCCATCCACCTTAGCCCTGATCTCATGTAAATACCTGTATGCGTCCATATCCATAAGGCTCATCAGCTCTTTGCTTGAAGCCCCCCGGTAGAGGGTAAGCTTTCCGTCCACGCTAACCTCAGAGACTATGATCACATAGGGTCTCATTCTTCATACACCTTTCCGAAATGTTTATACAGATATGCTATGCGTAAAAAGAGGGAAAGCAGTGTAAGGACTGCTATAAGCTTTATGCCAAAGGAGAGCCCCAAGGGCATGTTGAACCTCTCAAGGATCGCAAAAAGGGCTAAGGTAAGGTGGGTTTCAGGTCTTCCAAAGAAGCCTACCCCCTCTAAAGGGTCCTGGATCTTTCCCTTGACCCTCGCACTAAAGCCTATTTCCGAATAGACCACTGGCTTTATGAACGAGTGTAGCATTGATGCGGTAATTGCCAGCATGGCTGTAAAGGGACCTGCGTATAGGTATCCCACGGTGCCAAGCACAAAGCCATCCACCCACTTGTCCGCCAACCAATCAAAAACCGCACCAAACTTGGAAGCCCTTTCAGAGAGCCTTGCTACCACGCCATCCATAAGGTCCAAAAGCCCAGAGAGAAGCAAAAAACTCACCGCTGTTAAAAGTTTGCCATGCCAGAAAAAGTAGGCAGACAGCATGCCCGTTATAACAGACAGCAAGGTTATAAAGTTAGGAGGAAAGTGTAGCCTGTAGAGAGCAACGCCCAAGGGCGTGTAAAGCTTTTTTAAGGATTCCCTCCTTTTAGTCAGGTTCATTTTAACTCCTTACCCGTGATCCAAGGCATCATCTTCCTAAGTTCTTCTCCTACCTTTTCTATAAGGTGATGCCTATCCCTCTCAAGGAGGGCATGAAAGACAGGTCTTCCCGCTTGATTTTCAAGGACCCACTCCCTTGCAAACTCACCTTTTTGAATCTCTTCGAGTGCTTCCTTCATCAAGGGCTTAACCACCTTGTAAATTCTCTCACCTCGGGTGAGGTCTCCATACTTGGCGGTGTCAGAAATGGAATATCTCATACCCGCTATACCGTACTGGTATATTAAATCTACGATCAGTTTTAGCTCGTGTAAGCATTCAAAGTAGGCAACCTCTGGCTGGTAGCCTGCCTCCACGAGGGTTTCAAACCCTGCCTTTATTAAGGCGGTTGCACCACCACACAGAACCATCTGTTCCCCAAAGAGGTCCGTTTCTGTCTCCTCTTTAAAGGTGGTCTCTATCACACCCGCCCTAGTACATCCAAGGGCTTTGGCGTAAGCCAGGGCTTTTTCTTTGCAGTTGCCGGACGCATCCTGATAGATGGCTACCAAGGCAGGCACCCCCTTGCCCTCTTCATACATCCACCTCACCAAGTGCCCGGGTCCCTTGGGTGCCACCATAAAAACATCCACATCCTTTGGTGGAACGATCTGCTTGAAGTGTATGTTAAAACCGTGGGCAAAGGCTAAGGTTTTCCCCGGGTTTAAATGAGGCTCCACGCACTGTTTGTAAAGTTCCGGTTGCACAGGGTCTGGCGTCAAAAACATTATAACGTCCGCCCTCTTTACTGCTTCTGAGGGTTCATAAACCTCAAATCCATCCCTCTGTGCCTTTTCTCTGGACTTGCTGTTTGGATGCAGTCCAATTATCACATCAACGCCACTGTCCCTTAAGTTAAGGGCATGGGCATGCCCCTGACTACCATAACCCAAAATGGCAACCCTTTTACCTTTTAGCGCTTCCAAACTGGCATCTCCGTCGTAGTATATTTTTGCCATCTAAGCCCTCCTGTTTAAAGCTTCTATCCTATGATTATACTTCAAATACTCTTTAAGATACTGCCCTGTGTAGGAGTTGGGATTTTCCATCACCTGCTCTGGTGTCCCCTCCGCCACGATGTTCCCGCCCCTGTCTCCACCCTCGGGACCCAGATCTATGATCCAGTCCGCACACTTTATCACATCCAGGTTGTGCTCTATGACCACCACCGTGTTTCCCCTATCCACGAGCCTTTGGAGAACCTCTATTAGTTTTTTCACGTCGTCCATGTGTAGTCCGGTGGTAGGTTCGTCCAAAAGGTAGAGGGTCCTTCCTGTTTCCTTCTTTGAAAGCTCTCGGGCGAGCTTGATCCTCTGGGCTTCTCCACCGGAGAGGGTGGTGGCAGGCTGACCCAGTTTTATGTACCCAAGCCCCACATCCCTCAAAAGTTCAAGCCTTCTGCGTATGGGAGGATGGTGATAGAAGAATTCATAGGCTTCGTCCACGGTCATATCTAAAACTTCCGCTATGTCTTTGCCCTTGTAGAGCACCTCCAAGGTCTCCCTGTTGTATCGGGTCCCCTTGCACACTTCACAGGTTACATACACGGGTGGCAAAAAGTGCATTTCCACTTTTATAACACCCTCTCCCTGACAGGCTTCGCACCTTCCACCTGGCACATTAAAGGAGAACCTACCCGGCGTGTAGCCCCTTGCTTTTGCGGTGGGCGTCTGGGCAAATAGGTTTCTTATTGGGTCAAACAGCTTTGTATAGGTTGCCGGGTTGCTTCTGGGAGTTCTACCGATGGGAGACTGATCCACGTTGATAACATAGTCAAAGTATTCAAGCCCCTCTATGCGATCCACCCCTTCCACATCCACGTTGCTACCATAGAAAAGTCCCCTCGCATACTCCCAGAGTATGTCGTATATTAGGGTGGATTTTCCACTACCGGAGACCCCCGTTATACACACAAAGAGACCCACAGGAATCTGGACGGTTATGTTTTTCAAATTGTGCTTTCTGGCGTTGATTATTTTCAGCCACCTCTTGCCCGGGAGTCTTCTCTTTTCTGGCAGAGGTATGCCCTGCCTACCCGAAAGGTAGGCACCAGTTAAAGAGTTTGGATTGTTCATTATATCCTCGGGCGTTCCTTCTGCTACCACATAACCTCCGTTTTTCCCAGCACCTGGACCAAGGTCTATGATCCAATCCGCGGAGAGTATAGTCTCCGGGTCGTGCTCCACCACTATGACCGTGTTGCCGAGGTCCCTGAGGTCCTTGAGGGTTTCTATGAGCTTGTGGGTGTCTCTGGGATGCAAACCGATGGAGGGCTCATCCAAAACATAGAGCACACCCGTTAGCTTGGAGCCTATCTGGGTGGCAAGTCTTATCCTTTGCATTTCTCCCCCAGAGAGGGTGGTTGCACTGCGCGCTAAGTCCAAATAGTCCAAGCCTACCTTTATCAAGAAGCCAAGCCTGTCGGTGATCTCCTTTATGAGCCTTTCTCCCACTATGCGGTCTTTCCCCGTCAAGCTTTCGTAGGTTTCCCTGAAGAATTCCATAGCCTGTCCTAAGGGCATACTGCACACTTGGTATATGTTTTTACCGTTCAAAAGCACAGAGAGGGCTTCTGGTCTTAGCCTTGAACCTCCGCAGGCAGGGCACGGTCTTTCCTTTATATACTCTCCGATCTCCTCCCTCAGCCTTTCTGAATCCTCTTCCAAAAAGCGCCTTTCAAGGTGTGGAATTATGCCCTCAAATTCCGTCTTTAGCACCTTGCCCCCATAAAGAATGAGCTCCTTAACGGAATCGGGCAGTTCTCCGAAGGGTGTTTCTGGATGGTAGCCGAGCCTTCTCAGTATGTTAGCAACGGGGTATCTAAGGTAGTCAAAAAAGCCGTTTTTTGTGATCCTAAAGGCGTCTACCGCGGGTTCCTTTTCATCCACCAAAAGCTTTAGGTTGATCTCCCACCTTACACCAAGCCCCTTACACGTAGGGCATGCACCGTAGGGAGAGTTAAAGGAAAAAAGCCTTGGTGTTAGCTCCGGCACCGAAAAGCCATGTTCAGGGCAGGTCCTACTCTGACTGAAAATCAGCTCCCTTCCACCGTCCACATCGTCAATTTTCACAAGCCCCTTCGAATGCTCAAAGGCTTTCTCTATGGCACTTAAAGCCCTTGCCCTCTCCTCCTCTTCCAAAACAAACCGGTCTATTACAAGGTCAATATCATGCTTTTTGTTTTTTTCCAAAGGTGGGACATCCAATATGCGGAGATACTCTCCATCCACTTTAACCCTACTGTAGCCCTTTCTGTCAAGTTCTCTCAAGAGGTCCCTAAATTCCCCCTTTTTGCCCCTGACCAAAGGTGCCAAAATTGTGATCCTCTTACCTTTTAAATCTTCATACACCTTTTCTAAAATCTCATGGGCGGATAGTCCCTCCAAGAGCCTTCCACACTCTGGGCAATGAGGCTTTCCCACGTTTGCCCAAAGGACACGCATGTAATCGTAAATCTCTGTGACGGTTCCCACCGTGGAGCGAGGGTTTTTAGAGGTGGTCTTTTGGTCTATGGCTATGGCGGGAGAGAGCCCCTCTATAACATCCACCTCCGGCTTTTCCATAACGCCTAAGAATTGACGGGCGTAAGAGGAGAGGGATTCCACATACCTCCTTTGCCCCTCCGCATATATGGTGTCAAAGGCTAAGGAAGATTTCCCACTGCCGGATGGACCGGTTATAACTACGAGTTTGTTTTTAGGAATACTTAGGTCTATGTTCTTTAGGTTGTGATGCCTTGCGCCCTTTATGATGATGTGGTCATACATGGGAGAATAAATATAATATAAACCCCCGGGACGACCTACTTTCCCGTGCCGTTCGCCCGGCACAGTATCATCGGCGCTGGAGGGCTTAACTGCCGGGTTCGGAATGGAAACCGGGTGTTTCCCCTCCGCTATGGTCCCGAGGGAAATTTGGCAACTCAATAGGTTTTTCTTCCTGTGGGTGTGCAAGTCGAACGGGCTATTAGTACCGCTTGGCTACACCCCTTACGGAGCTTCCACCTGCGGCCTATCAACGTGGTAGTCTCCCACGGCCCTTCAGGGAGTCCTTATCTTGGGGTGGGCTTCGCGCTTAGATGCTTTCAGCGCTTATCCCGTAGCAGGATGGCTACCCGGCGCTACCTCTGGAGAGATAACCGGCACACCAGAGCCTGCCCCGTCCCGGTCCTCTCGTACTAAGGACGGACCCCCTCAAGACTCCTGCGCCCGCGGCGGATAGGGACCGAACTGTCTCGCGACGTTCTGAACCCAGCTCGCGTCCCCCTTTAATGGGCGAACAGCCCAACCCTTGGGACCTGCTTCAGCCCCAGGATGGGGGGAGCCGACATCGAGGTACCAAACCTCCCCGTCGATGTGGGCTCTCGGGGGAGATTAGCCTGTTCGCAACCTTCCTCTTCGGAAGGGCAGACTATATCTTCATCCCCATCCTTTCTTGGATGAGGAGCACGGCGTGTTGGCTCCCTCAGTTTGGGAACCCTCGGGCTCACGCGCCCTCAGTCGTTACAGGGTCCGGAGAGGTTTTATACTTCATGAAGTCTGGCACATGGGGCCTTATTATTGCCATAAGCTTTTCAAACTCCTCCCTTGGAAAGTATAGCACTGGGTAGCCCTTCTTTTTGATCAGCTTTGGCTCCAACCCAAAGTTGTTTTTTAGGGCTGTCAAGAGCCTTTCCAAATCCTCCGGGCTATACTTTGGGAGGTATATATAACCTACGCCATCCCTTGCGTAGTAGTGTCCATCGTCCATGTACCAGACTGCCAAGGACAAGGAAGACCTCAAAAGCTTTTCTATGTTCTCGGGCACCCTCTTTTTTCCGCCATCGTCGTAGAAATATCTTTTATACCTTCCCAGCAGAGGCATAGAGTGGGTTTGACATCGGTAATACACGTAGGTTTTTCCCCATTTTGGGTTAAACCTCTCAATCCTCTTTGGTCTGTCTTGCATCAGGTTCTTGAGCTCCTCGTATTTCCAAAAGATGTAATCCTTTTGCCTTTCCGAGTGCTCAAGTTTTAGCCTTGCGTTGCGTTTGCCCGTTTTTTGGAGATATCCATCTCCCAATATTGTACCTATGAGGATCTCCCTTTGCCTTTTGCTCACCATTGGTGCCTCTCCAGACTT
>JAPYWH010000031.1 GCA_028276475.1 Thermocrinis sp.
ACATAGCCCTTCCAAGAAAGTTTTTTGGCAAAAGGGAGGAGCTTATCAGTCCTCCCCACCTTCTTACTGTGCCAAAGGATTCCTTTGAGTCCTTCATCCAGTTTAAAAAGCCTCCCCACAAAAGGGAGCTAAAGGGCTTGGAGTATCTCTTTAGAACATCCTTTCCTATGAAGGATCCCGATGAAAAGATAACCGTTGAGTACTTAGGCTATGAGATTGGGGAATGGGAATGCAACAGATGTGGCTACAAAGCATACTCAGACACAAATTTTTTGGGAGGATATGATGTAGATTGTCCTAAGTGCGGTTCTAAGTTGGTTTATAAGGAAAAATTCACTGAGGAAGACTGTAAGGTAAGGGGCTTTACCTATTCTGCCCCTCTGAGGGTTTTGGTCCGGCTAAGAACAAAGACAAAAAAGGGCGAGAGAGTGGGCGAACCCAAAAAGGTATATTTCGGCGAGATCCCCCTTATGACTGGTAAAGGCTCTTTTATTATAAACGGCAACGAAAGAATTTTGGTAAATCAGCTCATACGCTCTCCAGGTGTTTTCTTTGAAGAAAAGGAGGAAAGGCAAAAGGAAACAACCATAGTGCGTATGCTCTATAGGGCGAGCATAATCCCGGACAAGGGCTCTCGGATAGAGTTTGAGCTTTCTAGCACCTCCGATATACTGAGCGTCAGAATAGACAAGAAAAAACTAAGCGGTGGCTCATACGCTTTCAGAGCCTATGGTTTGGAAACTGCCTATCAAATTCTAAAAGTCTTCTACCCAGAGACGAAGGGATTTTTTGTTAGAAGTGGAAGTCTCTTTGAAGAAACAACTGGCGAGGAGTATAAACCCGAGGATTTAGAGAACCATCACATCTTTGCCATACTCAGATACAAGGGTATTTTGGAGGGCAAAGGTGTAGAGGAAGAGTTTATAGAGGAAAGATACATAGAAAGTGTGGAAATCTTAGAAAGGCTCTTAAAAGACGACAGAATTCAGATAGACCATGTATGTGCAGTGCCTCGGGAGGGCGTAATAAAGAGCCCCTATGAGAAATACATCATGGAAACGCTGATGGCGGAATGCCTGCCAAGGGATCAGGGAATGAGCCAGATAAGACTGCCTTCCAAGTTCAGGCTTTCAGATATAGCCCTGGTAGACATATACAAGAAACTGCGGGCTGTGGAGCCCATGGTTATGGAATTGGAGCACCTCATAAGTAGGGCAAGGACCCACTTTGAGCTCTACTTCAAAGACATCACCCGCTACGACCTATCTAAGGTTGGTAGGGTAAAGCTCAACGCCAAGGTTCATAAGGTCCCCAAGGTTCTGAAGCCCGCGGATTTGGAAAGGTTAAGCACCCTCCCACCTTTGGTGGTGATTTTGGAAGATGGAAAGGAGGTCCCAGCTACGGAGGAGCTTCTTAAAGAGCTCTTTAAAGAGAAGAAGGAAGTTAGGGTAAAGGATTATACAGAGGGAGAAGCAAGGTTCTTGGGCGCCTTGGACCTTATCAATGTGGTCAAATATCTCATAGACCTTAAACACGGAAGGCAGAAAAAGGACGATATTGCCTACCTTGGCAACAGAAGGGTGCGGGCGGTAGGAGAGCTTCTAGAAAACCAATGCAGAATAGGAATTGCCCGTATGGAAAAATACTTCAGGGACCGTTGTACGGTAGTCAGCCCCGAGGACCCCAACCTCAAGCCCCAAGACCTTTTACAACCGAGGTATTTGACCGCTGCCATTTATGACTTTTTGAAGGGTGGAACCCTATCCCAATACTTAGACAACACGAACCCGCTCTCTGCTACCACCCACAAAAGAAGGCTCTCTGCGATGGGTCCTGGAGGTCTCACACGAGAGAGCGCCAAGTTTGAAATAAGGGACGTCCATCCATCCCACTACGGAAGGATCTGTCCCATAGAGACGCCCGAGGGTCAAAACATAGGCTTGGTGACCTCCTTGACCGTTTACGCCCAGCTCAACGAGTATGGCTTTATCATCACCCCCTACAGAAAGGTGGAAAATGGAAAAGTAACAGAAATGGTTGAATACTTGGCTGCTTACGAAGAGGAGGACTTTGTAATAGCCCAATACACTCCATACGCAGAGGATGGCACCCTCCTGACGGACAGAGTTTATGCGAGGTATAAAAACGACATTCAAATAGTTCGTCCGGAGCAGGTCCATTACATGGATGTCTCTCCAAGGCAGGTGGTTTCTGTGTCTGCGTCTTTGATTCCTTTCCTTGAGCACGACGACGCAAACCGGGCTTTGATGGGCTCCAACATGCAAAGGCAGGCGGTGCCCTTGATATTCACTCAGGCACCCCTGGTGGGCACCGGTATGGAGAAGGTCGTAGCCCGCGACAGCGGTGCGGTGGTGCTTGCCAAGAGAGGTGGTGTGGTGGAAGAGGTGGATGGTAAGAGGGTCGTCATAAGGGTAAATCCGGAGGAGATTGACCTCAAGGACCCCACAGACATCGGCATAGACATATACGAGCTTGAGAAGTTCAAGAGGACCAATCAAAATACCTGTGTAAATCAGAGACCTTTGGTGGTCAAAGGGCAAAGGGTAAAGAAGGGAGATATTTTGGCGGATGGTCAATCTACCTACAAGGGAGAATTAGCCCTTGGCAAAGACGTGCTCGTTGCCTTTATGCCCTGGAGAGGTTATAACTTTGAAGACGCCATCGTTATCTCCGAACGTCTGGTAAAGGAGGATGTATATACATCCATCCACATTGAAGAGTTGGAGGTGGAGGCAAGGGAAACCAAGCTGGGTTATGAAGAGATCACCCGCTCTGTCCCCGGGGTGCCAGAGAGGGCTCTTGCCCACTTGGATGAGTTTGGCATAGTAAAGATCGGCACCTATGTCAAGCCCGGGGATATACTGGTGGGAAAGGTAACTCCTAAGGGTGAGAGCCAGCTTACTCCAGAGGAAAAGCTACTGCAGGCGATCTTTGGAGAGAAATCCCGGGACGTGAAGGATAGCTCTTTGAGATGTCCGCCCGGTGTTGAGGGTGTTGTGGTGGATGTTAAGGTCTTTGCCAGAAAGTTGGGAGAAAGGAGAAATTATCTGGCGGAACAGGTGGAAAGGCAAGAAAGGGAAGAGCTTTCCGCAGACCTGGAGAGAAAGAAAAGGTTGATTGTGGAGGGTAGGAATGCCTTTGTTAAAAGCTTGGTGCTTGGAAGGGCTTTAGACAGGGAGATCGTCATAAAGAAAAAGACCTATCCTGCGGGCACCCTCATTGACGAGCAAACCTTTGATGTTCTCCTTAACTACATAATCACCAAGCCCGAGAACCTGTTTGATGACCCAGAATTATGCGAGAAGATAAGGGAAGTTAGAGATAGGACAAAGGCACAGGTGGATATGCTCACCAAGGTCTACGAGGAAAAGCTCGAAGCCATTGGCAAAAAGAGTGAACTGCCTCAGGGAGTTATCACCTTAGTTAAGGTATATATAGCCCAAAAGAGAAAGATCAAAGTGGGCGATAAAATGGCAGGAAGGCACGGAAACAAGGGTGTGATCTCGGTGGTTCTGCCCGTGGAGGATATGCCCTTCCTTGAGGACGGCACCCCCGTGGATGTAGTTCTTAACCCCTTGGGCGTTCCATCCCGTATGAACGTGGGTCAAATATTGGAAACCCATCTTGGCTGGGCTTGTAAGGAGCTTGGCAAAGAATTGGGAGAGCTCCTTGAAAATATGGCGGAAAGGCGGGAGATAATCAACTTTCTGAAGGAGGTTTATGGCGTGGGAGATACCCCCGATGGGGAAAACCAAAGGGCTGTAGAAGAGTTCCTGAACTCCCTTTCTGAAGAGGAGTTCAAAAAGGTGATAAGGGAATACGCGGAAAGGGGTATTCCTATGGCAACGCCCGTTTTTGAAGGGGCATCGGAGGAGCACATAAAACAGCTTCTGAGGATGGCTGGTCTGCCGGAGGATGGAAAGGCAGTTCTTTACGATGGCAGGACGGGAGAGCCCTTTGACATGAGGGTAACCGTTGGATACATGCACATGCTAAAGCTCATCCACATGGTGGATGATAAGATCCACGCAAGGAGCACGGGACCCTATTCCTTGGTTACCCAACAGCCCCTCGGAGGAAGGGCACAGTTTGGTGGGCAAAGGCTCGGAGAGATGGAGGTTTGGGCTCTGGAAGCCCACGGTGCTGCATACACCCTGCAGGAAATGCTAACGGTCAAGTCTGACGACATTGAAGGAAGAACAAAGGTCTATGAATCCATAGTGAAGGGCAAATACATGTATTCTCCCGGAATACCAGAATCCTTTAGGGTGCTTGTAAGGGAGCTAAAAGCTTTAGGTCTTGATGTTCGGTGTGAAAACGGGGCAGAAATGCCCTGCGATAAGGTAGAAAGGACGGAGGAAGAGCAATGAGAAAGGGTCTTTTACCTTTTGAAAGAATAAAGCTCATGCTTGCCTCCCCAGAGGAGGTCAGAAGCTGGAGTTATGGGGAGGTCAAAAAGCCCGAAACCATAAACTACAGAACCCATAAACCCGAGAAGGATGGACTTTTCTGCGCCAAGATCTTTGGACCTATAAAGGACTATGAATGTCTGTGTGGTAAATACAGAGGAAAAAGGTACGAGGGTACCATCTGCGATAGGTGTGGAGTGGAGGTCACTAAATCCTATGTGCGCAGGCAGAGGTTCGGGCATATTGAACTTGCCACTCCCGTTGCCCACATATGGTTCCTAAAGAGCACTCCCTCCAAGATCGCAACCCTTTTGGGTCTTTCCACCAGAGATGTGGAGCGGGTAATCTACTTTGAATCTTACTTGGTTATAGAGTATCCGGGCGAAGGTGAACGGGAAGCCTTTGAGCAAGCGGAGGACACCATTCCCATAAAGGACGACATGGGCAACACGGTTTTTGTCCGTCTGCATGTGGTGGATGAAGACACCTACCTTTCCCAGTATGCGGGCAACTTGGAACACAAGTATGAAGGTGGTATGGGTGCAGAAATGGTCAAAAGGGTGCTCTCAGCCTTGGACCTGCAGTCTTACGCCCAAAAGCTAAGGGAAGAGGTCAAGCCCTACAGCCTCTCCTTTGAGGACATGGGCAAAGAATTGGAAGCCAAATACAAAAAGCTCTATCACAAGATGATCAAAACGGTGGCGGACAACTTCCGGCTCTATGGTTTAAACCTCTCCCTGCCAGAAGGTACTACCTTAGAGCAAGCCCTACTTGGTATATTTAACGAAGAGCTTTACCTGAACCCACAAACGGGAGAGGTCTCTTCCCAAGAATGTGAAGGTTGCCTCAGTGGAAGGGAGGCTATTCAAAGGTTCTACGAGGTGCAAAGGGAAAAGAAAAAAGATATACCCGTCTTTGAAAAGGTTAAGGAAGACATAAGAAGCCTGGTGGTGCGGGAGCTTTCTGAGAGCAAAATAAAGAAACAGCTGAGGGTTCTCAAGCTCGTAGAGGGCTTTATAAAAAGCGGAAACAAGCCTGAGTGGATGATTTTGGAGGTCCTTCCCGTTTTACCCCCAGAGCTCAGACCTTTGGTAGCTTTGGATGGTGGAAGGTTTGCCTCCTCGGACCTCAACGACCTATACAGAAGGATCATAAACAGGAACAACAGGCTAAAGAGGCTCATAGAGCTTGACGCACCGGAGATCATAATAAGGAACGAAAAGAGGATGCTCCAAGAGGTGGTAAATGCCCTCATTGACAACGGAAAGGGTGGCAGAACAATCAACCAAAACGGAAGGGCTTTAAAGTCTTTGGCGGATTATTTGAAGGGTAAACAGGGTAGGTTCAGACAGAACCTCTTAGGAAAAAGGGTAGATTACTCAGGAAGGACTGTGATCGTGGTAGGACCGGAGCTCAAGATGCATCAGTGCGGATTGCCACGGATTATGGCTTTGGAGCTCTTCAAGCCCTTTGTGTATAGGCGTTTGGAGGAGAAGGGCTATGCCACCTCCATAAAAAGTGCCAAAAAGATGGTGGAAAACAAGACCCCCGAAGCTTGGGAATGCTTGGAGGAGGTGGTAAAACAACATCCAGTGCTTTTAAACAGGGCACCCACCCTCCACAGAATGTCCATACAGGCCTTTGAGCCCGTTTTGGTGGATGGTAAAGCCATCCAACTGCATCCCTTAGTTTGTCCGCCCTTCAACGCAGACTTTGACGGGGACCAAATGGCGGTCCATGTCCCCCTTGGCATACATGCCCAGTTGGAAGCATACATCCTTATGCTTTCTACTCAAAACATCCTCTCTCCAGCCCACGGAAAACCCATAACCTTACCCTCTCAGGACGTGGTCTTGGGTGTGTATTACATTACTCAAGAGGTAAAGGGCACCAAAGGCGAAGGAAAGCTCTTTTTGAGCAGGAAGCAGGTGCTTTTGGCTTTGGAAAACGGTGTGGTTGACCTTCATGCACCCATAAAGCTCTTAGAAAAAGGCAAAGTGATAGAAACTACCCCCGGTAGGGTCCTCTTTAACAGCATACTACCCGAGGACTTTCCCTTTGTCAACGAGGTGGTGGATAAGAAGGGTATATCAAAGCTGGTTTCTAAAGTTTATGAAAAATACGGCGTGGAGAGGACTGCCCAATTCTTGGATGACCTAAAAGAGCTTGGCTTTAAGATGGCAACCAAAGGTGCCATATCCATCGGTATAGAGGACCTAAAGGTGCCCCAAGCCAAAAGGGAAATTGTAAAAGATGGTTTTAAAAGGACCGACGAGATCACAGAGCTACACAGGAAGGGTATAATAACCGCCAAAGAAAGATACAACAAGATCATTGATGTTTGGTCCGAGATAACAGACAGGGTCTCCCGGGCTATGTTTGAGGAGATAGAGAAGTTTCCAAGACAGGAGAGGGGCAAGGTCTATCCGGGAACCTTTAACCCCATATACATGATGGCAAACTCCGGTGCAAGAGGCAACAGAGACCAGATCAGACAGTTAGCCGCCATGAGAGGTCTAATGGCAAAGCACACGGGCGAGTTCATAGAAACACCAATAACCGCCAACTTTAGAGAGGGTTTATCGGTTCTTGAATACTTTATATCCACCTACGGTGCAAGGAAGGGTCTTGCGGACACCGCCCTGAAGACTGCCTTTGCGGGATACCTAACCAGAAGGCTGGTGGATGTAGCCCAAGACATCCTTATATCCCAAAAGGACTGTGGAACTACAAAGGGCATAGAGATGACCCCCATAGTGAAGGGTGGAGAGGAGAAGGTGCCCCTAAGGGATAGGATCATAGGCAGGACCTTGGCGGAGGATGTGATAGACCCATACACGGGAGAGGTTATAGCCCAAAGAAACACCATAATAGACCCAGAATTGGCAGACAAAATAGTGCATAGAGGCATAGAAAGGGTTATGGTTAGGTCCCCGCTCACCTGCGAGGCAGAGTTTGGCGTGTGTGCCATGTGCTACGGTTGGGACCTTTCACAGCGCAAGCTTGTGGATGTGGGCGAAGCGGTTGGTATAATTGCAGCCCAATCCATTGGTGAGCCTGGAACCCAGCTAACAATGAGGACCTTCCACATAGGTGGTGCCGCTATCGCAGAGAGGGCAAAAGGAGAACTCCTCAACGAAACGGAGGGCTATGTCAAGTTTTACAACATCAAGCTAATCACCAACAGAGAAGGAAAGAGGATAAACATATCAAAGGACGCTGCCATAGGCATAGTAGATAAAGAGGGAAGGATGATAGAAAGGCACGCGGTGCCCTATTCCGCGGAGATAAAGGTAAATGAGGGAGATTTGGTAAAGGAAAACACCCTCCTAGCAGAGTGGGACCCATTCAACACATACATAATTTCAGAGGTAGCGGGTAAAGTGGAGCTAAAGGACATAGCCTTGGACATTACAGTCAAAGAGGAGAGGGACCAAGTAACTGGAAAGACATCCACCGTTGTGGCCTTTACCAGACCCAAGGACGCCATGCTACACACTCCAAGAATAGCTGTCCTAACAGAGGATGGAAGGGAGGTGGTCTATGACCTTCCGGTTAATTCCATAATAAGCATACCCTCCGAAAACATAAGCACAGAGTGGCAGCTGTGTCCCACGTGTAGTGAATCGGAAGAGACGGAGATCCAACACAGGTTCTATGTGGTAAAGGATCTCTATGTTCAGCCCGGAGATGTGCTGGCAAGGATCCCCAAAGAGATGGCAAAGGTGAGGGACATTGTGGGTGGTCTGCCCCGTGTGGAAGAGCTCTTTGAAGCAAGACGCCCCAAAAATCCAGCCATTCTGTCTGAAATAGATGGCGTTGTTAGAATATACGAGGATGCGGACGAAGTGATCCTCTTCAATCCAAGAACCAGAGAAACAAGAAAATACAACATCAAAAAGGACGAATACATCTTGGTAAAGCATGGGCAGTATATCCAGAAGGGCACCAAGATCACCGACAGCGTAGTGGCAGACATAGATGGGAACGTAAGGATCAAAGGAAAGGGCAGCAAGGTGGTGGTCTATAACAAGGAAACGGGCTTGCAGAGGGAGTACTTTGTGCCTAAGGGTAAGCACGTCCAAGTCAAAGATGGAGACAAGGTAAATGCGGGTGATCTCTTGACGGATGGAATCCCAGACCCCCATGAAATACTGAGAATAAAGGGTGTGGCAGAGTTGGAAAGGTTCCTCTTAGAAGAGGTGCAGATGGTATATAGACTGCAGGGTGTGGATATAAACGACAAACACTTTGAGATCATCATAAAGCAAATGCTCAGGAAGAGGAGGATAGTAGATCCAGGCGACAGCAGGTTCCTTATAAACGAAGAGGTGGATATTGAAGAGCTAAAAGAAGAGATACAGAGAATAAAAGAAGAAGGAGGGAAGATCCCCAAGGTAGAACCTGTGCTTGTGGGTATTTCAAAGGCAGCCCTGAGCTCCAGCAGTTGGATCTCTGCAGCTTCGTTCCAAGAAACCACAAAGGTGCTCACGGACGCCGCCTGCGAAGGAAGAGTGGATGAACTGAAGGGTATAAAGGAGAACGTGATCATAGGCAACATAGTCCCCGCGGGAACTGGTGTGGGAGAGTATAGCATGCTTGAGGTGGAAGAGATTAAAGTTAAAAAAGGTGTGGTATAATTAGTAGCTTTAGGAGGTTAATATGCCGACCTTTAGTCAGCTTGTAAAGCACGGAAGGGAAAAGAAGAAGAAAAAGAGCAAGGCGCCCGCCCTACAGGGCAACCCTCAAAAAAGGGGTATATGCGTCAGGGTATACACAGTTACTCCCAAGAAGCCAAACTCTGCCCTCAGAAAGGTCACGAGGGTCAGGCTCTCCAACGGCATAGAGGTTACTGCCTTCATTCCGGGAGAAGGACACAACCTTCAGGAGCACTCCATAGTGTTAGTGAGAGGTGGTAGGGTCAAGGACCTTCCGGGTGTTAGATACAAGGTGGTAAGGGGAGCATTGGACACGGCGGGCGTTGCCAACAGAAGACAGTCAAGGTCCAAGTATGGCACCAAGAGACCAAAGCAACAAGCCCAAGCGGGAGGTAAGAAGTAATGCCTAGAAAAGGTTCAGTAAAACTAAGGGAAATTCCGCCAGACCCTAAATACGGAGATGTGATAGTGCATAAGCTAATAAACAAGGTTATGGAAAGTGGTAAAAAGAGCGTGGCGGAATGGATCGTATATACCGCTTTGGAAGAGGCAGCAAAGGAAGCAAAGATGTCCCCTGTGGAGCTTCTTCATAAGGTGGTTGATACCCTAAAGCCCGAGTATGAAGTTAGACCGAGAAGGGTAGGTGGTGCCACCTATCAGGTGCCCATAGAGGTGCCACCAAGGAGGCAGGTTAGTTTAGCCCTAAAGTGGCTCGTGGAAGCGGCAAGGGATAGGGCAAAGCACAGGGGTAGCTATACGATGATAGAGAGGTTAAAGGCGGAAATGCTGGATGTCTTGGAGGGTAAGGGTGGCGCCCTAAAGAAGAAGGAAGAGACCCACAAAATGGCAGAGGCTAACAAGGTCTTTGCCCACTTTAGATGGTAAGGAGGAAAACATGCCAAGGACAGTGCCCATAGAAAAACTAAGAAACATAGGCATAGTAGCCCACATTGACGCGGGCAAAACTACCACTACCGAGAGAATTCTCTACTACACGGGCAAAACTTACAAGATCGGAGAGGTGCACGAGGGTGCTGCGGTCATGGACTGGATGCCCCAGGAGAAGGAAAGGGGTATAACCATCACCGCCGCCACCACCGCCTGCTACTGGAAGGATCATCAGATCAACATCATAGACACGCCCGGACACGTGGACTTTTCGGTGGAAGTGGTGCGTTCTATGAAGGTCTTGGACGGCATCATCTTCATCTTCTCTGCGGTGGAAGGTGTTCAGCCCCAGTCGGAAGCCAACTGGAGGTGGGCGGACAGGTTTGGAGTGCCAAGGATCGCCTTTATCAACAAATTGGACAGGCTTGGGGCGGACTTTTACAGGGTCTTTAAGGAGATAGAAAACAAGCTCAGCATAAAGCCCGTGGCGATCCAAATTCCCGTCGGGGCGGAAGACCAGTTCAAGGGTGTAATAGACCTTATGGAAATGAGGGCTATCATCTGGCTTGAGGAAACCCTCGGTGCTAAGTATGAGGTTGTGGATGTCCCCGAAGAGTACAGAGAAAAGGCGGAGGAGTGGAGGGCTAAGATGGTGGAAGCCATAGTGGAACATGATGATGAGCTTATGATGAAGTATCTGGAGGGAGAGGAAATCCCCGTTTCTGACCTAAAGAGGGTTTTGAGGAAAGCCACCATAGAGAAGAAGCTTGTGCCCGTGCTCTGTGGTTCTGCCTTCAAGAACAAGGGGGTCCAACCACTACTTGATGCGGTTATAGATTACTTGCCTTCGCCCTTGGATGTTCCGCCAGTTAAGGGGACAAATCCGAAGACTGGTGAAGAGGAAGAAAGGAAACCCTTGGATGATGAGCCCTTCTGCGGTTATGTCTTCAAGGTGATGAGCGACCCTTATGCGGGTCAGCTAACCTACTTTAGGGTCTTCTCCGGAAAGGTGTTTGCAGGCTCTTATGTGTATAACGCCACCAAGGATAAAAAGGAAAGAATAGGAAGGCTCCTTTTAATGCATGCCAACTCTCGGGAGGATGTGCAGGAGGCTGCAGCGGGAGAGATCGTTGCTGCGGTGGGTTTGGACGCCACCACTGGAGATACCCTTTCCGACGAGAAGGCGCCCATAATCTTAGAAAAGCTTGAGTTCCCAGAACCGGTTATATCCATGGCAATAGAGCCGAAAACTAAAAAGGATCAGGAAAAGCTATCTCAGGTTCTCAACAAGTTTATGAAGGAGGACCCCACCTTTAAGGCTACTGTGGATCAGGAAACGGGTCAGGTGCTCATACACGGTATGGGAGAACTGCACTTGGAGATTATGGTGGATAGAATGAAGAGGGAGTATGGGGTGGAGGTCAATGTGGGCAAGCCTCAGGTTGCTTACAAGGAGACCATCAGAAAGAAAGCGGTGGCAGAAGGTAAGTTTATAAGGCAAAGCGGTGGAAGGGGTCAATACGGACATGCGGTCATTGAGATAGAACCCTTAGAGAGAGGTCAGGGCTTTGTCTTTGAGAACGCCATAGTGGGTGGGATCATTCCAAAAGAATTCATCCCCTCCGTGGAGAAGGGTGTAAAGGAGGCAACGCAAAGCGGAGTGGTGGCAGGATACCCAGTGGTGGATGTAAAGGTAAAGCTCTTTGACGGTTCTTACCACGAGGTGGACTCCTCAGACATAGCCTTCCAGATAGCGGGCTCTATAGCCTTTAAGGAGGCGATGAAAAAGGCTGACCCTGTGCTCTTAGAACCCATAATGGAGGTGGAGGTGGAAACACCCGACGAATATGTAGGAGATGTCATCGGAGACCTTAACTCTCGTAGGGGTAAGATCATGGGAATGGAAAACAAGGGTGTTATCACAGTGGTTAAGGCTTACGTGCCACTTGCAGAGATGTTTGGCTATGCCACCACATTGAGAAGCTTGACACAGGGAAGAGGAACCTTTATAATGAAATTTTCTCATTATGAAGAAGTGCCCCAGCATGTGGCGGAGCAGATAATTGGAGAAAGGTCCGCCGCAGCAAAATCTTAAAAGGAGGTAGGATATGGCAAAGGAGAAGTTTGTAAGAGAGAAGGAGCATGTGAACGTGGGAACCATAGGGCACGTAGACCATGGCAAATCTACCTTAACTTCTGCCATAACCTGTGCCCTTGGTGCAGGCGTTCTGCCGG
>JAPYWH010000068.1 GCA_028276475.1 Thermocrinis sp.
GGAAACAAGCTGGCAAAAGCCTACTCGGTGGAGGAAAGGGTAATAGGCGTGGGCTTTAGAGAAAACCCGGAGGATTATATCAACGCAGGAGATTACTATGTTATGTCCTCTTACCTTGAGGGACTGCCCAACGCACTGTTGCAAGCTATGGCTTGCGAGAAGGTTGTTATAGCCACCAAGGCGGGCGGAGTGGAGGATTTTTTGAAGGACGGTTTTAACGGCTTTAGCGTAGATGTGGGAGACTCTAACGCCTTGAGGCAAAAGATGGAAATGGTGTTAAAGCTATCTCCGGAGGAATACCACCAAATAGGCAAAAGGGCAAGGGAAACCGCCATGAACTTTACCCCCGAAAAAACCTGCCAGGAGTATATAAACCTCTTTCAAAAACTCTTGGGAATAAAATAACCACATGTTAGTGCTTTTGTATCACAAGGTTATAAAAAATCCCGGCTTTGACCTTTGGTGGAGAACCTTTGATTTGCAAATAAAAATACTAAAGAGCACATACAAAATAGTCTCTTTGGATGAGGTTTTGGATTGCGTGATAAACGGGAAATGCCAAAAGAACGCAGTGGCAATAACCTTTGACGATGGCTATGCGGACAACTACATCTACGCCTATCCTATCCTGAAAAAGCACAAAGTAAAAGCAACCCTCTTTTTAGCAACCTCTCGGGTGCTATTGGAGGACAAAAAGAGACCTACCCTCCTTGATTACTGGGAGGGGAAAGTGTCTTGGGAAGAGCTTTATAAACCAAAGAGCATGAAAGATGCAAACGCAGAGTTTGTAAAGCAGGGCAAAAGCACAGACTTTTTGACCTTGGAGGAAATAAAGGGCATGAAGGATGTCTTTTCCTTTGGCTGGCATTCCCATTGGCACCTAAAAGCCTTTGAAAGGGACGAAGTTATAGACTTTTACGATGGAGATGGGCACTGGTCTCTTTTGCACGCATACAAAGGTGATTTAAGAAAAGGTTATCCCATCTTTCCCATGAAAGGCTCCTTAGCCATAAGGGCAGGAAGCCTAAAGCCAGAGGTCAAAGAGTTCATCCGATCCTTAGGAGATAGCTTTTTTGAAAAGAGGTCTTGGAAAAAAGGGTTGAAGGAATTACTCAAAAGGAACTTTGACAGTTTGCTTACTTTTGAAACGGAAGAGGAAATGAGAAACAGAGTAGAGGAGGACTTTAAAACATCCATGGGCTTACTCAAAAGCTTTTTGGGAGAAAGTGTAGAACACGGAGCTTATCCCTTTGGAGATTACAGCGATGAATTGAAGAAAAAATGCAGAGAATACCTAAGGTCCTGCTTTACCACTGAAAAGATGACAGTAAAGCCCTATTCGGACCCCTACGCCATCCCACGCATAACCGTCCCAAAGGACATCTGGTCCTTTTTTGCCATACTCACCAAGTCCAAGCTGGGTTTTTGGTGAAGGAGGAATAAAATTAAATCCATGGACTGGACGCAGGTTTTTACGATAATCGGCACCCTCTCTGCCATAATAGGGGGATATGTGTTTTTAATCAACAAACGCTTTGAGGATATGAACAAACGCTTTGAAGATGTGAATAGACGCTTTGAGGATGTGAATAGAAGGATGGACAGGATTGAGCAGGACATAAGGGACATAAGAACTGAACTAAAGGAAATGAGAAAGGAGATCACAGAGATCAAGGTCCTTCTTTACAGAGTTTTAGAAATTCCTCACAAAGAGGACAAAGGATAAGTCCGCATATTTCACAGAAACTTCACGCAAAAGGCAAAAGGGTGGGTTAATCTAAAAATTGAAGGAGGTTTGGGAGATGAGAAGGTTGATGGTTGGGCTAATGCTATTTACTTTCTCCTTAGCTGGAGAGATCCTTCAGGGTCCTTTTGCAATAAAGGGAAATCATCTTTATGCAAAGGATAAACTGGTGGGAACCTTGGCAAAGAGTGTGGCAATTATAAAGATCGACGGGTCTGCGGTAGAACCAGCATCCATTCAGTTCGCCAGAATTGTGGAAATAGAAAAGGACCCTGCGGGAAACATTATCAAAATTAGGATTCTCGGCTGGGAGGATTAAAGATGCGAAAACTACTATTGTTGGTGCTTGTAATTTTGATGTCCTTTGGATTGCAAAGGTCATACAGTGCCAACATGACTGACTATTGCTATATTCCACCAATTGTAGGGCAGCAGGTTAAACCCAATCTTTTAATCGTTATGGACTTCTCAGGTTCAATGCAGTTCCCCACCTATGTGCCATGTAATTTTGGCGGATATTCAGGTTATGTAGCCCAGTGTGGAGCAAGCACCGCGACCTCTTCTTCTTCTTGGAAGTATGACACTTCAAAAACTTACTATGGCTACTTTGACCCAAACAAATGCTACAGCTATAGTGGTTCAAGCTTTCAAGAGAATAGTTGCAACTGCTCCGATAAAATTGGGACATCTACCTGTATCTCTGGTAATCTGCTTAACTGGATAACAACCACACGTATTGATATAGCAAGGTGGGTGCTAACGGGTGGGAG
>JAPYWH010000032.1 GCA_028276475.1 Thermocrinis sp.
CGCACCAGCACCTTTGAGGATGCGTAGAGCCCAAAGGAAAGCTCCATGTTCTTTATCATCCTTTCCCGGTCTATCACCAGCCCATCCAAAATTTGGATGAAAAGGTTCAGGATGTAATCCAGGGCGGTGGTGGCGTCCGGCAGGATCACCCTCTCCGCGGAGGAATGGGATATGTCCCTTTCGTGCCACAGTGGCACATTCTCCAAAGCGGTGGTAAGGTAGCCCCTTATGAGCCTTGCCAATCCACACACCCGCTCCGCATGGATAGGGTTTTTCTTGTGTGGCATGGCAGAAGAGCCCCTTTGCCCCTCGGTGAAAGGTTCCTGAAGCTCGCCCACTTCGGTGCGTTGAAGATGTCTGATCTCGGTGGCAAACCTCTCCAAGGATGTGGCGGTTATACCAATAGCCCACAGAACCTCCGCATGCCTGTCCCTTGGCACAATCTGGGTGGATACAGGCTCCACCTTTAGCCCGAGCTCCTCCAAGGCGAGCCTTTCTATCTCCGGGTCCAAATTAGAGTATGTTCCCACAGCACCGGAGAGCTTGCCGTAGGATATGTTTTCCAAAGCCCTCGCAAGCCTATCCCTGTTTCTTTTCATCTCTTGATACCAACTCAAAAACTTCAGCCCCAAGGTCATGGGTTCCGCATGCACCCCATGAGTCCTGCCCATCATGATGGTGTCCTTTTCCCTCAGGGCAAGTTCCTTTAACCTTTCCAACAGCCTATCCACATCCTCAATGATCAGGTTTAGGGCTTGTTGTAGCTGTAAAGCTAAGGCGGTATCTACCACATCGGAGGAGGTTAGCCCCATGTGAAAGTAGTGGGAGTATTCGGGTATTTGTTCCCCAATGGCGGACACAAAGGCGAGCACGTCGTGTTTGTAGACCTTTTCGTAATACTCTATCCTCTCAAGGGTCCTTTCATCTATCCTGACCCTCCTTTCTATCTCCTGCAAGGCTTGGGTGGGAATTTTCCCTTTCTTGTGCCATGCCCTGCAGACTGCCAGCTCTACCTTTAACCAAAGCTCAAACTTCCTCTTTTCCGACCAAAGTTCCTTGAAGGGTTTTCTTGTATATCTTGCGATCATGGTGCTTATATTTTATAGAAACTCGTGTGGAATGTAATTGTAGGCTATGAAAATACCAAGGGCTTTAACCATAGCGGGTTCGGACAGTGGTGGCGGTGCTGGACTTCAGGCGGACCTAAAGACCTTTACCGCCCTCGGCGTTTATGGAATGTCTGCGGTAACCTCCATCACAGTTCAGAATACAGTAGGAGTTTTTGGAGTGGTGGATGTGCCCCCAGAGGTGGTCTATAACCAAATAAAGGTGGTGGTTGAGGACATAGGAGTGGATGCGGTAAAAACGGGCATGCTCTCCCACGCGGGCATCATAGAGGCGGTAGCAAGGGCGGTGAAAGATTTTAAACTTGAAAATCTGGTGGTGGACCCGGTGATGCGAGCCAAGTCCGGAGACCCACTCCTAAAAAGCTCCGACGAGGTTGCCTTAAAAGGACTCCTTATTCCTCTGGCAACGATAGTCACCCCCAACATTCCCGAAGCTTGCGCCCTTGTGGGAAAGGATATAAAAACTTTGGAGGATATGGAGAGGGCTTGCAAAGAGATTTATTCTATGGGACCCTCTGCGGTTTTGTTAAAGGGTGGTCATATGGAAGGAGACATTCTGGTGGATGTTTTTTATGATGGAACAAGCTTTGAATATCTGAGCTACAAAAGGGTGCCCACCAAAAACACCCATGGGACGGGATGCACCCTGGCGTCTGCCATAGCGGGATACTTGGCAAAGGGCTTTGATTTAAAAGAGGCGGTCAGAAAGGCAAGGGAGTATGTGCAAGGTGCCATAGAACATTCTTTGAGCCTTGGCAAAGGGCATGGACCTTTGAACCATATGTGGCAGTTTTATCCCTCTTTGTAGGCGGTTACTTCTATCTCCACCAAGGCGTTCAGTGGTAGAGAGCTAACCTCTACCGTGCTCCTCACCGGCGGGACGCTAACATCTTTTAAAAGCTCCTGATACAACCTGTTAAAGTCCGAAAACTTAGAAAGGTCCTTCAGATACACCACCACCCTGACCACATCCTCCCACGAGTAGCCACAGGCGGAGAGTATGGCAGAGATGTTTTCAAAGGTCTGCTTAACCTGTTCTTCAAAGCCCTCCCTTAGCTTTCCCGTTTTTGGGTCTATGCCTATCTGCCCGGATACGAACAGAAAGTTTCCCACCTTTACCGCCTGAGAGTAAGGACCCACCGGCTTTGGTGCTTGGTCTGTGAAAACTCTTAGCTTCATTGCCACTTTTCCAAGTACAGCTTGGCAACCTCTTTGGCTAAGTTGTTCATCCGGCGTATATACCTTGCCCTCTCTTGGACAGAGATCACGCCCCTTGCGTCCAACAGGTTAAAGGTATGGGAGCATTTCAGTAGGTGATCGTAAGCGGGCAGGACTAATCCCTCCTGCAGTAGCCTCTTGGTTTCCTCCTCGTAGATCTCGTAGAGCTTAAAGAGCACCTCCGGGTTTGACTTTTCAAAGTTATAAACGCTCCACTCATACTCTGCCCTCTTGAAGACCTCTCCGTAGGTTAGCCACTCGTTCCATTTTATATCAAAGATGTTATCCACCCCTTGCAAATACATGGCTATACGTTCCAAGCCGTAAGTGATCTCTACAGAGATCTCCTCCAAATCAAGCCCTCCCGCCTGTTGAAAGTAGGTAAATTGGGTTATCTCCATGCCATCCAACCATACCTCCCAACCAAGCCCCCAGGCACCAAGGGTAGGCGACTCCCAATCGTCCTCCACAAACCTTATATCATGCTCCTTTGGGTCTATACCAAGGGCTGTTAGACTCTCCAAATATAACTCCTGAGGGTTATCTGGTGCGGGCTTTAGGATCACCTGAAACTGAAAGTAGTGTTGAAGCCTGTTGGGATTTTCTCCATATCTTCCGTCCTTTGGTCTTCTGGATGGTTCCACATAGGCGGTGTTCCAAGGTTTTGGTCCCAAAACCTTAAGAAAGGTGGCAGGGTTCATAGTCCCCGCGCCCGTCTCTATGTCGTAGGGTTGCCAGATGGCACAGCCCTTTTCCGCCCAAAACCTCTGAAGGTTGATTATTATGTCTTGGAAGAACATGTTAGAACCTGAACTCTTCCTTTAAAAGTTTTTGATAAAAGCCCATGGGCAAAAAGGCATGCCTGTGCATCTCGTCGCTGTATAGCTTTGTCTGGACCTTTACCTCCCTTTTAGGCTCTCTTACATCATACTTTTTACTGCCCACCGAGATGGTCCACCAGTAGCCCGCATAACCCGGTATTACCGCAGTGTATAGATCCACCACAGGAAAGACCTTTCTCAAAGCTTTTTGGATACGCCTCACCATCTCTATGTGATAGTATATGGACTCCGTCTGTCCCACATAGATGCCGTCTTCCTTCAGAGCCCTATACACATACCTGAAGAACTCCTCAGTGGTTAGCACATGGGCAAATCCCACCGGGTCTGTGGAATCTACTATAATCACATCAAACTCGTTTTCATAATCCTGAATGTATTTGTAGCCATCTTCGTTTAACACGATGACCCTTGGGTCATCAAAGGCACACGCCATGGTGGGCAAAAATCTTTTGGAAACTTCTATAACCTCTTTGTCTATATCTACAAGGACCGCCCTTTTTACTTCCGGATGCTTTAGCACTTCTCTTAGCACTCCTCCGTCCCCTCCGCCTACGATCAGAACAGTTTCAGGGTTTGGATGGGCATACAGAGGCACATGCGCCATAAACTCATGGTATATGAACTCATACTTTTCATCACACTGGGCAACACCATCCAGCACCAGAACCTTTCCAAAATGTGGAGATTCTATAACCATAATTTCCTGGTAAGGACTTTTGCCCTTGTAGAGCACTTTATCCACCGGATAGCAGTGTCTGATGGGTGCGTAAGGGTCCCTCTCCATAAAAAACACGTCCATCATCTCTACCCACCTCTTTTTGAGAGTATTATTATCATAACCAACGTTAAAAGCAAGCTAATACCATTCAAAAGCATGGATATGCCATGCCATTTCATGAAGGCGGAATAATCCACAGCCTTTAGGGCATCTGCGGTAGGAAGGACATAAAACCTATGAACCAAATGGATCAGTAGGTTTATAAGGGCTAAAAGGAAAAAGCTTCTGCTAACCTTCCAACCCAAAAGGGTGGAGATAAGCATAACTACTATACCTAAAGAGAAATAAACAGGGAATACCCTTTCTACTACCCTTCCCGCTTCCGTCTTCTCTAAGACCTTAAAGAGGGTGGGTGCCACATAGAAGCTAAAAAAGGCTCCAAGCCCAAGGTATGCACTGTTTAGAAATAAAAGTAGCTTATCCATCTCCGCGCACCACCGGGAGATTGTAAGCTTTAAGCACGCTTATTAGCTTTCTTTCGTTCTCCGGCTTCATTTCACACATGGGCAACCTGAACTCCTTTTCACACATGCCCAAAGCCCAGCAGGCAGTCTTTATGGGAATAGGATTGGTCTCTATGAAAAGCACCTTGAAAAGCTCATAAAGGTAATAGTGCATCTCCCTTGCCTTTTTAAAGTCCCCCTTCAGGGCATGATCTACCATCTGCTTTACTTCCCTTGGCATTATGTTGTTTGCCACCGAGATCACTCCCTTTGCCCCCAAAGCCATCATAGGAAGGGTCAAAGAGTCATCTCCCGAGAGTATGGTAAAGTTGTCTCCCAACAGCCTCTTTAGTTCGGATATTCTGTCCATGTTGGGAGTGGATTCCTTTGAACCTATTATATTTTCGTGTTCTTTTGCCAGCCGGTATATGGTTTCCGGTGCAATCTCAACTCCAGTCCTTGAGGGTATGTTGTAAAGAATTATTGGGATGCTCACCTCTTCCGCAATAGCCTTGAAGTGTCTGTATAGCCCCTCTTGAGTGGGCTTGTTGTAGTAGGGAGCCACCAGCAAACACGCGTTCGCCCCCACCCTTTGGGCATGGGTAGAGAGCTCTATTGCCTCGTGGGTGGCATTTGCCCCCGTGCCTGCTATGATCTTTATCCTTCCCCTTGCTATTCTGACCGCTTCCTCTATGACCTTTTCGTGTTCCTCAAAGGTAAGGGTAGGAGATTCCCCGGTGGTTCCGCAAACCAAGATGGCGTCCGTGTGATTGTTGATGTGAAACTCTATCAAATTTTCCAGGGCTTGATAATCTACCTCTCCCCCCTTGAAAGGCGTTATTAGGGCAACGATGGAACCTTCAAACATGAAGTATGATTATAAAATAAAACTCTACACATCGGGTAAGAAATTACTCCATATTTGAGACTTCCTAAAAAGCTATAACAAGCCCCTCCTTGCCAAAACTTTTTTCTTAAGAGATTTCCAACCCTTCTGAATTTCTCACCCGAGGTATTAAAATTGGTTTATAATTTCTCCAAGGAGGTTGTTATGAAAAAGCTTATTCTTTTGTCTGCATTCCTAAGCACCCTATCCTTTGCCCAGCAGAAGTTTGCCTGCATAGACACAAACAGGATACTTCAGGAATCGGAGACTGCCAAAAAGGCTCAAAGCGAGCTAAGGGAAAAAGTCCAATCCTACCAAAAGAGCTTTGATGAAAAGGCAAAGAAGCTTGAAGAGTTGAAAAAGCAAATAGAAAGTAAGTCTGTAAACCAAAAGACAAGGGAGGAGAAGATAAAGGAATATCAAAAAACAGAGTCGGAAGCCTTTGAGCTTCAGCAAAAGGCACAGAAGGAGTTAGCAGAGATGAAGGCAAAGCTTGAAGAGGACCTTACAAAGAAAGTAAAGGACATAGCACAAGACCTGTCAAAGAAAAACGGCTTTACCGGTGTTTTGGACTGTTCGGTTTTTGTCTATAATGCCCCGGAGATAGATATAACCACAGAAGTTATAAAAAGGCTTGATGGAAAATGAGTATTAACAAAGAGCTTTTGGAACTTTTGGCTTGTCCATTGTGTAAGGGTGATTTAAAGTGGGAGGAGGGTCTCTCAGTCTTAATCTGTGAAAAGTGTGGAGTCTTCTACCAAGTAGTGGATGATATTCCTATACTTCTTCCTGATTCTGCAACGCCTCTTTCAGAGCTTGGAAAAGTTCCTCCTCCGAACGAACAACTTTAACAGAGGGTGGAAGAACACGATCACCAAAATGTATGTAATCCACCCTCTTTGTGTACTGTCTTTTAAAACCTTCCACCATCTGATAGTCCGCCAAGCTATCTCCCACATAAACTGCATAGTCTAAGTTCATTCTTTCCATGCAAAAATTCAAAGCGTAAGGATTGGGCTTTCTTAGGCTTGGCTGTTCTATGGTGTCATCATCCACCACCACATCAAAAAACTCCCAGAGCTCAAACCTATCAAAGGCATCCTTTAGGTCCCGTCTTGGTCTTCCCGTTAAAATCCCAAGTGGAACCTCTAAATCCCTCAACTTTTTGAAAAAATCCCTGCTGAGAATGAGCCTTTCCATTTCTTTTAGTTTTTCATACTCTTGGTTGAAGACCTCAATAACCTCTTCCAAGCCCGCGGACCCACCAAAGGTCTTTATGACTTCCAAAGTAGCCAAATAGTCGTTGTTAATGCCCTTTTTGAACTTTATTTCCCTGACTAATTCTATGTCCAAACCTCTCCCTAAAAACCTTTCTGCGGTATTTTTTATAGCGTAATGGTAAGAATGGCTAACATCTATTATCACGCCATCCACATCAAAGATTAACCCTTTCTTCATCCTCTATTAGGTTCTCCTCTGTTTTGGAAAGCAAAAACTTGGCAAAGCTGTTTGCTAAGAAGGTTATCTTGCTGTCATCTGGGAATACTATGTAATACCACCTTCTTGCGTTAAAACCTCTTATTTTTACCTCCACTATGTTGCCCTCCCGCAGGTCCTTCTCCAAAAGACCTTTTGACAGGAAACTACAGCCATAGCCCCATTTCACCATGCTAAGTATGGACCTTCCGCAGTTGATCTCAATCTTTATGTTTAATTTTTCAAAGATCACTCCTAACCTCTCCAGTTCCTCCTTAACCACCTTTCTGGTGCCAGAACTAACCTCTCTAAAAATAAGCTCCGTGGAGTATAGGTCCTCTGGTTTTATTTCCCCCTCTTTGGCAAAAGGGTGGGAGGGATGGGTAAAGAAGATGATCTCGTCGTAGAACCAACGAACCGCACGGAACCTTTCTGAGGGCTCCCTCTCTATTATTCCAAGGTTTAAAACGCCAGAAGATAGCCCCTCCTCTATCTGTTGGGAGTTTTCCACAAAAGCCCTTATGGAGATGCCGGGCATTTGGGAATGAAATTCCACCAAAAGTTCGGGAACTCTATACTCGCTTAGAGTGGTGCTTATACCCATAAAGAGACTGTCTTTGAAATCCTTTTTGATCTTTGACATCTCCTCCACTAAGCTCTCGTAGTCCTTTAGCAGTGCCTTGGCAAGTTCGTAAATTCGCTTTCCCTCTTCCGTTAGCACTATCCGCCCACCCTGCCTCTGAAAGAGCTTGGCACCCACCATCTTTTCAAGGGATTTTATCTGTTGGGTAACTGCGGGTTGTGTGATGTATAGCATCTCGGATGCCCTTGAGAAGCTCCCAAGGTCCGCAACCGCCACAAAGGTCTTCAATTTTGTTATGTCAATCATCAGATTAAAATATAATACAAAATTATAACGAGTTTAAGCAGAACTTATTTTGAGGAATTCCTTTACAGACTTTTCTATGCTGTCTCTAAGATCTCTCAACGCCCTCAGGTCTGTTGGGTCCCTCACCTCTTCCAAAACCCAGTGTTCTCTCCTTTTGTGGTTTATATGGTAAGGGCACTGATCCCTCGCCTCGGAGGATAGGGTAATGAGTATGTCAATCTTTTCGTAGGGCACAAGGGAACAATCAATGGGTTCAAGGTCTTG
Source organism: Thermocrinis sp. (assembly GCA_028276475.1). Lineage (GTDB taxonomy): Bacteria > Aquificota > Aquificia > Aquificales > Aquificaceae > Thermocrinis. The sequence goes on from JAPYWH010000032.1 coordinate 7,924, forward strand.
GGTGGGATAGTCCTTCTCAGAGAGCACCTCAAGGACTGATTGAGGAACTTCCCTTTCTGTTTGCACACCCGCAGAATAGACCTCTATGTTCAAAAGGGCAATGCGCGAAAGTTTTGTAAATATGGACTTTGCCATTGCAGCCCTTACATTACCTTTGGTAGATACAAAGCACAATTTCATAGGCTTGGTTATAATTTTACCATTATGTTGGAGCTTTTGACCCAGAGGTTTAGCAAAGCGTTTTCCAAAGTAGAAAACAGCCGAAAGCTAACGGAAAAGCAAATAAACGACTTCTTAAGGGAGATAAGGTCTGCCCTTTTGGAAAGCGATGCGGACTACGAGGTAGTAAAGGATTTTCTGAAGAGGGTGAGGGAAAAGGCACTGCAGGAGGACCTTACCAAAAAGGTTTCACCCTTTGAGCACCTGCTTTTGACCGTTTATGAGGAGCTGGTTAAGGTTTTGGGAGGGGCGGTATCCGAGTTAAAAAAGGGGACCGTTCTCTTTGTGGGTCTTCAGGGAACAGGAAAGACAACCACCATAGGAAAGTTGGCAAAATACCTAAAAGACAAGGGCTTTAAGGTGGCGGTATCCTCCACCGATGTTAGGCGTCCCGCCGCCATGCTCCAGCTCCAGAGATTGGCGGAAAAGATAGAAGTGCCATACTATCACTTCGGTGAAGGGCTTTCCGCCCTTGAGATCGCCAAAAAGGCTCAAGCAAAGGCAAAAGAGGATGGCGTTGATTACCTTCTTCTGGACACCGCGGGAAGGCTACACATAGACGAGGAGCTAATGGAAGAACTCAGCAGCATAAAGTCTGCGGTGTCTCCTTCGGAGGTGCTTTATGTGGCGGACGCCATGCAAGGGCAAGAAGCCCTTAGAACCGCCAAGGTCTTCCACGAAAAAGTTGGACTTACGGGTGCGGTGCTAACCAAGATGGACGGAGACGCAAGGGGGGGCGTTGCCTTCTCTTTGAGGTCTGCCCTTGGCATACCCATAAAGTTCGTGGGCGTAGGAGAAAAGTTAGAGGACATAGAGCCCTTCTATCCGGACAGAGTAGCCCAAAGGATCATGGGGCTCGGAGACATCCAAAGCCTTATAGAAAAGACACAGCAGGTTATACCAGAGGACGAGGCACAGGTGCTTGCCACCAAGGTTCTAACGGGCGATTTTAACTTGGAAGACCTTCTAAAACAGTTTGAGTTTATGGAAAAAATGGGACCCCTTGATAAACTACTTGGAATGATCCCCGGTCTTTCCGCCCAGCTAAAAAACTTAAAAATAAACGAAAACATCATAAAAAAGAAAAAGGCTATAATCCAGTCTATGACCAAGGAAGAAAGGAGAAATCCACTCATAATAAACATGAGCAGAAAACAAAGAATAGCCAAAGGCAGTGGAACCACCATTTCCGATGTAAATAAACTCCTCAAAGAGTATGAAGAAATGAAAAAACTCATGAGGAAGCTAAAGAACGCCAAGGGACCGATGGGCATTCCAAGGTTGCCTTTTAGGATATGAAAATATGCTGATTTCTTTAATTTTCGGGAGTTCCGTCATCTGAGTTTATGATGATTTTTGAACCCTTTCAAAAACAAGACAGAAATGAACACCAAAATCCCAAAGAGGGCTTGCAAAAAGACCAAACTAAAGCCGGTGGGAAGGTCTAAATAAAAGGACAAAACTATGCCCGCAGTGTTTATAACAGCGCCATAAACCCATGCAAACAAAAGCCCCTTTTTTAAAAGCAAAGAAACCAAGGCTGGTGCCACAAGGATTGAAAAAACTATCAAAACACCCACCAAGCTAACAGAGCTGGTTATAGTCAAAGAAAAAAGCACAAAGAACGCCAACTCAGACCAAAAACCCTTTAAAAATCTTTCCCTTACATAGAGAAAAAGCCCAAAAACTGCGTAGAGGACACCCGTTTTTATAACCTCCTCCCTTGGCACAAAGAGAATATCCTTAGCACTTAGCTTTAAAAACTCCTCCATGCCATGGGGAGACTTAGAAAGCACCAGAACAACCAAAGAAAAGCCAAGGGCATACAAAAGCCCTATAAAGGCTTCCGCATAGTCCCTTAGCCTCTGGGAAAGTAGGATAAGCACACTGGCGAGCAAAGAGCATAAAAGGGAAAGAAGGTAAGAAGGCTTATCAAAGAGAAAAAGGGAGAGGGCGAGCCCTACCGCAGAGGCTTGGGCTATGGCAATGTCTGTGAAGATTATCCCTCTCCTTACCACCTCCATTCCAAAGTATGCGTGAATGCCCAAAAGCACAAAAGAGAGCAACAGGGCGTTGAGCAAGACATCCATCATTGGCTGAGCCTCCTTAGAATCTCGTCAAACAGAGAGAAAAGGTCTTTGGCTTCTGGCACTGCACCCACATCGTGGGGCAAAATAACCATCTTGGCGTTTAGCCTTTGGGCTACAAATTGGGCAGTCCTCTTTTCATGATAGACATCCTGAAGGATAAACTTTACTCCTTGGGCTTGGGAGATAAGACCTTCTATGTGCTTCCCAGTGGGAGGAATGCCCGGAAGGGGTTCCAAAGTGCCCACCAACACCATTCTGTATCTTTGCAAAAGATAGTCGTAGAGCTTATGGTATTGGATAACTTTTATGCCTTTGAGCTTTGCAAACTCTCTGTCCCACTCTGTTAGCCTTGCGTTCCATCTCTTTAAAAAGTCCTCAAGGTTTCCTCTGTAATAAGCACAGTTTGGGCTGTCCAACTGGCAGAGCCTTTCCGCTATTGCCCTTGCCAATGGGGGAATGTTGTGGGGGTCAAGCTGATAGTGGGGGTTTCCCTCCGGATGGACATCTCCCATAGCCCTTGAGATATTCACTGGCTTTTCTATGAGTTCCACAAACTGGGAGAGTTCCAAATAGCCTTGCCTACCGGGTTGGATTTTGGGATTGTTGGATTGTTGTAAAAGAGGGGGCAAAAAGCCCTCCTCAAGGCTTGCCCCTTGAACTATAAAAAGGTCTGCATCTCTCATTTTGGCTATGTGGGATGGCTTTGGCACCACAAAGTGAGGGTCCTCCGTTCCCTTGGCGATCACATAAAGGCTTACCCGGTCTTTGCCAACTTCCTTCACAAGCTCTCCGATCCAAGGATAAGTGGCAACCACCTTTAGCTGGGCAAGGCTAACGCTAAGAAAAAGCAAGAAAAGAACCAAAACTCTCATGGCTATACCTCCTTAAAAGGGATGGGCACCGTGGGCACCTATGGCAAAGTTAAACTGCAAAATGACTTCATTGACGGTTTTACGGCTTCCATCGTGGAAGAATGCCCTGTTTTGTCCCACTTGGAACCTTATGCGGGAGAACTCGGTGGGGCTGTATTCCAGCATGGCGTAGTAGGCAGGAAGGTTATTTGACAGGTTTATCTTTACTCCATTCTCCTTCACATCGTTTTTGTTTATGAGATTGTATTGAAAACCAGTCCTCCACCTTTGGGCAAACCTCCAGACCACCTGAGAGTAAAAGCCTCCTTGCTTTTTCTTGATGCTGGGTGTTATCAAGTTTCCAGCATCATCGTATGCGTATTTGGTTCCATCCTGATCTCTGTAGAGGTATTCCCCTTGAAAGGAGATGTACCTGTAAGAGTCTAAAAAGTATTTGGCGGTTAGGTCAAAGGAGTAAAGCTTGGTCTTTCCTGCAAAGGCGTGGGGATCATCTCCTTCAAGATGGTTAATTCTGCTGTGCCCTGTTGCAAAGGAAAGCCCCGTCAGGACGGAGAGATTACCCACATCAAAGGAGGTTTTTACAAAGCCCACATAAAGGTTTGGCTTTTTGGTGTCGCCTATGGTGATATCAGTTCCTGAGCCATCCTTTTTAGTATTCACCTTAAACCCTTCTGTGCCAAAGCTCTGCTCGTTTTCTCCTTGCAAAACTTCCACACCAAAGAGTAAATAGAAGGGTGTAGGTGCCAGCCAGTTTAACTGGACTCCTTTTTCCTTTAGTCCGTCATCTCCCAAGAGGACTTTATAAACAAGAGGTTGGTTGGCAAAGTCCCAAGCGTGGGGGTGTTGGGCGTTTAGCCTTCCAAAGGAGCTTCTGAACTTTCCAACCTTGAACTGAAAGCCAAAGGGAAGCCCTCTGGTAACTGCGTAGGCTTCCTCCACTTCTGCGCCATCTTC
>JAPYWH010000001.1 GCA_028276475.1 Thermocrinis sp.
CAGAGGAGATTGACTTTATCACCTGTGCCTACAACTTCAACTTGGCAGAGTTCGTAAAACAGGGCTACGGCAAACATATATATGTATCAAGTGAGAACCTAAGAAGCTTTAACAGAAGGGACGACTTCTCTCAAGAGGAAAAGCAAAAAATACTTCTAAAAATCTTTATTCTTCTCACGGGTATCATAAAAGCAAGGGAAAAGGTAAAAGACAGGGTTCCCTATCACAAACCCTTGCTTTTGGTGTTGGTCCATTCCGTCAATGTTGATGACTCAGACATGGAACTGTTTTTCAGAGGGCTGGTCAATATAGCGAAAGGTCAAATACAGGACAGTGATTTTCAGGGGGCAAAGGACGAACTTATCCAAGAGTTAGAAAACGCAAGTTTTCAGTTTGAAAACGTAAGGCTTAGCGTAGAGTTTTTAGATTTGCTAAGCAAGATAACTTTTGAAGACCTACTTGAGGATGTGTTTAACTCCAAAAGCCCTGGAGCCATAGAGGTGGTTCAAATTCCACAAAACAGACAGGAGCTACTTTTCAAGCTAAAGTCTGGAGATAAACCCTTTGCCCTGATGAAGATAGGAGATATAACTCCGTGGCTCAGGAAAAAGCTGGAAGGTTATGAAATCGTTGAAAGATTTGAAGAGGAAAAAATCTTTGCAAAACTGAACGAAGATGAAGACATAAACATTTTGATGGGTTCCCGTGCCTTTTATGAAGGTTGGGACTCTAACCGCCCTAATGTAATCGCATTTATAAACATAGGAATGGGAGAGGATGCCAAAAAGTTTGTGTTGCAGAGCATAGGAAGGGGAGTAAGGATTGAACCTTTTAAAAACATCAGGAGAAGACTGGAAATCTTACACAAAAACTCTCAAATAGATATATCCGCATACCAACAGGTAAAAGATTGGACCACTCCAATAGAGAGCCTGTTTGTGTTTGGCACAAAGGCGAGCAATCTGGAAACCATACTGCAAACACTGGCGGAACAAACAGAAGAGAAAGAAAACCTTGGAGACCTGTTTGAGATAAACCCTGCGGTCCAAGGAAAGCTTCTGTTGGTTCCAGAGTATAAAGAGTCAGAGTTAATACTCAGGTTACATCCCGAAGATAAGGAAATAGCCAGAGAGTTTCTTGAACTTGACGATCGGATCTTAGTTTGTATGTTTGATGTCCATCCAAGGGTTTTAATGAAGCTTAAAAACGACTTTGATGCTTTGGTGCACGCAGACCATCAAGAGAGGAAAATAGGCATTCCTGAAGCTGTCCTTAAAAAGCTTTTTGGATATTTTTCTCAGAAATTCTATATATATTGACTACATCAAGCATATTTAACAGGTTTGGAGCCTTTGTGCCTGAGGTTTGGGTTAGGGCTCATGCTCTTTGAAATTGAGGGAAAAGAGGTCAGATTTTACATGGGGCACCAAGAAACCGGTGCCCGCTCTTCCAATACGGATCACTTACTTTTCTGCGTAGGTTTCCTTTACTTCCCTTGCTTTCTTTGCCATTTCTGGGTCGTATGCCTTCCCTTGCCAAAGGACCTGATAGACAACCTCAAAGGTGCTCTCCGCCAACTCGGTTAGTTCCTTAAAGAGCTGGTTGAACCTTTCGCTTCTGTGGGATTCCTCGTGGTCCTCAAGGCTTCTCCAGAAGGTTATTATGAGGACTTCTCTATCCTTTAGAGGATGTTCGGTGACTTCTCCCGCAGTGGAACCCTCAAGGGAAACACCACCTGTATTAAGGGCAACAAAGCCTCCATAAAAGCCCGTGTCTGAGTGGTATGTCTTAACATGCTCGCAGAGGTAAGCAACCCTTTCAGCTACATCGTCAAGGGTTACGCCCTCTTTGAGCACTACATAATTTATGTTTATGATGGCATCCTCTGGAACATCTACGATCCTATTTGCTCCAAACATGGCATACCTCCTAAGGGGAGTTAATATAAGAATATAAGAATATAAGTATATTCTAAACATCTTAATTTGCAAGAATGTTGTGTCTTTTCGGAGGTTGAGGGTGCAGTTTTAAGAGTTATAATTAAACTTGGCTTGGAGAAAAGGCTTTCCGCACATAACTTAAGGAAAAGTTTCAAGGGTAGAGAAATTCTAAAGGGTATAGACCTTTACATTGAGAGGGGAGAAGTAGTAGGGCTACTGGGTCCCAATGGGGCGGGTAAAACCACCCTGTTTAACTGTTTGGTGGGCTTTCTGTCGGTGGATGACGGGACCATAGAGTTGGAAGGAAAGGACATCACTCATCTGCCTACCCACAAAAGGGCTAAGGAGGGCATATCCTTTTTGCCACAGGAACACACCCTCTTTGAGGACCTAACCGTTATAGAAAACCTTCTGATATTTCTGGAGTTTTTTGAAGAGAGCAAGGAGAGTGCCTTGGCAAGGGCGGAGGAGTTGCTTTCGGACTTCGGGCTCTATGAACTGAGAAACCAAAGGGCAGGAAATCTTTCCGGTGGTCAAAAGAGAAGGTTAGAGATCGCAAGGGCACTGATCCCAAAGCCCAAGTATATATTCTTAGACGAGCCCTTTGCGGGTATAGACCCTATAATGGTGGCAGACATAAAGGAGCTGATTCTAAACCTAAAGGCTCAAGATATAGGTGTCTTGATCACCGACCACAACGTAAGGGAAACCATAAGGCTAGTGGATAGGGTTTACATAATCTCAGAGGGCACGGTGATAGCCCAGGGTCAGCCAAAGGATGTTATTTTGAACCAGAGGGTTAGGGAAGTTTATTTGGGTAAGGACTTCCATCTGTAATCTCTTTAAAAAGCTCTCTGACTGCACTTTTCCAGTCCTTCTTTCCCTCCTCCACTAGGTCCAGTACTTCCTCCATCTTGGCGGTGTATTGGTAATCCACCAGCTTTGGAAAGTTCTCCATAAGATAGTCAAGCACCAAGAAGGCGGTCTCTGTGGGCTTTAGGTAGCCCTTTTCCACCACCACGTAGCCTCTCTCTTTTAGGGTTTTTATGATCGTCGCGTAGGTAGAGGGCCTTCCAATGCCTAAGCTCTCAAGTTTTTTTACCAAGGAACCTTCCGTGTATCTTTTTGGTGGCTCTGTTTGCCTTTCTTCCAAGATGACCTTTTGTGGCTTGAGAACCTGTCCCTTTTCAAGCTTGGGCAGTTTCTCCTCCATAAAGTCATAATCTTCAAACCTTGTCCATCCGTCAAAGACTAAGGTCCTTCCCTTTGCGATAAACTCGAAGGGAATACCTTGCGTTAAAGGAGCAAGCATCACCTTAGTGTTTTTCAGGACTGCAGGAGTAGAAAGGCTTGCCAAAGTTCTGCCCACGATCAGTTCAAAGAGCTCAAGGCTATTTCCCGGTGGCGGTTTTTTGACTAAGCTGGTGGGCCTTATGCATTCGTGGGCAGACTGCACATGGGCTTTTTCCCTGAACTTTCTTAACTTTCCTACATACTCCACACCGTAGTTTTTCTCTATCCACTGGAGGAACTCTGTAGCCTTTTCGGGACTCATCCGGTGGGCGTCCGTTCTTGGGTAGGTAATGTAGCCTTCTTCATAGAGCAGTTGGGCAAGCTTTGTGGTTTTTTCCACGCTAAAGCCGAGCCTTTCGTTGGCGGTCTTTTGTAGCTCGGGTGTGCTAAAGGGCTTGGGCGGTGGCACATGCTCCTCCCACTCTTTAACTTCCTTGACTTCAAAGAAGACATCCTTTAGCTTTTCCAAGTAGGGCTTGGCGTTATCTGGCTTTTCAAACCTCACGCCCAAGTAGGCAGAAAATCCTTCAAAGACCGCTTTGATGTAGTAAAACTTCTTCTTCCTAAAGGACTGGATTTCCCTCTCCCTTTCCACTATGAGCCTTAGGGCGGGAGATTGAACCCTTCCTACAGAGAGCCCTCTTGTTTTTAAGCTTTTCTGAAGTGCTGGCGAAAGGAGATAGCCTATGAGCCTGTCTAAAACCCTTCTGGCAAACTGGGCTTTAACCAAGTTCATGTTGATGTTTGTCTGCTCCTTTATGGCTTTTTGGAGGGCGGGCTTGGTGATCTCGTAAAAATACACACGCCTTATTGGAATGTTTTTAACCTTTCTTAACTCCTCCCAAAGAAAGTAGGATATTGCCTCTCCCTCTCTGTCTGGGTCCGTTCCCAAAAGCACAAGTTGGGCTTTAAGGCTACTTTTCTTGAGCTCATCAAACAACTTCTTTTTCCCCTTTTTCCACAAAAAGGTGGGATTTAATGTTTCCAAATCCACACCCAACTTATCCTCGGGCAGATCCTTAATGTGCCCACCGGTTGCCTTAACCAAATAGTCCTTTCCCAAATACTTACTTATGGTCTTTGCCTTTGTGAAAGATTCCACCAAGAACAGGATCATCTTTTTTGGACCCACTCCTCAAAGCTGAGGTTTTCCTTTATAGCCCTTAACATTTCCTCCTCCAAGGGTGTAAGGTCTTTGGGAATGAGGTCTGGTCTCTTTTCCAAGGTTCTTTTTATGGAGTGCCACAGTTCCCAAAGCTCAATCATTTTATGGTTGCCTGAGAGTAAAACTTCGGGCACCTTCATGCCTCTGAACTCTGCGGGTCTGGTATATACGGGAGAGCCCAGCCACCTTCTGAAGGAGTCCCTTTCTATGCTCTGCGGGTCGCTGAGAACACCCGGCAAAAGCCTTGCAATACCTTCCAAGAGCACCAAGCCAAGGAGCTCACCGCCGGAGAGCACAAAGTCCCCCAAAGAGAGCTCCTCGTCCGCCAAAGGGCTTACCCTCTCGTCTATACCCTCATACCTTCCGCATATCACAAGCAAGCTATCAAGCTTTGAGAGCCTATCCAAGTCCCTCTGGTCTATCACCTTTCCCCAAGGCTGAGGGATTATAACGTAGGGTCTTCCATACTTGCTTACGAGGTCCTCGTAGGCTAAAAAGATGGGCTCGGGTTTTAGAACCATGCCCGGATGCCCTCCGTAGGCATAATCATCCACCTTTCCCTTTTCTGCGTAATCCCTTGGGTTTATGGCTACCACCTCTAAGGCACCCTTCTTTATAGCTTGGGATACAATTCCATGCTCACAAAAGCATTCCACAAGGCTTGGGAATATGGTAAGGAAGAAGAACTTCATCCCCTTAAAAACTCATCCACTACCGCCTTTGCCCTCTCCGGATTAAACCGATAGTATATATCAATGGTGGTCTTCACATTGGCGTGTCCTGCAAACTCCTTTACTAATTCCGCAGGAAAGCCCTGGTTTATAAGGTTTGTTATGTAAGTATGCCTAAAGCTATGAAGTGAAAAGTCTATGCCGAGCCTTTTTGAAAGCCTGTTGGTATATACCTGCAAAGAGCCCGCCTTGGTTCTTAGGTTTGAGTCATAGTCCTCCAACCAACGGGAGAGCTCTTGGGTAAACCGGAAGGTTTCCTCCTTGGTGGGACCTATCAGTGGGGCGATCCTTTCTTTTTTCCTCTTGGTGATCTCCGCGGGTAGATGTAGCCAGTATACACCGCTTTTATCCAAGAAAAAGTTCTCCGAGCTCAGATTTTTATACTCCGATAGCCTTACACCGCTGTATAAAAAGAGTTTGTATATGTTTTCATACTTTAAACCCTTTACCTTTTGAAATATCCTCTCAAGTTCAGGCTTGCTTAGCGCCTTGGGCTTTCTGTGCATAACTTTTAACCCGTAGTCTTCCTTTATATCCTCTATGGTTTCTTCAATTTCTGAGTATTTTTCCTTTTGTAGGTAGCCTCTGCGGGCGAGGAACCTGTAGAAGTGTCTGAGGGCGGAAAAATGGGTAAGCAAAGAGGTAGAGGAAAGCTCTGAGCTGTCCGCATACTGGTAAAGGTCCGCAGAAGAAACCTCAACGAGCTTATGACTTGGCAGTTGGAGTTTTTTTAAAAAAGACTTGATGGCGTTTAAGTAAGTTATGGTGGTCCTTTCGCTCTTTGTCTTCTCTAAGTGCCTCCTCCAAAGTTCCAAAAGCTCCACAGAATAAATTATAAATGGGCGATGGAGGAGTCGAACCTCCGACCTCCATCGTGTGAGGATGGCGCTCTACCACTGAGCTAATCGCCCATCCGTCCCCGGGAGGAGTCGAACCTCCGGCCTCGAGATTAGGAATCTCGCGCTCTATCCTCCTGAGCTACGGGGACTAACTATTCAATTATAACACGTCTTTGGCTCCTTTGCAGGGCTTGGGTAGGGTGTTATTTAAACCTTCTATTATCCTTTTTTCCTCTTGACTTAATTTATGCCCTCTTAACCAATACAGAAATTCCACATATTCTCGCTCCGTCAGGCATTTATCAAGCCTTTTCTTGTTTTCTTCAAACATCTTTTTGGCAATGTCGTTAATCGGCTCAAGTCTAAAGCTCTATGGGTCGTCGTAATAATAAACAACAAAAAAGGGTATATTGCTGTTGTCAGCCAAAATAGAAATCGCCTCATAACTTCTGGGATGGGCGTTATCTTTGCTACCCGTAAATCTTTTGTAATCAATGAGTGCCACAGGCTTTCCGTAGTAATATTCCACCATCAAAAAGTCTATATCCACTGCTGGACAATGGAAACCCCACTCCCTGTGGCGTTTGCTCAGTTCTAAATCCCTCCACTCTGTCCTTTCTTTTCTTACCTTTGATGGGTCAAACATGTCCCTTTAGAATAAAATCTAATCCAAGGGCTTGGCACCTTTTCTTTGTGGTTAATCAAGACTCCAAATCGTTGTCAATACCTATAAAATTGCAACCTCTTTTCAAAGCTACCACTGCGGTAGTTCCTCCTCCTACAAAAGGGTCTAAGATGGTCTGTCCTGGGAAAACGAACTTATCAAACAGCAGTTCAAAACCTTCTTCTGACTGCCCCCACCTGTGAAAACGTTTATCGTTGTTGTTAGGAGAGGTTTTAACCACATCTCCAAAAGAATCGCCCGAGTATTTGCCTTTGCTGAACAAAAGCACAGGCTTCCAGAAGGAATTGCACCTTATCCTCCACAGATAGGGACTTTGCCCTCCCGGAGTTAGATAAGCCAGCGTCCAAACATAGTTAAGCTTACTGGAAAGCTTGCCAATTATATCCGGCAGATAGCTTTGCCCTACCATCACAAGCAATCCCCCTCCGGGCTTCAAAACGTATGCAGACAGTTCACCCAAAACTTCATAAACCCACAAAAATTTTTTGGAGTAAGGTGGGTCCGTGATAACCCAATCCACGCTTTCAGGCAAAAGGATATCCTTATAGTCCCTCACATCCTTATGATGGAGTTCTAAAAAGGGTGGTTGAGGTGGTCTTTGGGACTTTAACCACTCCCTAAGCCTTCTTCTTTCTGACTTGGACAGCAACCTTCCTTTTTCCATAAAAAAGTCAAAGTAAGAACCCTTATAGGCAAGCAGTTCATCCCTAAAAAGCTCTGGGTCGTGTTTGAGCACCTTCCCCTTCATTATTGTATGATCATCAAAAACTCTCTAACCGCCCTCTCAAAGCCAAAGACCACTGCGTTGGAAACTATGGAATGTCCCACGTTCAGCTCTTCCACATAGCCTTTGAGCTCTTTTACCAGATCCTTAACGTTTTGATAGGTGAGACCATGCCCCGCATAGACCCTCAAGCCCAAGCCCTTTGCCTTTGTGGATGCGGTTTTTAGCCTTTGAATTTCCTCCTCAACACCCTTCCAATTGTGGGCGTTCCAAAGGTTCGCATACCTACCCGTGTGCAACTCCACCGCATCTGCCCCCACCTCCTTTGACGCATAAATCTGTTCCTCCTCTGGCTCTACAAAAAGGGAAACCTCGATGCCCTCCTCCTTTATTTCCCTGAGAAACTCCTTTAGATAGTCCTTCAACCTCATCACATCCAAGCCACCTTCCGTGGTGATCTCCTCCCTCCTTTCGGGCACCAAGGTAATTCGGTTTGGCTTTACCTCCAAGGCGATCCTCTTCATCTCTTTGGTGGGTGCCATCTCCAAATTGACGGGGACCCTCACCAACTTCTTTATAAGCCTTAGGTCCTCCTCTTGGATGTGCCGGCGGTCTTCCCTCAAATGCAAGGTAATTTGATGGGCACCCGCCTGCTCTGCCAAAAGGGCACAAAAAACCGGGCTTGGTTCAAAGGTCCTCCTTGCCTGCCTTAGGGTTGCCACATGGTCAATATTAACTCCAAGTCTCATGCTCAAAAATGCACATCACAAACCTGCTCGTATTCTATAAGTTCTTTTATTACCGCCTTTTCTCCGCAGAGAGGACAGCTTGGGTCCTTGCGCAGTTTTACCTTCCTAAAGTCCATAGAGAGGGCATCCATGATAAGGAGCTTGCCCACCAATGGCTCTCCGATGCCCAATATGAGCTTTATTGCCTCCGTAGCTTGAATGCAACCCATTATGCCCCCAATACTTCCGAGAATTCCCGCCTCCTGGCAGGAGGGCACAAGACCCGGAGGAGGAGGCTCTGGGAAGAGACATCTATAGCAGGGAGAATTTTCTTTATTTCTGTAGTCAAAGACAGAAACCTGACCTTCGAACCTCAACATGGCAGCTGAAACCAAAGGCTTGCCCGCAAAGTAGCAGGCGTCGTTTATAAGAAAGCGGGTGGGAAAGTTGTCGGTGCCATCCAAGACCACGTCGTAATCCTTGATTATATCCATTATGTTTTCTTTGCTTATGCGGGTGTTATAGGTGATCACCTTCACATCCGGGTTTAGCATTTCCACGGTCTTTTTGGCGGATTCCACCTTAGGAGTGCCCACCCTCTCGGTGTTGTGGATCACCTGCCTTTGGAGGTTTGAGAAATCCACCACATCAAAATCCACTATGCCGATGGTTCCCACACCGGCTGCCGCTAGGTACAGTATGGCGGGGGAGCCCAAACCCCCAGCACCTATCACAAGCACCTTGGAATTTAACAACTTTTCCTGCCCCTTACCGCCCACCTCGGGCAGGATTATATGCCTTGCGTATCTTTTTATCTGCTCCTCGGTAAACTTAAACATCTCAGCCCTCTACTAAAAATTTATATGTTCAGCAAAATACTTCGCAACTCCTGACCCTCGGAACTTCCCACCAAGCCCCTCTCATGAACCTGCTTATCAACCCGAGAAGGCTCCAAGGTGGATATTATGTAGTCCATAGCCTTGTAAGCCTTGGAAGGGTCCCCACAGGTATAGACATCTACCGTCGCCAATCCGTGTTCGGGCCATGTGTGTATGGATATGTGGGACTCCGCAAGAAGGATCACACCCGTGGCACCGTGGGGTTGGAATTGGTAGTAATGAGAGGAGATCTTGGTGAGACCGGCTACCCTTACCGCGGTCTCTAAAAGGTTTTTGATGTCCTCCACCCTGTCAATAAGGTCAGGGCTAACGCCGTGCAGGTCTGCTAAGATATGCAGTCCGAGGGCTTTTGCCATTTCTTCTCCTCCTTGTCAAGGTTTTTTAAAAGCTTCCAAAGCCAAACCATAGCAAAAAACCTCCTTTTGGAAAGAAGACAAATTATAATAACTTTTATGAAAAAATCAAGCAGAAAAAAACTCCTCAGACCCACTTCATCTATGGTAAAGCAGGCGGTGTTCAACATGTTGGGAGACATAGAGGGCATGCTATTTATAGACCTATTTGCTGGGACTGGTCAGATGGGTTTTATGGCTATGGAAAGGGGTGCAGAGGTCCTTTTTGTGGAAAAGAACAGAAAGTTTGCCCAAGCCATAAAGGAAAAAGGAGGAAAAGTGATCATCTTAGATGCGATAAAGTTTTTAGAACACTTGGAAGACAAGCCAGACATAATCTTTGCTGACCCTCCTTATGATTATGAAAACTACCAAAAACTTATTGACTTAGCCCTCAAAAAACTAAACAATGGGGGATTTTTTATCCTTGAACACAGAAAAGGTCAAAACTTTGGGGCAGAAAGGGTAAAAACCTACGGAGATACTGCCCTATCTATATGGAGGAAGGAGAATGATTAGCGTAGTATATCCGGGCACCTTTGACCCTCCCCACTTGGGGCACCTTGACATAGTCAGAAGAAGTTGTGGGCTCTTTGATAGGGTGGTAGTCGCCATAGCCAGAAGTCCAAGGAAATACTTGCTTTTTAACTTGGAAGAGAGGGTGGATATGTTTAGAGTGATGGTTGAACCCTTAGGTGCAAAGGTGGAGGTTAAGGGCTTTGACGGACTTTTGGTGGATTTTATGAGGAAGGAGGGGCTGAGGGTGATAGTGAGGGGTGTTAGGCTTTTTACGGACTTTGAGTATGAACTTCAGATTGCCCTCAATAACAGCAAGTTGGCTGGCGTGGAAACCATATTTATGATGCCCTCTCAGGAATACATACACATAAGCTCCACCATAGTGAGGGACATAGCCAGCTACTGCGGAACTTTAGAGGGCTTGGTCCATCCCTACGTGGCAAAAAGGCTAAGAGAAAAGTTCAACTGCCCTTAGCCCTTGCACTCCACACCTTCCCTTTCTATGTACTCTTTCATCTTTTGCAGGGCAGTGTCTCCCGTCAGTAGGTCCTTTAGGTCCCTTTCCAAGTTTGTGGGCTTTAGCCTTGCGATCCAACCCTCCCCGTAGGGGTCGTCGTTTATTAGGTCTGGTTGGTCAAAGAGCTTTTCGTTCCTTTCCACAACCTCACCCTCTATGACCGCGGGCACGGGACCTGTCCATTTGCCACTCTCTAAGGACGCTATTGGTTTTCCTTTTGGCACATGTTTGCCGGGTGGCTTTATCCGGACGTTTACCATTCTGCCCGCGCGGGTTTGCCCTACATCCGTGGCACCAACCCTGATGGTGCCATCCTCCTCAAGGCGATACCAAACTTGGTTCTCTATATCATAGTAAAGTTCCTTGGGAATCTTACAGCCCTTATAGGTTTCCATAGCAAAAGTATTTTAAGGGCATAAATTTTGAAAAGGATATGATTTTTGACAACAGAAAGACCGCTGGACGCTTGCTGGGTGAACGGTTAAAGGAAAAGCTCGGAGAGGAAGGGAATTATATAGTTTTGGGCATCCCAAGAGGGGGAGTGGTGGTAGCAAAGGAAACCGCGGAAGTTCTTGGGGCACCTTTAGGTGTGTTGATCGTAAGAAAGCTGGGCGTTCCAGAAAATCCAGAGCTTGCCTTTGGTGCCATAGACCCAGATGGCAACATATATTTGGATAAAAGCACCGTTGAATACTTTGGGCTCACTCCCCAGGTCATCCAGAAGGTAGCCCAGGAGGAACTTAAAAAGATAAGGGAAAGGGAGAAGAAGTTTGAAAAGGGGCTCATAAGGGATTTTAAAGATAAGGACGTTATAGTGGTTGATGATGGCATAGCCACCGGCATGACCCTACAGGCGGGCGTGGAGTATCTAAAAAGAAAAGGAGCAAAGAAGGTGATCGTGGCAGTGCCCGTATGCCCAAAAGAGACGGAAGAGAGGTTAAAAAGATATGCACACCAAGTCTATTGCTATTACTCCACTACCACCTCTCCCTTTGCGGTGGGTATGTTTTACAGAGACTTTAAACAGGTGGATGATGAAGAGGTCCAAAATCTGTTGCAATAAACCCGCACTAAACCTATATTATAAACCCTTGAGTAGGAGGTAGAGTATGATTAACAGAAGGCTTGTTAAAAGACTTATAAGCTTAGGAGAGAAAGGGTACATAACCTACGACGAGCTGAACGAAGCTTTGGGAGACAGCCTTATAGACACTGAGCTTTATGAGGAAGTTATGGACTTCCTCCAAGAGAGAGGGATAAGACTGGTGGAGACGGAGGAGGTTCAGGAGGAAGAGAGAGAGGAGGAATTTTTGGTATCCACCGACCACCTTCTGCAGAGCACCAAGGATGGAGACCCGGTAAGGCTCTACCTTAGGGAGATGGGAAGGATTCCTCTTTTAACTCGGGAAGAGGAGATAAAATACGCCAAGCAGATAGAGATGGGCAGAAAGATCATGAGAAGGGGGCTACTGAGAACTTCCTTTCTGGTGGAAAGGGTGTTGAGGGAATGGGGGAACGTATGCAACGGAAAGATAAGGGTCCAGGATATTGTGGACACCTTTGATGAGAGTAAAACGGTGGAGGAGTATGAGGAGTCCCATGAGCATTTGGAAAGGCATTTTATAGAAAAGGGTTTGGAGCTTGCCAAGGCATACAAAGATGCCATTTATTGGCGGGACCTATACCTTTCCTACAAACTGCCCGAGTATAAAAAGGAGTATCTCAAAAGGCACGCTAAGATGAACCGTATACTCAAAGAGCTAAAGCTAAAGCACTCCAAGTTTGAAAGGATCGCCGACGAGCTTTTGAACCTCTATCAAAAATACACAAGAAAACTCAAAGAGTATGAACAAAGAAAGTTAAAGCTTGAAAAGATCCATCCCGATGTGGAAGAGCTTATAAGGGAATGCGACTACAACACGGAACTTCAAGCAAAGGCAGAGAGGGCAGGGTATAACTTTGCCAAGTTGCAAGTTCTAAAGAGCGAGTTTTTGGCAATTCAAAAGGAACTAAAGGAGCTTGAGAAGGAGCTTGGCATACTGCCCGAGGAGATCAAAAGGGTAACGCATATCATAAGGGAAGGGAGGACAAGGGTAACTCAGGCAAAGCAGGTGATGGTAAAGTGCAATCTAAGGCTTGTGGTTTCCATAGCCAAAAAGTATGTGAATAGGGGGCTACCCTTCTTGGACTTAATTCAGGAGGGCAACATTGGACTTATGAAGGCGGTGGATAAATACGACTACAGAAAGGGCTACAAGTTTTCCACCTATGCTACCTGGTGGATCAGGCAGGCGGTAACCAGGGCAATAGCAGACCAGGCAAGAACCATAAGAATACCCGTCCATATGATAGAGACCATAAACGATATTACCAAGGCACACAAAAAGCTCTTTCAGGAGCTAGGCAGAGAACCCTTGGCGGAGGAGGTGGCAAAGTATTTGGGCATTCCCGTAGAGAAGGCAAGAAAGGTGTTAAGGATATCTCAGGAGCCCATCTCCTTGGAAACACCCATAGGAGATGATGAGGATGCACACCTAAAGGACTTCATAGAGGACAAGAGCGTTCCCTCTCCCGAGGAGGAGGCTACAAGGAAGATCCTCAGGGAAAAGCTAATAAAGGTCCTCCAGAGCCTTGGCGAGAAGGAAAGGGAAATACTCATGTATAGATACGGATTGGTGGACGGCACCGAGTATACTTTGGAGCAGATCGGCAAGATGTTCAATGTAACACGGGAGAGGATAAGACAGATAGAAACAAAAGCCATAAGAAAGCTAAGGCATCCTGCCCGGGCTAAGCATCTAAAGGACTTTGAGACCCTATGAGCTTTTAGCCCTCGGCGGTCCCACAGCCAGCGGAAAATCTCAGCTTGCCTGTTTGTTAGCAGAGAGGGTAGGCGGAGAAATAATCAGCGTGGATTCTATGGCGGTCTATAGACATATGGACGTTGGGACCGCCAAGCCCAAAGACTGCCCGATAAAACATCGCCTTGTGGATGTGGTTGAGCCGGGCGATTACTTTGACGCCAAACTTTTTGAAGAGTTAGCCCAGAAGGCAATACAGGAAATAAAGTCTAAGGGAAAGCTACCCATCCTCTGCGGTGGCACCTATCTCTACTTTCAAGCACTGCTTTACGGACTTGCACCAACACCCGAGCCAGACTGGTCTCTGAGAGAAAAGCTTTACGATGTAGTAAGGAAAAAGGGTAGTGAGTTTTTACACAGAAAGCTCAGGGCTATAGACCCAATTTATGCCCAGAAAGTGCATCCAAGGGACGCAAGAAGGATCGTGAGGGCTTTGGAGGTTTTTTTGCAAACGGGCAAACCCTTTTCTTCCTTTCATAAGTGGCAGGACGCCAGGTATAAATTTCTTGGTTTTTACATTACACGCCCTTGGGAGAGCCTCTCCAAAAGGATAGAAGAGAGGGTAGAAAAAATGTTCCAAGAGGGACTTGTTCAAGAAGTGGAAAAACTGATGAGCATGGGCTTTGAAGGATTTTTAACCTCCGCCCAAGCCATAGGATACAAGGAGCTTGTGCCATACCTTAAGGGTGAGGTAAGCTTGGAGGAGGCAAAGGCTCAGGTCATAAAAAACACCAAGGAGTATGCCAAAAGGCAGATAAGGTGGTTCAGAAAACAGGGCTGGGTGGAGATAGATTTAGACCGGCTTAGCCTTGAGTCGGCAGTGGAGCTGATCCTTTCAAAACTTTTTGCCGGAGATGAGCCTGAGCAGGTCGTTGAGAATTACAAACAGGGACAGGGCTACTATTAGGGCAAAGCCGAGCCTCTGCCATGCCTCCTTGAACTTCAAAGGAAGAGGTTTCCTTCTGATGCTTTCAATCAGGAAAAGGAGTATTAACCCTCCGTCTAACATAGGAAGTGGAAGTAGATTAAAGATCGCCAACTGAACGGATATGAAAGCCATAAGACCGAGGTAGGGAATCAGTCCCTGCTGGGCGGACTGTCCTGCCATCTGGGCTATTGCAATGGGACCTCCCAAGTTTGTGGGAGAAAGGGAGCCCGTGATCATACTCCAAAGGGCTCTTAGAGTGAGGGAGGTAAGGGTGGCGATCCTCTCAAAGCTTCCCTTAAAGGCTTCAAAGGGACCCTGCTTTACTTTGATCGTTTCCACCTTGGGTGCAATGCCTATCATAGAAATGCCCGTCCGTGGATCCTTCATGGGAACCAAGGTGATCTCCCTTATTTGCCCCTGCCTTTCTATCTTTAGGTCTATTTTTTCTGCAGACCTTATGAGCTTAACCGCTTCTTGCCAGCTTTTTATTTCCACTCCGTTTATGCTCAAGATCCTGTCTCCCTCCTGCAATCCCACCTGCTTGGCTGGGCTTCTTTCCAGAACAGTGCCCACCACGGGCTCAATAATTGGCTCTGCACCAAAGCCCCTTGGGTTCCTTAAGTCCATCTTTCCCCCAAGGGTCAAAACCTTACCATCCCTCAGAACTTCCAGCTTTAGTTCCTGTTCAAAGATGTCCTTTAGTAGCTTCTCCTCCAAATCCTTCCAGCTATCCACCTTTTTGCGGTTTACCGAGAGGATCAGGTCTCCCCTTTGAAGACCCATCTTCTGAGCTGGGCTGTTTTCCTGCACATAGCCCACCACTGGCTTTTCGAAGGCATACCTGGGAACCTCTTTGCCAAGCATTCCAATTAGCCAAAAGATAAGAACCGCCAAGATGAGGTTAAAAAAAGAACCTGCAAAGGCTATCAGGATCTTTTGCCAGTTTGGTTTGGAGGAAAAAGCCCTCGGGTCCGAGATGCCGTCCTCCTCTCCGTAGAGCTTTACAAAGCCCCCCAATGGCACCGCCGAGAGCCTGTATTCGGTCTCTCCCCACTGCTTTTTAAATAGCACAGGACCAAAGCCAACGGAGAAGACCTCCACCTTAACTCCAAAGAGCTTAGCAAACAAAAAGTGCCCCAGCTCGTGAAACCAAATAAGAATGCCTACCAAGATTAAAAAAGCTAAAATCGCCTCCATCTCAGTCCTTCCACTCCTTTAAAAGTTCCTCTGGGACTTTAAAGTTATCCCTAACATGCCCGTTGCCAAGGATCACAAACTTCTGGATGGTTAGTTCCTCCAGCGCCATGGGACCCCTTGCATGGATTTTATCGGTAGATATGCCCATCTCCGCCCCCAACCCAAACTCGTTGCCGTCGGTAAACCTCGTGGATGCGTTCACATAAACCGCCGCGGAATCCACCTCTGCAAGGAACTTCATCGCCTTAGTGTAGTTTTCGGTAATTATGGCATCCGAGTGTTTGGAACCGTAGGTTTCTATAAAGTCTATAGCCTCCTCCAAGCTATCCACCACCTTTACCGCAAGTATTAGGTCCAAAAATTCCTCGTAGTAGTCCTCTTCTGTGGCAGGCACTGCCTTTACAAAGGAGAGCCTTGGGTCAGACTTTATAACCTTTAAACTATCCTCGTCGCATCTAAGCTCCACACCAGCCTTTCCTAAGATGTATGCCATCTTTGGGAAGAAGGTGTTTAGAATCTTTCGGTGTATTATCAGATTTTCCACTGCGTTGCAAACGGAAGGTCTTTGAACCTTTGCGTTGTAGACTATGTGGTAAGCCTTTTCTAAGTCTGCTTCCTCATCCACGTATATGTTGCAAACCCCCTTGTAATGCTTTATGACGGGCACCTTTGCCTTTTCTGCCACAGCCCTTATCAAGCTTTCCCCACCCCTTGGAATGGCAACATCCACCTTGCCTTCCATCTGCAAAATTTCCCAGACGATCTCTCTTTCGGGTCTGTCTATAAACTGGATGGCTTCTTCTGGAAAGCCCTCCATGGCAGAGGCTTCCCTGAGGATTTCCACCAGAGCCCTGTTGGAGTTTATGGCTTCCTTTCCACCCCTTAGGATTACCGCATTGGAAGATTTTATGCACAGAGAACCAGCCTCTATGGTTACATTTGGTCTTGCCTCGTAGACGATGAATATCACTCCCAAGGGTACCCTCATCCTTCCTACCTTTAGCCCGTTGGGAAGTTGCCACATGCGGGTGATCTCTCCCACTGGGTCCGGCAGGCTTGCCACATCCCTAAGAACCTTTATCATACCGTCAATCCTCTTGTCGTTCAGAAGCAATCGGTCCAGCAAAGCAGAAGAAAGCCCCTGAGATTCTCCAAAGGCTATATCCTTTTTGTTCTCTTCCTTTATGTATTCTCGCCTCTTGTCCAAAAGCTCCGCCGCCCTCAAAAGGGTGCGGTTTTTCACCTCGGTGGGAATGGAACTCAAAATCCTAAGGACCTTCCGTGCCCTTTCTACCTTCTCCTCTGCGTAGCTTTTCAACTCCTGCATGGAAAATATAATAAGCCAAGATGCTTGGATTTTCTATTTATGTTATGTATGCAAAACCCTTTTAAAAAACTTCTCAGCCCAATCCCCATCCTCTAAAAACAGTATGTTTTTCTTCTCGTATTCCTCTTGGGATTTAGATTTCTTGCTTACTTGACCTTTTTGCAATTCTTGGTGAGGAGTGGTAGAGAGAACAAAACCCTTTACCTCCACTTGCCAGTTTTCGTATTGCTTTCTAAGGGTTTCCCTCAATCCCTCCGAAAGGAAAATAATCTTTTCATTATCAAGCACATCTCCCAGCATCTTTAGTCCCTTTGGTTCTATGAAAACTATGTAAATTCTGTTTCCATTCTTTTCTCTTATCCAAAGGATAAAGTCAGGATAAAACTCTCCCCAGTCAAGCATAAAGCCCACCCCTTCCCTTGCCTCGTTCCTGAGTAAAACTATGTGGTATTCATCCAAAGGTTTTCGGTTTTGGGCTAAATAATCCCTCAGACCTTCCAAAAACCTCTTCTCTCCCTCGTTCAACCCCGGTGGAGAAATGCTTATACCTTCCTTTTCCAAAAGCAACGGAACAAAGACAGAATTATCTATAACAATCCTTGGCAATATATCCCTTTCCTTATGTTCATCCAAAAGGTCATCCATATTTTCAACAAGTCTTTTCAACTTTTCAATCAATTTTGATTTATCCGCAGGTACGGTCAGTGTATAGTATTCCACCTTATCGGAAGCCAGTCTAAACAGGCTTAATTGCTCTCTTGCAGGCTTGTAAGTTATAATGTCCTTTTCAAACCTACCCTTCTCCCTCTTGTAAAACTTGTCTATGTAGCTTTTCAGAAGGGAAATGGCTATGTTTTCCAAATTCTTCAAATCTTTCAAGTCCTTTACTTTAAAATCGTTTGGCACAATAACTTTGCACCTTTGTTTGAGGATTTCCTTTAAAGTCTCCAAATCAAAGCTAAGGTTTAAGTAGCGGATCTCCCTTTTGAACTCCAAAAGCTCTGTATAGATCCTCGTCCAATCAAAAAGCTCTATATCCACAAGGTCTGCGATGCTTTTTGACGCAATCTGAGTTTCAACTTCAGAAGATTGGACATCTTCCCTTTGCTCCTGTGCCATGTAAACCGCCATGCTTGGCACCAAGTTTATAGAAGCGGAATTATCATCCACTCTTAAGTGTAAAACCCTCTCCCTTTCAAATTTTTTGCTTTCATCTTTGGTAGGATAAGGAAAGTCCTTCCAAATCTCTCTGTTTAACACACGCACAGGCACTTTTATTTCTTCAAACTCTACCTCTTCTTTCTTTATGGCGGACAAAAACTTACCTATGTAGTCTGCGGATATGCCGTATATGTTTAAAGTTTCAAGGGTTGAGATTTCAGGATTGCCAGACCTTTTGAGGGAAAGGTTTTTGCCCTTTAGCCTTACGCCCCTTCCAAAAAGCTGGATGATCTGCGGACCTTCGCCCTTTCCGATGTTCAAAAGTCCCATACAGGAGACCCTCCAAGTGTCCCATCCCTCTATGAACTTTTTGGAACCTATGAGTATGTTAATGGTGGAGTTTTCCCTTTTTATGCTATCGAAGAGAGAATCACTTATTGCGTCCTGCTCTATTTCAAAGTCCTTCTCTTTCAGTAGTTTTTTAAAGGCAGACACATCACCAATATTTACCACGCCAAAGTATGCGTTTTCTCCAAGCCTTAGCCCAAACTCTCCCTCCGCCCTCTTTATCTCAAGAATCCTCAGCTTCCCCCTACCGTTGAAAACTTTTTCGTAAAGGTCCTCCAAATCAAAGCCCCTTCTTAACCTTTCAAACTTATGCCTAAAAATATCCTCTCCCTTTTCGTTTTTAAACTCTCCGTTTAGGATTTTGTCAATCCTCTCCTTCAGCCAATCCCTGTTTAAGCTATTTCTTATAAGGTCTAAAACCTTTACTATGTCTGAGTCTATGTTTTTGCCCGAGACGGTGGAACCTACGAATATCCAAAGTGGTTTTTCTATGTTATACTCTCTGGCAATCCCTCTTTTTTCTTCATAAACCAAAAGTTGTTGGTAAAAGTCCAAAAGGTTTGCACAAAAAGCCATTTCTGTAAAGTCATCAATCTTTGAGTTTTTGATGTTTAGCACCCAAAAGTCCTTTCCATAGCCATCAAGGTAAAAGTATTTGTAAGAGTAATCAAAGATTATAGCCTTTGCGTATTCCTTTAGGATGTCCTCCTTGTCTAATATCTGCCCAAAGGTGGCACTATATTCAAAGGCAAAACCCTTTTCAATAAGCTTGTCCCTAAGCTTTGCCCACTTCTTCTCTTCAGACCTTTTGCCCTTATGCCCCTCATCCACAAAGATGAGATTTTTCCCCTCAAAGGCTGAAATGTGTATAGACCTTCCCCTTCCCCTTGTGTTTTCCGCTAACTTTGTGATCTCTATTATCAAAACTTCGTGTTCCCTTTGTCCGCTTGAACTCCCGCTTTCGCTGTAAAGCCTGCATGGAATACCGCTTTTTTGCATTTCCTCGTAATGCTGTTTGGAAAGCCCCTCGTTGGGAGTGATTAACAAAATGTTATCCGGTTCAAAGGGTTTATACCTCAAAAACTGCAAATAGTTTATGTGCATTATGAGGGTTTTGCCAGACCCCGTTGCCATCCAAAAGGCAAGCTTTTTAAGGTCTTCTTCCGAAAATTTACCTACGGTTTCTCTTACCTTTTTCTCTAAACTATTAACAAATCTGTTTAAATCCGCCAAAAACTCCTTCTTTTGGTTTGTTAACCTATCTAAGAATATCTCCGTGAATAAAACCGCCAAGTATTGGAAGTCTTTAAGTTCTATCTTTTCCTGTCTGCCTTGGTTTATTTTCCCTAGGTATTCCTGTATGTTTTGGTCGTATCTTTTTAGCTCATCCTTTGGAAGTCTTACTCCCTCCTTTGTCATAAGATTTATGGCAAAGTTCGTTAGACCATCCCTTTCGCCCTCTTCCACACTTTTTAGATATCTCAAAAGCCCTCTGTTATCCTCTTCACCAAAAAGCCCTAAAAAATACTTGTTTAAGACCAAATACTTTTCAATTTTCATGGCTAAACATAAGCCTTTTGAATTCAGGTTCTATGTTCCGCACATCGGGTTTAAAGCTTTCAAATGCTAAGGCATGCTGTCCGTTTATGTATATAATCTCCGGGTTAAACTCCTTCAAAATCTCCTCTATAAAGTCCCTGTCCTTTTTGTAATCCTCCTCCGCCCACCCTTCCCAATAAACCCTCCAAACCACCGCCACACTTTTGCCCTCCCTTTCTCCCAATATGAATGTGTATCTGTTCCCTTCCCTTTCTTTACGCATTAACTTGTTTATCTTTAGCCCAAGCAAGTAGTTAAAAGTCTCTATTACATCTACCGCCATTTCTTTTGGCTCTCCCACTTCGGAAAGATTAACCTTTAGCTTGTAGTTGTATGGGTCTTTTAACATTGAGATGTTCAAAAGGTGTGGGTCATCCCTTGTTTCAAGCTCAAGGAAGTATTTAATAAGGTAGTCATCTTTGAAAAAGTCCTTGTGTGGTTTGCTTTCCTTTAGCTCAAGGTTATCAAGGGTGTCTTCGTATTGCTCAAGGATGATGTATTTAAAAAATCCCCCCGCAGTCCGCTCGTTGTATTTTTCCTTAACATCCTTTTCTTTGGAAATGCCAGATTTATCGTAGGCTAAAACCCTTTTCATCCTTGGCATAACCACAGTCCAAAAATGCTCCCCCATCTCCACACCAATCCACTTTCTTTTAAGCTTGTGGGCTACCGCCGTTGTTGTCCCACTTCCCAAAAAGAAGTCCATAACCAAGTCGCCTTCTTCGGATGTGGATTCTACTACTCTTCTAATAAATATTTCTGAGTTTTCTGTATCAAACCTCCATGTTTTTGAGTAGCCTTGATAATCAGCCCAAACATCTTTTAATGGCTCTTCATATGTGTATAAATACCATTTGCCATCTTCAAATTTTAATCTCCCTTCCATCAAATATCTATCTATCTCTTCTTGCTTTATTCCCCACTTTCTCCCTTTAGGAGACCAATATTCTTTTCCATTTATAATTCTAAAATCTTGGTAGTCTTTATCTTCGGTGGGTAAAAAAGGTTCATATTTAGATGGTTGTTCTTTTTTTCTGTAAATCAGATTAAATTTTAACTTATCCGTCTTGGAGAAGAAAAACAAACTCTCCACTTCTTCAGAGAACTTCTTTATATGAGTCATTGTTTTGTAGAACTCTTTTGATTTTGCTATTTTTATCTCATTCCTAAAATTCTCCTCTCCAAAAATCTCATTCATCAAAAGCCTAACATACATATTCCCGTTGTAATCACACCTAACAAAAATGC
The DNA here is from genome assembly GCA_028276475.1 of Thermocrinis sp. Taxonomy (GTDB): domain Bacteria; phylum Aquificota; class Aquificia; order Aquificales; family Aquificaceae; genus Thermocrinis. The sequence goes on from JAPYWH010000001.1 coordinate 21,102, forward strand.
TCCCCCTTTCGTTCAAAAGCTCCTTTGCAAGCCTTAGCCTATTCTCAAGCATTGCAATCCAAGTGGAGTCCTTATACTTCACATTGTATAAATAGTCTGCGTCTTGCTCCTTGTTAAAGGGTGGGTCAATGTATATGGTTTGGACTTTTTCCTTATATCTATTCAAAATCGTATTCAAAGCCTGCCAGTTTTCGCTCTTTATCAAAAGCCCATCCAGTGCATCATCCAGATTAACCTTTTCGCTTATCCTCTCCAAAAGCTCCCACTTAAACCTCTCGTCAAAGTATCCCGTGTCAATGGGTAGCTTTTTGCCCTCTAAATCCTCTTCCCTTTCAAACTTTCCAAAGCCAAGCCTTTCCCACTCCTCAAGCTGTGCTTTGTTTTGCAAAACCTTTTTTAAAACTTCCCTGTAAAACTCCTCGCCCGCCCATTCCTTAATCCTGTCTAAGGTGATCACATAATGGGTTTGTATAACAAACTTTTTCTTTTCCCAAAGCTTTTTCTGAAAGTCCTCAATCTGTGCCAAAAAGTCTATGATCTTTTCTCCTACTTCTTTAACAACCTTAGCCCTTGTTATGTGCTTGTCTAAATACTTTTCTTCCGAAAGGGTTTCGTAGTTCAAAACCTCAGACTTTATAAAGTAATCAAGCTGTCCCATTAAAAACTTCTTTAGGTTTTTGTGGATAAAGTAGTCCCTTGTGTTCTTTGCGGTAAATCGGTTTATGTGATAAAGGAGTAAGGGTTGTTGGTTTCTTTGTTCTTCAAGCAGGTTTTTAATTGCAAATTGAAACTCCTTTATCTTGGAGAACAGTTCCCTTAAATCTTTTTCTAATTTCCCAAAAATCTTTTCGTTTATCTTCTCCTGTTTTATACCTCTTCCCCTTCCTCCGTTTTCTTCCTCTTGTTCTATCTCCTGACCATTTCCGTTATCCTTGTAAAGCTTTATCTCCTCTTCGCCCAGTTCTCTGTATTGAAATCTGATTATTATGCCTTCTTGGTCTATTTGTATTGGCTCTTCATCCAAGACAAAATACCTTTGCTTTGTTGCCTTGTTGCTGTTTATTTCCTCCCGTGCGGACACTGTCCTAAAGATTACCTTTTTGTCCCCTGCCCTAAAGGTATAGTCCCTAAAGAGTATACCCGTTTTTATGTAATATTGGTCTGCGTTTGCCCAGTAAAGCTTTACCTCTTCTCCGTTGTAGGGTATGCTGTATTTTGGCTCCTTTGAATACCTGTACTGTGGGATAAAATCTCCATCTTCGTAAAACCTTGAAAAGAAAGAGTAAAGGTCGTTATAAACTTGTTCTTTTATCTCTTGTAGCTTTTCTAAAAGCTCTTTTTGTTCTTTTATTCGCAAGTATTCCTGTCCTATGTTAGTGTTTGCAAAGACAGGGTTTAACTCTCCGGTTGGTGTAAAGGCATTTTCTCCAAGGGTTCTTACTATCTCCCTCCTTACTCTTTCATACTCTTCGTGTATGTCCTCAGATAAGTTTTTCTTGTGCTTTTGAAAGGCATCCTCTATTATCTGTGGCAGTTTTTGGTTTATAAACTCTTTTACTTCTTTCTGTTTGTAGTTGAGAATTCTGTATATGCCAAAGTCAAGGTCTGAACTTTCAAACTGGAAAATGTCCCTCAATAGCTCTTGGAATTTTTTTAGGGTATGCATGGGCTATATTATACCCTACTAACTACTCCACATTATGGAAAAGGCAGTGCTTCCTGCTTCTGTCTGAAATAATCTTTGCAGGGCTTGACTGCATTAGCCCTTTTACACTTAGGGAGTATGCTAACATCACTACCCAATAAGCTGATATGTATGGTTTTTAGATACCACCTTCAAACCTGATCTTAAATCCAAGTTCTCTTAGCATAGTGAAAAGATCACAACACTCAACTGAAAACTCTTCACAGACAATAGGAATAGGTATCTTGTTCTTTCTGTTACGGTCTAACTTTTCCTGTGTTACTATAACAATCTCTTTTTTAAAAACGCTTTTCATATCCCTATAATGCATTGCATAAGCCACAAGCCAAGGATCTGCATTGTCCTCTTCTTTAAATTCTTCAATAGCTTCATCTTTAAATGTTCCTCGTTTACCTTCCGCCCATTGGATGATCTCTTTATAGTTTTTCAAAACATTTATATTCTCTGAACTATGAAAAAAACCTAATGGTTTTAAATCCCTCTCAACCCAATCAAATAGCTGATCTTCAATACAACTTAGTTCAGTATAGACTTTATCAATGCTGAATATTTGACCATTTTTAGCTTGGTATTTTAAAAAATCCCAGAATGCTGTTCCGTAATCAAAGGAGTAAAAGGTTCTGTAAGGTTCTATGAATATATTTGTATCCAGTAAGTAAACTTTATGCTTCATAAATATCCCTCAATGATGAGTTTTTCTATCTTTTTAAAACTCAGTTTGGTAATATCCAGTAAATCCGTATGCAGAATAATTCCGCTATTTACCGCTTCAATCATTAACCTTAAAAACCTCCTACCCCAATAATTGACAATATTTGTATAATAATCTCCTCCTTTCTTTTTTGTTTCTTCTTCTTCATATTTATTCTCATACATGTATAAATCTCTAAGTTTTTGAGAATAAGTTTTTTCGCTAATAAAGCCCAAATCTAACAATCTTCTAAGGATTACTACCCTGCTAACTTTAAAGTGTTTAGCCAATTCCTCTAATTCAACATCTGGTTTGTATATCTTTCTTAATTCCATCTCAGGAACTAAAAATTCAGCAGTGCATTCATCACAGAACTTTTCCACCTCAACATCTGCAGGTCTAAGCTCTTCCAAATCAAAAGATGCGCTCTGTCCTATTAATACATGGACAACTTCATGAATAAGGGTAAATATTTTTGCAGATATGGAATCCTTATTGTTTATAAAAACCACAGGAGCAATATCATCATATAAAACAAAACCTCTGAATTCTTTAACATCCAAAACCCTGCGGGTATTCTCAATATAGCTACTTTTTATTACTATTATTCCTTTTTCTTCTGCTCTATCAACCAGATAATTGAAAGCGTCTACCCATCTACTCATTGCATTTAATCCTTCTTTAACATCAAATAAGTTTTTAAGCTCATTGACCACCGCTTCTACATCAAAGTTATCTTTATATTTGCCTGCATAAGGTAATCGTTCATACCCAAACTCAATAAGTATTTCCCTTGCCCAATTTTTTACTTTCTGTGCATGCAAAACTGCATCTTTCAAATTCTTTGATGGTTTAAAACTGCCTCTCTTAAATGTTCTATAATGAGGTATTGGAAATTCTATTTCTGGGAGTTTTTCCAAGAAGAAGTCTCCAAAAGGGACATTAAATATTTTGGAAAGTTCCACAAGTTGATTGTAGGTGGGAAAATCCTCACCTCTTAACCATTTGTCAAAACTTTTATACTTTTTTCTTGCCTTTTCTGCGTCCTCTGGAAATCTAGTTGCTAATTCTCTGATTATATCTGGGTTTATTATATCAACCTTTACACTACCCATCAAAAAACTCCGTGCCTGGATTAACAAATAAGCCTAAGCCAGAAGGTATAATATAACTCAACTCAAAATTTTACTCACGGAGAGCTAAAGCTTATAATTAACCTTGCTATGAAGGTGCCAAACGAGAGAGGATACTTTGGAAGCTTTGGTGGAAGGTTTGTGCCGGAGACTTTGATGTACGCTTTAGAGGAACTTGAAGAAGAATACCAGAAGGTTAAAGAGGACCCAAGCTTTTGGCAGGAGTTTGAGTATTACCTCAGGGAGTTTGCGGGCAGACCTACGCCCCTTTACTTTGCCAAGAACCTGACCGAGTATGCGGGAGGGGCAAAGATATACATAAAGAGGGAGGACCTTTTGCATACGGGTGCCCACAAGATCAACAACACCCTCGGACAGGCTTTGCTTGCCAAGAGGATGGGAAAAAACAGAATAATCGCAGAAACTGGTGCGGGTCAGCATGGGGTGGCTACTGCCACTGCCTGTGCTTTGCTTGGTTTGGAATGTGTGGTGTATATGGGAGAGGAGGATGCCCAAAGGCAGAGGCTGAACGTGTTTAGGATGAAGCTCTTGGGTGCGGAGGTGAGGGTAGTCAAAAGTGGAAGCAGGACCCTAAAAGATGCCATAAACGAAGCCCTGAGGGATTGGGTTGCCAACGTGGAGACCACCCATTACATAATAGGCTCTGTGGTGGGACCCCATCCCTTTCCCATGATGGTCAGAGACTTTCAGAGCGTAATAGGTAAAGAGGCAAAGGGGCAGATTTTGGAAAAGGAGGGCAAACTGCCAAAGGCAGTGGTTGCATGCGTAGGCGGTGGCTCCAATGCGATGGGAATTTTTTATCCCTTTGTGGAGGATGAGGGGGTTAGGCTTGTGGGCGTGGAGGCGGGTGGTCTTGGACTTGAGACGGGCAAGCATTCTGCATCCATCAACGCAGGGCAGGTGGGAGTTTTGCACGGAATGAAGTCCTTCTTTTTGCAAGACGAAGAGGGGCAGATTTTAACCACCCACTCCATCTCTGCGGGGCTTGACTATCCGGGGGTGGGTCCAGAGCATGCGTACCTTTTTGAAAGTGGCAGGGCGGAGTATGTCTATGCTACAGACCAAGAAGCCCTGGAGGGCTTTAAGCTCCTCTCAAGGCTTGAGGGGATCATTCCTGCCCTGGAGCCAGCCCATGCGGTCCTGAAGGTGGTGGAGATAGCTGGTAAGCTAAGCAAGGAGGACGTAGTGATCTTCAACCTCTCCGGCAGGGGAGACAAGGATATGGAAACGGTTATGAAGCACTTAGATGGTGAGGTTTGATCTTTTATTTCCTATAATTTTCTTTTTGCTGTCTTTGATCCTTGCGGTTCCGCGCTCTTATGACCCATACCTTTATGAGGAAGACCTGGGGGAGGGTAGGCTAATTCTTAGGGTAGAGGGTGTGGGAGAAATTTCAGAGAAGGGCTTTTCTGCCCGGGTAAAGGTCTTGGGTGGGGACTTCCCAGAAATTTACGAGAAGACTGCCTTTTTGAGGGTCTATGGGGCGGAGGATGTGCCATCTAAATACTTGGAGGTTTATGGAAAGGTCAGAGTGAGGGAAGGAAGGATTTTTATTAGTGCTACATACAAAGATGTATCCTTTGCAAATGTTTCACCTTCCCTGAGGGATCGATTTGCCAAGCGTTTGGAGGACAGGATAGGGGATCAGGAAATCAGGGCTTTAGCCTTAGCATACTTTTTGGGAGAAGATCAGAGCATTGTTCCCATGAGGGTTCAATCTGCTTTTTTGACTACGGGGCTTGTGCATCTTTTGGTGGTCTCTGGTGGGCATCTTAGCCTTTTGGCACTTATGCTCAGATTTTTGGCTCCCTACCGGCTTGGGCTTTGGCTTGCCCTTTTGGGCGTTAGCCTTTATGCCCTCCTTTTGGTTCCCTCCGAGCCTCCCGTCCTCAGGGCTTACCTTATGATCCTTACGTCCATTCTATTGCTTTTGTACGGAGAAAGACCAAACCTTTTGGGTATTCTGTTAGCATCCGGTGGCGTAATACTTCTTCTCTTTCCTGAGTATGTAAGCTCATACTCCTTTTGGCTCTCCTTCTGTGCAACCCTCTATATTTTGCTCTCACTCCGGGACCCTCCCAGAAAGGATGCGGTTTTTCTCTCCTTTTGGGTGTCCTTCTTTGCCTTTTTGGGAACCATGCCCATCGTTTCCCTTTTTTCCTTTTCTGCGCCTTTTAGCATTCTGCTAACTCCACTGCTTTCTGTTCCCTTCTTAGCCTTTACCTTTTATGGCTTTTTGGATATGCTGACCTTCTTTTCTCTGCCAGCCTTCCCTTTGGAGATGATGGGAAGGTTTATAAACGCCTCTGTGATGTTTTTCTCGGATTTTGCACCCACGCTATTTTTTAACTTTAGCCTTTGGGAGGCGATCCTTAGCCTCAGTTTGGGGGCGGTTCTGTTATATTTCCTCAAGGGATGGGAAAAATTGTTGGTGGGTTTGGTATTCGTCCCATTCCTGTTTTAGCCTGAAGTAGTAGCTTCCGTCTCGGGTGATTAGACCCTCCAGTTCATAAAAGCCAAGCTTTTGGTGGAGTTCCCTTTCATCCATACCCAAAAGTTGGGAAAGTTCGCTAAGGGTCTTTGGGGTGTTTAAAGCCATAAGCACTGGGTCTTCCTCTTGGACTTCCTCCTTTAAGCCAAACTTTTCAACCCTTCCCACCAGCTTGGCAACGCCCTCATTGACCAGTTTTATGCATCCTTCCCACCTTTCGCTTGTGCCATAGCCCACATGCACATAAACGGGTCTGTTTTGCTCTTTGGCGTAGTAAGCTGTTATGAGGGCGCCCGAGTTCTCTCCCGCTTCTACCACAAAAACACCCTCAGAGATACCACTTATGAGCCTGTTCCTCCTTGGAAAGGTATGCTTGTCCGCCTTTTCCCAGGGTAGGAGCTCCGAGAGGAGAACACCGCTCCTGAGGATGAAGTCCTGCATCCTTTGGGGCACCTCAAGGATGCCCATTCCTAAAAGGCAGAGGGTATAGCCACCTGCCTCTATACAAAACTTGTGGGCGTAGGCATCTATGCCCTTGGCTCCCCCTGAAGCTATGGCGTAGCCCTTGTCCACCAAAAACCCCACCAATTCCTTTGTGTATCTTACGCTGTAGCTGTCTGGGTTGCGTGTGCCAACCACTCCAAAACAGCTTACCGCTTTTAGTTCTCCTCTGTAAAATAACACGGGCGGTGGGTCCTCAATTTCCTTTAGCCTTACAGGATATTGAGGGTCCGAAAGGCATACCCAGTTTATTCCTTCCCTCTCCACAACTTTTATAACCTCTTCTGGCTCAAAGCTGAACTTCTTTTCCGTAATTGCCTGTGCCTTCGCACCCCCCAACAGGGCTTTAAGTTTCAACTGGTCCGCCTCAAAAACAAGCCTTGGGTCTTTGAAATTTTGATAGAGCTTTTTTATACTCCTTTCCCCAAGCCCTGCCACAGACTTTAGGGCAAGCCACCAGTAGAGGCTTTCCTTCACTGTTTGTCCTTCTCTATGAGCTCTTTAACATAAAGGAGGGCATCCTCCACCGCAAGGTCTATCCTCTCGCCGGTATGTCTTTTCCACAGCTCCACCTTTCCATCCTTTGCCTTTTTCCCCACCACCAAAACGTAAGGAAATCCGCAGAGTTCTGCGTCTGCAAACTTAAAGCCCGGGCTCTCATCCCTATCGTCATAGATAACATCCAAGCCCATCTCCATAGTCTTGACATAAAGCCCTTCTGCCACAGACCTTTGGGTCTCGTCGGAGGTATTGACGCAGATGATGTTTAGTTCAAAGGGTGCCACCACCGTAGGAAACTTTATACCCTTCTCGTCGTGATACTGTTCCACTATGGCAGAAAGGCATCGGGATATGCCAATGCCATAACAGCCCATGACCACCGGTTTTTCCTGACCAAAGCGGTCCTTTATCAGGGCTTTCATGGGTTCCGAGTATCTTGTTCCCAAAAGGAATATGTGTCCAAGCTCAAGACCACGCCCTACCCTGAGAGATCCGCCACACCTGGGGCATGGGTCTCCTTCTTCCACCTCGCAAACATCCACAAACTCTCCGTACTGGATGTCCCTCCCTGAGTTCACGTTTATGTAATGGTAATCGGGCTCGTTTAGGGCTACCACCATGTTCTTTACGCCATAGGTAGAGTTGTCCCAAAGGACCTTTATATCCTCCGGCAGGTTGAAGGGACCCACAAAACCCTTTGTGGTGCCAAGCCATTGCTTTATCTCTTCCTCGGAAGCCAAGCGAAAGTCCTCCGTGCCAAAGAGGGCTTCAAGCTTTTTCTCATCCACCTCCCTGTCTCCCCTTATGAGAACCATTACCCTTTCTCCGTCCCCTTTTACGTAAAGGAGTGCTTTCAGAATCTTGTAAGCGGGCACCTTTAGGTAATCGGAAAGCATGGCAATGGTAGTGGTGTTGGGCGTATAGACCTTTTCCATGGGCTTTTCTTCCTCTATCTCTTCTTTGTGCTTTGGGAGGGGGACAATTTCTGCGTTGGCGGAGTATCCACAGCTTTCGCAAAAGGCTACCTTTGCCTCTCCGTAATCGGTAAGAATCACAAACTCATGGGACATCTTCCCTCCAATGGCACCCACGCTTGCTTCTACCAGGAGGGTGTTTAGCCTGAGCTTTTTAAAGATCCTCTCGTAGGCAAACTTCATAGATTCATAGGAGATCATGGCGGAGAACTCATCTTCGTCAAAAGAATAAGCGTCCTTCATCAAAAACTCCCTTGACCTAATCAAGCCAAAGCGTGGTCTTTTCTCGTCCCTGAACTTTACCTGTATTTGATACAAGATCAGGGGCAAGGCTTTGTAGGAGTTTATGAACCTCCTAAAGAGGTCTGTGATCTCCTCCTCGTGGGTAGGTCCAAGGCAGTATTCCCTTCCGTGTCTGTCCTGCAGTTTAAAAAGTTCCCTGCCGTACAAATCCCACCTTCCAGTTTCCTTCCAAAGTTCAGAGGGGTTCAATACACTCAAGAGGACCTCTTGGGCTCCGCTCCTGTCCATCTCCTTTCTGACTACGTTTTCTATCTTCCTTAGAACCTTGAGGGCAGCGGGTGTGTATTCGTAAATGCCGGAGGCAACCTGAGCCAAAAAGCCACCTTTTAGCAGTAGTTTGTGGGAAACTGCCTCCGCATCCGCTGGCTCTTCCTTTAGTGTATACCAAAAATATTTACTCCATCGCATAGGGAAGTTATTTTAAAATATCCATCCCATGCTAAGCGGAATGCTAAAACTTTTTGGTCTGTTTTCCAACAACATAGGCGTAGACCTTGGCACCGCCAACACTGTAATCTACTTAGAGGGCAAAGGGGTTGTTCTTTCTGAACCCTCCATAGTAGCAGTGGACGTGAAAACTGGAAAAGTCTTGGCGGTTGGGAGGGAAGCTAAGGAAATGCTTGGAAAGACTCCCGAGACAATACAAACCATAAGACCCCTCAGAGACGGAGTGATAACGGACTTTGAGGCAACAAGAATAGTGCTCTCTTACTTTATTAACAAAGTAGTAGGCGGTGGCATACTCAGACCAAAGCCAAGGGTGGTGGTAGGTGTGCCCTCGGGCGTTACACAGGTGGAAAAGAGGGCAGTTATAGATGCTGCAAAGAGCGCGGGCGCAAGGGAGGTATATTTAATAGCGGAACCCATGGCAGCGGCCATAGGTGCCGGTCTTCCCATAGACCAGCCCGTTGGAAATATGGTGGTGGATATTGGAGGGGGAACCACAGAGATAGCAGTAATATCCCTGGCGGGCATAGTGGCGTCCACCTCTATCCGGGTGGCGGGGGATGAGATGACGGAGGCGGTAGCCAACTACATTAAGAAAAAGCACCACATATTGATTGGGGAACAAACCGCAGAGAGGATAAAAATAGAACTTGGAAGCGCAGTGGAGGAAGAGGAAGAGAGGACCATGGAAATAAAAGGCAGAGATATAACTGGTCTCCCAAAGACCATAACCATAACAAACAAAGAGATTGCGCAAGCCTTGGAAGATGTGGTTAGTGCCATAATAAACGCCATAAAGGCTACCCTTGAAAGAACACCGCCGGAGCTTACCTCAGATATTGCAGAAAGGGGCATTACCTTGGCAGGAGGTGGTTCCCTCCTTAGAAATTTGGATGTGAGGGTGCACAGAGAGACGGGGATAATAACTAAATACTGCGAGGACCCTATAACCGCAGTGGCAAGAGGAGTGGGTTCCATACTTGATAAGATGCACCTAATAAGGCGAGTATCCATGGAATGAAAGAGCGGTTATTTTATTTTTCTCTCTTTCTGCTCAGCGTGTGTGCCTACTTGTTTAATTTGTCTTCTTATCCTTTGCTTTCTCCCTTCGCAAGTCTTATAAACAGCCTTTTAATGCCTGTAATGGAGCTCAAAGCCCAGACCACAAAAAGAGTTCAAGACCTTGTCAATACTTATGTGTTTTTAGTGGATACACAAAAAAGAAACAAAAAGTTGTTGGAGGAGGTCAGCGCACTTAGTCTAAAGGTCAGCGAGCTTGAAGGTTGTAAGCGTGAGCTTTTGCAGTTGAAAGGATTAATGGAAGAACCTCCCACTGTTGAATACACCCTTGCGGGAGTGGTCGCCTACGACCCTTCAGGAAGGGATGAGTTTATGCTCCTTGATAAGGGAAAGAGGGATGGGCTTGAAGAGGGCTTTGTGGTAGCCCACAGAAACGTATTTTTGGGCATTATAGATCAGGTTTATGTGGGCACTTCAAGGGTCAGGACTGTTTGGTCTGATAACCTCCACGTAAGCGCCACCGCGGGTGGAAAGAACTACATATACAGGGGTGGGTTTCCAAAGGGTAGCCTGTTGCACGTCCCCCAAGAGGATGAACTAAAAAAAGGGGAAAAGGTTTTTTTGAGAAGCCTTAAACTCCCTCCCCTTGAAATAGGGGAGGTTTATGAAGTCTATCCTTCAGGAGAACAGTTTTTTAAAAGGGTTGAGGTAAAACCCTATGGGGACATTAGAAGGGTTGATTTTGTGCTGGTGTTGAGGAGAAGGCTTTGATGTTTTATTTGCTTTTGGCTTTAGTTCTTTTTCTTCAGAGCTCGGTGTTTGTTGGAATTTTTGGAAGTTATCTGTTTGTCCCGGACCTCCTTTTAGCTCTTCTCTTCCTCTCAAACGCCAGAGGTCGTACAAATTACCCAAGGGGCTTTATAGGGGGATTTCTCCTGGATGTGCTCTTGGACACTCTGGGGTGGCACACCTCGGGTAAGCTCTTAGCCCTGTTTGTGCTTAGCTTTATAAAGAGAAAGTTCTTTATAGAAACCCTTTCCTCCCTCATGTTTGCCTACCTGATAGTAGCCCTTTTGGAACACTCCTACAGACTTTTGCTTTTTAGGTCCAAATTCTACTACCCTCTGGAACCTATCCCTCTTTTGATTGAGTTCCTTGTGGAGTTGGCGGTGGTTTATTATTTTGGAAAGAAATTGCTGAAAAATGAGACGTAGGAACTTCCTGCTGGTGCTATTGCTTTCTGTTTTCCTTTACTTGGCGTTGGTTTTTAGGCTGTTTTATTTGCAGATATTTAAAGGAGAGTATTACAAAAACTTGGCAAAGAGAAACTACATAAGGCGAAGGGTGGTCTACGCCCAAAGGGGAGACATCCTTGACAGAAACGGCGTAAAGTTAGCCTATGATATACCCGAATACGCCCTATTTTTGGACCCTCAGTTGATAGAGGAGAAAAGCACTTTAGAGGAAACCCTTAAAAGCCTTGATGAACTTTTTGGTATAAAGCTGTCTTATGAGTTTTTGCAGAGCAAAAAAAGAAGCGTTGAACCTATACTCTTAAGAAAGTTAGAAAGTCAGGAAGAGTTGGACAAGTTTTATAACAACAGCTACCGCCTGCCGGGTGTTTTCATAAACATGCTTCCAAAAAGGTTTTATCCCTTTGGAGAAGAGTGTGCCCACCTTTTGGGGTATGTGGGTTATCCAACGCAGGAACACATGGAGAAATACAAGGAAAGAATATCCTTTCAGAGTTTGGTGGGAAGGCAGGGCTTGGAGAGGATTTTTGATGAACAGCTTCTTGGTTGGGTTGGCACGGAAGAGCTAATCGTCAACGCGGTGGGAAAGATTATAGGAACCTATAAGGAAACTGCACCCAAGAAAGGCAACAGTTTGGTTCTTACAATAGACAGCCGAATTCAGAAGATCGCTTTTGAGGTTTTTAAAACCTCTGGGCACAAGGCGGGTGCCATAATGGTTTTAAGGGCAGACACGGGGGAGGTCTTAGCCTTGATGAGCTATCCCTCCTACGACCCAAACCTGATATACGATAAGTGGGAAGATTATCAACAGGACCCTATGAACCCCCTTTTTAACAGGGCATTGAACGCCTTTTATCCACCGGGTTCTGTCATAAAGGTTGGTTTGGCAATTGGACTTTTGCAGGAGGGAGTGAGCCCAAAGGAGGGCGTCTTTTGCAGAGGAAAGTTTTCCCTTGGCAATAGGGATTTTTACTGCTGGCTAAGAAGCGGACACGGTTGGGAGAACATGCGCACCGCCATACGAGACTCTTGCGACGTTTATTTTTATAGCTTTTGCTACAACAGGCTTGGACCAAGGAAGATTGAAGCCACTCTTAGGAGCTTTTCCTTTGGAGAAAGCGTGCCCCTTGAACTACCAAACGCACGGGGCATAATGCCCAATCCCGAGTGGAAAAGAAAGGTCAAAAGGGAACCATGGTATGGGGGAGACACGGTCAATATGTCCGTAGGTCAAGGGTATCTAAAGGCAACCCTCCTTCAACAATGCCTGATGGTGATGGGTATAGCAAACGATGGGGTTATTTACAAGCCTTTCTTGGTCAAAGAAATTAGGGACCCAGAAGGGCGAGTAGTTTGGAAGAATAAAAAGACTGTCTATAAGGTTATAAAAGCACCCCTTGAACACTTTGCCCTCGTTAAGGAAGCTATGAGGGATGTGGTTAGGTCTGGAACGGGTGTTATGGCTAACTCTTCTATTGCAGAGATCGCCGGAAAGACAGGCACCGCCCAAGTGGCTTCTATAAGCACAAGGAGGAAGAACCTTCCCTACAAACTCAGGGACCACGCCTGGTTCGTTTGCTTTGCCCCATACAGAAATCCCCTCTTTGTGGTAGGCGTTTTGGTGGAGCATGGAGGATCTGGAGGGTCTGTAGCCGCACCCATAGCAAGAAGGGTGATAGAGAGAATATACATAGAAGGCATACACAAAGAGCCAATGTAAGGTTATATTTTTCTCCATTATGGCGGAGACCCTTTTAGACCACAAGAGCGTGCAGTTTGAATTTGCAAAGAAGGGCTTTTTTTCTTTCATTGAAGGCAAGGACTACCTTTTGCCTTACCTGAAGCCCGAAAAAACTCCTCTTCTGCTTATGGACCTGGAGGGAATAAAGGGTAGATACATAGAACTTAAGTATCACTTTCCCAACTTCAACGTGTATTACGCGGTAAAGGCAAACGACCATGAAAGGATCATAAGGGCACTTGCTGAGCTTGGTGCGGGCTTTGAAGTGGCTTCCGCGGAAGAGCTAAACAGGGTGCTTGGTGTGGGTGTGAGCCCAAGCAGGATTATATCAAGCAATCCGGTTAAACCTCCCGAGTTCATAGAGTACGCCTACAAAAAGGGAGTAGACCGGTTTGCAGTAGATTCCTTTACAGAGGTGGATAAAGTATCAGCCTTAGCAAGCAGGGCAAAGGTGTATGTTAGAATTGTTGTGCCCAACGAAGGGAGCGACTGGCCTCTTTCCAAAAAGTTTGGTGTGGACTTAGATACTGCCTTGGACATCTTGGAGTACGCGAGAGAAAAAAGGTTAATACCTTACGGCATAACCTTCCATGTGGGTTCTCAGTGCAACAACTTTAGAAACTGGTTTATAGGCATAAAAACCGCAGCAGAGCTTTGGGAAAAGGCAAGGGAGAGGGGTCTAAGGCTCAAGATGTTAAACATTGGTGGGGGCATACCGGTCAGATACAGCTACGAAGCCCTAAGCATAGAGGATATAGCATACTATGTAAAGGGGCTACTTCAGAAGTTCTTTCCCATACTGCCCTACGAGCTTCAAATGGAACCTGGCAGGGGCATAGTAGGAGACCAGGGTATCATGGTATGCAGGGTCATAGGGAAGGCAAAAAGGGGAGAGGACCTCTGGCTTTACATAGACACGGGCGTGTTCAACGGTCTTGCAGAAGCCTTGGGAGGTATAAGGTATGCCTTTTACCTAGACAGAGAAGGTGAGCTAAAAGAATGGACCATCGGCGGTGTATCCTGCGATAGTATGGATGTGGTGGCAAGGAAGGTAGCCCTTCCAGAGCCAGAGGTGGGAGATTTCTTATACATCCTCTCCGCTGGGGCATACACAACTGTATATGCAGCACCCTTCAACGGTTTTCCCGCTCCCGAAGTTGTATTTCCTTAAAGGAAACCCTTATGACACCCTTTTCCTCTTCCAACATTATTATTTTTTCTGTGAAAGGCGCCAGGTCCTTAAGGTCATAAATTAGCTTTTGCTGGCTTATGTATGGTATGTTTATGAATACCAACGTCCCACTTTCCAGAATTCTAACTATTTCTCCTATCTCCCTCTCATCAAAACGTTCTGTATAGCCTATATAAAAGATATCAGGTTTTATTAGCATGGCGTCCCCAAGCCCTTCTTGCAAACTTTCTACATCCGTGCCTATCTCCCTCTGTATAACCAAAGAGTTCCCATGCTTCAAAAGGTAGTTTAGAGGCTCTTCCAATATGTAAATTACCTTTGAAAAGTTGATGCTAACATGCTGTAGTAAAGAGTAAGCAAACATAGAAGCTTTTTTATGATCTTTGCCCGTTATCACCACACACCTGCCAGATAGATCTTCTACTATTCGGTTTATCTCCTTTATTACATGGGATGGGTCTTGGCAAAGCTCTTCTATAGTTGGTATTTCAAAGGGTGTCTTGATTATGGATATTACATAACTGCCCCTCTGTGTCATGTATACAACCCTAAAACGTCCGCTCTTGTGTATACCAAAAGAAAAAGAACCTTCCTTACCCAAGGGACCTAACGAGCCAGACGCATGGCTTTTCAGCGCCACTAAAGTGTCCCTTATATCTTCGCTAGTAAGGACTACGGGCATAAATCTTACCAGTTTGCCCTCCCTCCTTTCCATGGGGGACGCATTTGGTGCCAGGAAGACCTCTGAAACAGTGCTTACACTTCCCAAGTAGTTCAATATTTGAGCTACGTAATTCATTGATAAATATTTTAAAACAAAAAGGACCTTACCTTGGGTGAGAAATTAAGAAAGGCTGGAAAAATCCTCTCCTTCAGACAAAGCCTGTAAGATAAGACATCAAAAGAGTTTGTGGTTTGGGACGCTTGCGGACAGCCTTCAGGGTCATACCGTTTGTAGTTTCTTCGGCTGGTTTATAATTTTTCCATGCTCTTTGTCCTTTCCGCACCCTCGGGGACGGGGAAAACTACGGTGGCAAACTTTATCATAAGGGATGTGGAAGACATAAGGCGTGTGATCACCGCAACCACCAGACCAAAAAGAGAGGGTGAAGTGGAGGGTGTTGATTACATCTTCCTTACAGTGGAAGAATTTGAACAGGGTATAAGGGAGGGTATGTTTTTGGAATATGCAAAGGTGTATGGCAACTATTACGGGACGCCAAAGGATCAGGTTTTAAAAAACGAAGAGGAAGGTTATGACTCCCTCTTGGTCATTGATGTGCAGGGCGCCATGACCATAAAGAGAAATTTCCCAGACAGCGTGCTCGTGTTCTTGCTTCCTCCATCCATCGAGGAGCTCAAAAGGAGGCTTTTAACCAGGGGCTACGGGCACGAAAACCTCCAAGAGCGCTTACGCACTGCGGAGTGGGAAATCTCCTGCGCAAAACACTTTGACTACATAGTGGTAAATGAATTTTTGGACGAAACGGTAGAAACTCTTAAAAATATCATCCTGTCTTCAAGATATACTTCCAAGAACTTCTTGGCGAATATTTCAAAGTTCCTCAAAGATGATAAAATAATAAAGCTTTTAGAAAAAGAATGCACGGAGGTAAGTCATGGGCAAAAGACCTAACATAGAGGGCGCCCTAAAGCAGGTAAGCAGTAGGTATGAACTGGTGCATGCGGTGGCAAAAAGGGTTGAACAGCTACTAAAAGAGGGAGACGATATATTTGTCAGGGACAAGGTAAAAAAAGAACTCATAAAGAAAACCTTTTATGCCATAGAGGAACTGGCAGAAGGAAAGGTTCGGGTAAAGAAGGTTAATTTGGAACCATGATAAAGAGCCTTCTCTTTTTGCATCTCTTTTTTGCTACCCTTTGGGTGGGTGGGATGGCATACACATTGCTCTTTCTTAGACCATCCCTTAAAAGCTTGCCAGAGGGTCCAAAGCAGAACCTTGTCCAAAACCTATACGGAAGGTTCTTTTTGGGCGTGTGGCTGTCTATACTCGTTCTTTTCATCACGGGCGTTGGGCTATGGCATGGCTACAAGAAGGACTTTTCCTCCAACTTCCTCTTTCACCTAAAGCTCCTTCTCTTCGCCCTCATGGTGCTAAACTTTGCATACATTTACTTTTTCCAATACAGAAAAGGTAAGTTCGGTGCAATCCCAAGCCTCATTGCTATAAACTTTGTCTTTGCTATACTTATATACCTGATCATCTCGTGGATCGCCTAACACTTTTTCTAATTTTTGTGCTGTTTTCCTTTGCCTTTTCCCAACTTACCCAGGAGTATACCCTTTTATCTGAGTTTTTACAAAAACGGGACTTAGCCCTGGGTGAAAGGCTTTTGAGGGACTATCCCAACGCGGTTTTTGTGGATGATCTGAGGCTTTTGCTTGCGGAGGGATACTATCAGAGGGGAGAACTAAAGAGGGCTGAGGAGCTTTTGAAGGAGATAAATCCCAGGGCTTTGAAGTTTGATTATGTGGAAAAATACGCCCACCTCTGGAGGGCTATGAACTTAGATAAAAAAACTGCCCTGTTGAACCTTCCTCATCTTTTCAAGGATTACATACCGGAGGTTTTTCTAACTGAGGAGGAAAAGTTAAAGGTTGGCGAAGGGCTTATAAAAAAAAGACAATACAGAGAAGCTATAAACCTATTGCAGGACATACCCAAGGCTTGCTCCCTTCTGGGGGAGGCTTATGAAAGATTGAGACTATACAAAGAGGCAATGGAAGTGCTCAAAGACTGCAACAACAGGGAGGGAGCTTTAAAATACGCAAGGGTGGTTTTTAATGTGTCCGAGGAGGAGTTTAAAAGGGCACTTCTTAAGCTTAAAGGCTATGAAGAATACAATCAAGCCTTATTTTACGCAGGTCGGATCTCTTTGTACAGGGAAAATTACCAAAAGGCTTTGGAGTGGTTTTCTATGATGGAAGAGGGCTATCAAAAGCACTTTCAATCAGGGCTGGTTCTTTTCATACTGGAGGACTACCATAGGGCAGTTGATGCCTTTCAGAAGGCTTTGAACCTATCTTCCTCGGATGAGGAAAAGGCGCAGGCGCACTTTTGGCTTTACAAAAGCTACGAGAGGTTGGGAGATTTTCAAAAAGCTGGGGAACATCTTTTGAAGGCGTCAAAGGGCATAGGCTTTTATTCAACGATGGCAAAGGTGCAACTGGGAGAACCGGTGGCTATCAGAGGGTTAAAGGTATTCTTTGCCAGCGCAGAGGAAACCTCTATGGCAAGCACCCTAAGGAGCATAACGGAAGCGGGTTTTTTGCATTATGCCCGCTTGGAAGCTTTCAGAAGCATAGACAAACTTACCACATCGGACATCATTGCCATTCAAAGATTTGACCCTTTCTTAGCCATAAGGCTGGCGGTTAGAAGGTTTGGCATTAGGTCTGATATACACCAATACATAGCCTATCCTACACCCTACAGGGAGTTCGTGGAGGAAGCTTACAAAACCTTTGGTGTGGATAAAAACCTTATATGGGCAATTATGAGGCAGGAGAGCTTATTTGACCCATTGGCTATATCTCCCAGCGGTGCAAAGGGGCTTATGCAACTAATGGACTTTACCGCAAGGGAGGTCTCCCAAAGATACAGAATTCCCAACAGTGTTTTTTCTCCAAGGGAAAACATACTTTTGGGCACCGCATACCTAAGGGAGATGATAGAGCTCTGGAAGGACGATTGGGTTAGGGCAATAGCCAGCTACAACGCAGGACCAGAGCGAGTTAGAGGCTTTATCCAGCACGCAGACCCTTATGTGTTCATAGAGACCATTCCCATAAGCGAAACAAGAAACTATGTAAAGCGCGTGTTGGAGAACTATTACACATACAGGGCATTAAATTGAGCTAACAGCCCTTTCTATGCGGTTTAGGGCTTCTTCTATGTCTTCCTTTGTGTGGGCGGTGCTCAAAAACCACGCCTCAAACTGGGAAGGTGGAATAAGAACACCCTCTTTGAGCAGTGCCCTAAAGAACTTGGCAAAGAGTTCAAGGTTTGAGCTTTTTGCAGTCTTGTAGTCATACACCTCTTGGTCTGTGAAAAAGACCGTCAGCATAGAAGCCACCCTGTTTATGGTGTGGGGAATTCCCTTGTCCTTTAGGATTTTGCTAATACCCTCGCAGAGGGTTTGGGTGATTTCATCTAAATAGTCATAAGGGTCCTTCTCAAAGAGTTCGGAAAGGGTGGCTATGCCCGCCACCATAGCCATAGGATTGCCCGACAAGGTCCCTGCCTGATAAACAGGACCCTCCGGTGCCACCTTTTCCATTATCTCCCTTTTGCCTCCGTATGCACCCAAGGGCATACCTCCCCCAATTACCTTTCCCATGCATGTAAGGTCTGGTTCCACTGAATATAGCTCCTGGGCTCCCCCCTTAGAGAGCCTAAAGTTGGTCATGACCTCATCGAAGATAAGAAGGGAAGAGTATTGTCTTGTGATCTCCCTCAAAGCTTGCAAAAAGCCATCCTTTGGAAGGACTGTTCCCATGTTGCCTGCCACGGGCTCTACGATCACGCAAGCTATATCCTGTCCATATCTTTCAAAGGTTTCCTTTAGGGCATCCACATCGTTGTATGGTAAAACTATGGTAAGGCTTGCGATCTCTTCTGGCACCCCCGGCGTGCCCGGAATTCCCAAGGTGGCAACTCCAGAGCCCGCACTTACCAAGAGCCCATCGTAATGCCCATGATAGCAACCCTCAAACTTGACTATGTACTTTCTGCCCGTGTAGCCCCTTGCCAACCTTATGGCAGACATGGTAGCCTCGGTGCCCGAGGACACAAACCTGACCATCTCCACCGATGGCATGGCAGAGATCACAAGCTCCGCCAAGGTGATCTCGTGGGGGTTTGTGATGCCGTAAGACAGTCCTTTTTTTGCCTGCTCCTCAAGGGCTTGGACTACCCTCGGATGGGAATGTCCCAGTATGAGTGGACCCCAAGACATCAAAAAGTCTATGTATTCTTTACCCTCTACATCCCATATCCTACTGCCCTCTCCCTTGGTAGCTATTATGGGCTCTCCGCCCACCGCCTTAAAAGCCCTAACAGGGGAACTAACACCTCCGGGCATGAGCTTCTTTGCGCGTTCAAAAAGCTCCCTATTGGTCATGGCAAAAGCTCCTCCATCAATGTTTTAAAGGTTCCACTAAGTCTATGATCATCATCCACCTCTTTGTAGTCCTTCACTTTCACTTTACTGACAAAAATTCTTGAATGTTCAACGGGCACCACCTCATCCCTTGTGCCATGAACTATTACCAAATCCACCGGTGGCTCTGTAGGAAAATTAACCCTATCTCCTTCCAAAATCTCGTAGCCCTTTTCTAAAACATCCCGGGCAAATTCTCTGTGGATGGTCAGCTCAAGCCCTGTCTCACACTCGGTAAAGGAGAGCTCTTCTTTACCCTCCAGCCAAGCCTTTGCTAACTCCTGCCCCACCTCTTCCAGGGTTAGTTTCAGAGTAGAGTAAGAGGGGGCGAACAGGAGAGCCCTGCTGACGCACTGAGAAGAATAGAACCTAAGATAGTTTAAAATCACATAGGCACCGTGAGAACTTCCGGAGAGCACCAAGCTTTTGAACTTTTGGCAAAAGCCCCTTATTAGGGCATCCAAAACCTCCAAGGTCCTGGTAGTAGTGGTGTGCTGGTAGTCCATATCCATGGCAAAGAGGGAAAACCTACCGCTTTTCAAGGCAAAATCCCTCAGGGCTAAAACCTTTGAACTTTTCACATTGCTGGCAAAACCATGAAGATGGATCAGGAGCACCTCAGGATGCACCCTTTCGTAGATGAACATAGAAAAATAGTTTAACGCATATAAGCTTAAAATTTTATGGCGATGGAGCTTTTTACCTATGAGGAACTCCTGATAAAAGTAGTTTCTGGGGTCTGATGGTAAGAAAAAGAAGGTATTTGGGCTTTCAAAGGTGAAATACCCCCAAAGCCTGAGGACTATGATTATCCATCGCAGTATTGAATTTTGGGAATATTATTAAACCATACCCATCAGGCTTTTTTGGCTTAGAATATATAAGGTTATGGGGAAAGTTAGACTGCAAGATTTAGCCAAAGAGCTTGGCGTAAAGGTAAAGGATGTGCAAGGATTACTAAAGGAGTGGGGCATAGAAAAGAGCAATTTTGCCTACCTTGAGGAGGAGGAGGTCCAAATAGTGCTGGACCACTTTGGCAAAGAAACAACCCAAGAAATAAAAGAAGAAAAGAAAGAAGAAAAGGTTGAAAGGGTTCAAGAGAAAGAACCTTCAAAAGAAAAGAAACCACCACAAAAGGTCAAGGAGGAGGAAAGAAAAAAAGAAAACTTCAAAAGGGAAGAAAAACCTTTGCCCAAAAAAGAAGAAAAGCCGGCAAACAAACCAAAGCCTGTGCCTCAGGCGGTAGCCCAGCCAGCACCAAAGCCACCAAGCCCACCCCCGCCACCAAAGGTGGAAGTCAAGGAAGAAAAGAAAGCCAAAAAAGAGGAAGAGCAAATTTTGAAAAAGTTGGAAAAGCAGATCGAAAAGAAGAAGAAAGAGGAGCAAGAAGAGGAAATAAAGATCGTCCAAATACCTGAGATCATTACGGTTAGGGAACTGGCGGAGCTTTTGAGGGTTCCACCCAATGTGGTCATGGCGGAGCTTTTGAAGAAGGGCGTCCTTGCTACCATAAATCAAACGGTGCCCTCAGAGGTTGCCCTTCAAGTGGCAGAAGCCTTGGGCTTTTTGGCGGAGGTCAAAAAGGAGGAGGAAGTTTTAGAGGAAGAGATCCCAGACCATTGGGAAAAACTGCCAAGACCTCCCATCGTGGTGGTAATGGGACATGTGGACCACGGAAAAACCACCCTTCTGGACGCAATAAGAAAGACCAACGTAGCACAGAGGGAAAAGGGTGGAATAACCCAGCACATAGGTGCCTCTGTGGTCCAGTTGCCAGATGGTAGGAAGATCACCTTCTTGGATACCCCCGGACACGAAGCCTTTACATCCCTGAGGGCAAGGGGTGCGCAGATAACGGACATTGCGGTTTTGGTGGTGGCTGCTGACGATGGAGTTATGCCCCAAACGGTGGAGGCAATAAACCACGCAAGGGCTTTCAATGTTCCCATCATAGTGGCGGTCAATAAGATAGACAAGCCCGGTGCAGACCCGCAGAGGGTCAGAAGGGAGCTGTCCGAGCTTGGACTGATCCCAGAAGAGTGGGGTGGAGACACCATCTTTGTGGATGTGTCTGCCAAAACAGGACAGAATGTGGAAAGCCTGTTGGAGTATATCCTCCTTATGGCGGAGCTTTTGGAACTCAAGGCAAGGGTAGAGGGTCCAGCCAAGGGAACGGTCATAGAATCAAAGTTAGACAAGCAAAAGGGTCCTACCGCCACCCTCCTTGTGCAGGAGGGAACCTTAAGGGTTGGAGACCCTGTGGTAGCCGGCACCACCTACGGCAAAATAAGGGCTATGTTTGACGACAAGGGCAGAAAGTTAAACTCCGCAGGACCTTCTACACCAGTGGAGGTTCTTGGCTTTGAAGAACTGCCCATAGCAGGAGACACCTTTATGGTGGTAGAAGACGAGAAAAAGGCAAGGCAAATTGTAGAAATTAGAAAGCAAAAGAGAGAACAGCAAGAGAAGCTTTCAAAGGGCATCCTGTTAGAGGAGGTGTTTAAGAAAATAGAGGAGGGAGAGCTAAAGGAACTAAAGCTCATTTTAAAGACCGACACGGTGGGCTCCTTGGAAGCCCTAAAAAAAGCCCTAACGGAGCTCTCTACGCCGGAGGTGTCCGTAAGGATCCTTCACGGTGCGGTGGGTGGCATCACAGAAAACGATGTGATGCTTGCCAAGGCAAGCCAAGCCATCATAATAGGCTTCAACACACGCCCAGACCTAAAGGCAAAGGAAGCCGCAGAGAGGGAAAAGGTAGATATAAAACTATACAGCATCATATACGAAGCCATAGAGGATGTTAAAAACGCCCTCAGGGGTATGCTAAAGCCCGTCCAAAAGGAAGTGGTGCTGGGCTCTGCGGAGGTTAGGGCTACTTTCAAGATCAAAGGTGTGGGCACAGTGGCTGGATGCTATGTGTTGGATGGTAAGATGGTGCGCAACGCCAACGCCAGGCTCATAAGAGACGGCGTAGTAATATACACGGGCAAGATAGAAGGTTTAAAGAGGTTCAAGGAGGACGTGCAAGAGGTGGCAAGGGGCTTTGAATGTGGTATAAAGCTCAAAGATTACAACGATATAAAGGTGGGTGATGTAATAGAATGCTACGAGGTCAGGTTAGAGAAACCATCACTTTAAAGGTAAATGAAATATATCCCTCCATACAAGGAGAGGGTCTGCTGATAGGACTGCCCGCTGTCTTTATCAGACTTCAGGGTTGCAACCTCAGATGTCCATGGTGCGACCAACCTTCAGCCCTCTCTTTCTCTGAGGGCGGTGCAAGCCTTGAGGTGGAACAAATTTTGGGCAAGGTCTCCGAGTATAGGATAAGGCATGTGGTCATCACGGGCGGTGAGCCCTTTGCCCAGGAGGGACTGGCTACGCTGGTTAAAGAACTTGCGCAGAGGGATTACTCTGTGCAGATTGAAACCAACGGCACCCTTTGGCAGGAAGGTTTGGAAAGGGTGGAAAACCTTCATATAACTTGCTCTCCCAAGTGGTCTGCCCACTGGTTCGTCCATCCCAAAATCTTGCAAAATGCCAAAGAGCTAAAGTTTGTGGTGGATGATGTATTAAGCGCAGAAGTTCTGCTGAAGGTTCAGTTTAGGAATTTCCTTGAGGAAGGTAAGGTTATCCTCCAGCCAGAAGGGAACAAAGCTGTCTTTTTTGAAAGGGCGCTTGGGCTTCAGAGGGAGCTCTCTGAGCTTGGTTTTACTGTGAGAGTTTTGCCTCAGCTTCATAAGCTCTTCGGGCTTCCTTGACGCTACCGGGGAAGAAGTATTCTACGATGGCGGAGTATAGGGCTTTTGCGAAGTTATATTGGAAATCCTCCTGTGCCATCAAAAGGGCTTCTTGGGGGTTTGTTATAAAGCCCACCTCCACCAAAAGGGAGGGTATGCCGGGGGTTTTTAAAACCGCAAAGCCAGCCCTCTGAATACCTTTAAACTCCACATGCCTGTCTAAGTGTTTTTTAAGCTTTCTGGCAACCACATTGCCAAACTGGACGCTGTCATACAGAGTTACATCCATCGCCAAGTCCGCCATCACCCTCCTCACGTTGTGAGGAATATCCGCAGTGCCAAGGGTTAGCTTGGCATACTGATCGTTATGAACTATTGCATGCTTTTTCCTTTGGGCAGCCTCGGAGGATATGGCAAACACAAAAGTGCCCTTGGCGTGCTCTGAAATGCCCTTTGGTGAGGCGTTGGCGTGAATGCTAACAAAAAGGTCTGCCCTGTTGCGAAGTGCTATGTTTGCCCTCTCCTGAAGGGGCACAAAGTTGTCATCCCTTCTGGTAAGGACAACCCTGAACCTTCCATCCTCTTCAAGGAACTTTGCCAGTTTAAGCACTATGGCAAGGTTTACATCTTTTTCTTTTATCCCTTTAAAGCCTATTGCACCAGGGTCGTGTCCGCCGTGTCCCGCGTCCAAAACTATTACCCGTTTTTGAGTGATCACCTGTCCTTTACTTCTTTCAGAGATCACCTTTTCCCTTTCCCCTTTAACCTCCTGATAGCCTATAATCTTTAGGACAGTAGGGTCAAGGATGGCAAGGAGGGGGTCCTCCTGCGGTGGGCTCGCAGTTGCCTTATAAACATCCAGCACTATCCTAAAGGGTGCTTCCAAAGAAAAGGCTTTTACCTCAGAATAATCCATATCAAAAACAAACCGAGTGCCCCAAGGATGATGTCCTACCCTTGCCTTTATGTTTTTGGGAACATCTACCCTTTCCATCACATCCACCACAATGCGCTTTGGATTGTCCAAAAGCAAAACTCTGTATTCCACACCTCTTTCAAACTGCAAAACTACGCGCTGCTTGTCCGGATAGTTTCCTTCTCTGTAGGCTACTTGCACGCCGAAGGCAAACCAAACCAAAAAGCTAAAAGTTATTAAAATCCTCAGGAACATGGATCTCCTCCTCTACCTCCTGCCTTCTGGTTGCCCAGGGAGGCTTGGGAAATTTTAACATCAACGGAGAGGGTATGTCAGGCTGATAGAGGATCATGGTGCCCTTTTTTAGCATAAGAGCCCTCTGGCGAAAGTTTCCCACCAAAAATTCATACTCTTTGCTGAGTAGCTCGCTACTGTCCATCCGCCCTACCACCTTGATGGCGGAGTTTGCCAGTATTCTCTTCTCTATTTCGCTGGCGGTCTGTTGGGCACCGATCAGTATCACTCCCAAACTTCTCCCCCTTTCCGCAATGTCCAAGATCACATCCTTTATGGGGCTCCAGCCTTCCTTTGGTGCGTATTTATTAAGTTCGTCCAAAAGAACAAAAACTTTAGGGTATGGGTTTGACCTCTTTTCCTTTTCTTCAAAGAGCCTTTTTAACACCGCACCCACCACAAACATTTGGGCTATGTGATGTAGCCCGCTTATGTCTATTACAGAGAGCCTGTTTTCCTCCCAGTTTATAGGGCTTGACATGTTTGGTTGGATGAACCTTTTTATGTGCCTGCTCGCCCTTGAGAACCTGCGTAGAAAGGCCCTGGCAGTTTGCAAAGACGCATCCCCAAACCACTCCTTGAACAGACTCTTTTCCTTTCCCTCAGCCTGCTCTATAGCTTCGCTAAACCTCTCCTCTAGGTCTTCAAGGGATTCTATGTCCCTTACCTGATCATCAAGAAGCCTACCCTCTGGGCTGTTCTTTGCCAGATAGTACAGCTTGTTGGCAACCCTTTCCACAAGGTAGGGCACCTGAGACTTTGATTCGTCCTCCTCCACAAACATGAACCTAATTAGCCCCTCCTCTGCAAACTCCCTTATGCTCCAAAAGAAGGGAACAACCTTCTCATCCTGACGCTCTGCGTCTGGGACCGTTGGATTTCCTTCATAAGGTGGCACATAGAACTTTACTTCTCCGAAGGGCTCCGCCTTCAAACCCAACTTTTTTAGGGCTTTTTCGTCCTCGGGGGAAAGGTTTTTGTTTTTCTTGTCCAACCACAGAAGGTCTTTGCCCTTCACGTTGAAGATAAGCCCCCTTATCCTTTGGTCTTGCACCTTGTTGAGTATAGAGTAGAGCAAAAAGAGGGCATAGGAGGTTTTTGTTGCCACGCCAGACATGCCCGATATGGACACATGGGCACCCTCTGTGCCGTCCAAAAAGTGATAGTTGATATAAACCACCTGCCCAGAGCGTGTGAGACCTGCGGGGATTTTTACCTTCATTTGGTCGTAATACAGCGCCCTTTCAAGCTCCTCACCCTCCGCAAAATAAACGGGGTCTCCCGGAGAGGGTGGCACAAAGAACTCCGGCTCCACCCTTGTAAGGGCTATCTTCGCTATGTATGCCACATTTACCGGTATCACTCCCTGTATGGCTAAGTGGGCGTCATAAACCCACTGGGCACCCTCCAAGAACTTTTGAACCTCCTGCACCACTCCGTAGAACTTGACCCTTTGCCCGTTGGCAAGTTGAGTTTCCGCATATAGCACATCGTCCAGCTGGACCAAATGATCTTTTTCTACCCCCACCCAGAATTCTAAGGGAGTTATAGGTGCAGTGCCAAGAACTATCCCTACCCTCATCCCATTAAATATAACACGGCTCCAAGCTAAAAAGGTCCACCCCGGGCTCTCCAGCCTTTAACCTTTCGTAGGAAAGTAGCCCACCGTAGGCGGAAAAAGGGAAAAAATCAAGCTGTAGGTCCGCAAAGTCTATAGAATGGCACCTGAGGGCAATGGTGGTGCCCTCCAAGGGTTCCCCTTTCCAGCGCTTTATGGGACCTATGCCCTCTTGATTTTGAACCCTGTAGATGATATGACTGCTCACCCTCAAAAGGGCGGTTTTCGGTGCTTGCACAGGCGCATACCTGAGCATCAGACCCAAATTCTCGTAAGTGTATAAAGGCTTTTGGGTCAAAAAGGCTATGGTCTTTAAAAAGGTTATGCCTATCCTCAAGGGGGTAGTATAGCCAACACCCACCGAGAGGGCAAAGGCGTCAAAGTCCTCGGGCTTTATACCAATTTTGTTTAAAAGGGTGGGCAAAAGCTCCAAGCCCTTCTTTTTGCTGTCCTCGTAGTATAGCATTGATAGGTTGCCCTCTTCCACCACAGACAGATTAAAAAAGGAAAAGGAAGTGTCTATGGAGAGAAGCCTCATAGAGGGATTTCTTGGTAGTGTTTATAGTGTTCCTCCCAGAGGTAAGAAAGCTTTAAGAGGGTGGATTCGTCAAAGGGTCTGCCTATGAGCTGTCCGCCCACTGGCAGGCTACTTACCCTTCCTATTGGCACTGAGATGGCTGGCAGTCCCGCCAAATTGACGCTCACTGTAAAGATGTCCGCCAAATACATCTTTATGGGGTCCTGAGTTCTCTCTCCAAACTTAAAGGCGGTGCTTGGAGAGGTGGGGCATGCGATCACATCTACCTTTTTGAAAGCCTCCTCAAAATCCCTCTTTATAAGTGCCCTAACCTTCATAGCTTTTAGGTAGTAGGCTTCATAGTATCCGGTGGAGAGGGCAAAGGTGCCCAAAAGAATTCTCCTTTTGACTTCTGGTCCAAAGCCCTCGTCCCGGGTTTTTGCATACATCTCGTTTATATCCTTTGCCCTTGCCCTATAACCATATCGCACCCCATCGTAACGAGCCAAGTTGGAACTTGCTTCGCAAGGTGCTATTATGTAGTAGGTAGGTATGGCATACTTGCTGTGGGGCAAAGAGATCTCTTCTATCTCAAAACCAAGCCCTTCATAGAATTTTACAAAGTTATCAAAGCACTCTTTAACACCTTCTTCCATTTCAAACTCAAAGAACTCTTTAGGAATGCCGATCTTTAAACCTTTGACTTCCCTTTCTAACTCCTCGCTGAACTTGGGCACCTCCACCTTGGCACTGGTAGAGTCCTTTGGGTCATACCCGCTAATGATCTCCATCAAAAGGGCTACATCCTTTGTTCTCCTTCCAAGGGGACCTATCTGGTCCAGGGAGGAGGCAAAGGCTACAAGTCCATAGCGAGATACCCTTCCGTAGGTGGGCTTTAGTCCGATCACAC
Source organism: Thermocrinis sp. (assembly GCA_028276475.1). Classification (GTDB taxonomy): domain Bacteria; phylum Aquificota; class Aquificia; order Aquificales; family Aquificaceae; genus Thermocrinis. The sequence continues at coordinate 48,257 of JAPYWH010000001.1, forward strand.
CGCAAAAGCTGGCGGGCTGTCTGATGGAACCTCCCGTGTCCGAGCCAAGGGACAGTGGGGCAGACAAAACCGCCACCGCCACCGCAGAACCACCGGAAGAACCTCCGGGAACCCTTTCCAAATCCCAAGGGTTTTTGGTGGGAAAGAAGGCAGAGTATTCAGTGGAGGAGCCCATGGCAAACTCGTCCATGTTGGTCTTTCCCACAACAAAGGCACCAGCTTTCTTTAGCCTTTCTATCACAGTGGCATCGTAGGGAGAGATGCAGCCCTCCAAAATCTTTGACGCACAGGTGGTAGGATAGCCCTCCACGTTTATGTTGTCCTTTATAGCTATGGGGATGCTGTAAAGGGGATAGTCTTCTGGGTTTTTCCCTTCCAACTCCTTGGCTTGCTGTAGGGCTTGTTCGTAGGTGGGTGTGATGTACGCCCTGACTTTTTCTTCTGTCTGAGAAAACCTCTCATAAAAGGCTTGAACTACCTCGGAGGGCTTGACCTCCTTCCTTTTCAAGAGTTCAAGCAGTTCAAAGACGGGTTTTTGCCAAAGCATTTACATGTATTTTACCACAGCAAACCCTCTACCCGCCGAGAAGGTTAAGGGCTCTTGCGTTTTTCACTTAATTGGTCCTTCAACCCTTGACAATGATAAAAATCGTTTTAAATTTACTGTCATATTCACGAAAATTTAACAGGAGGTGTGTAGCCATGGATGTGTTGGGCTTTTACCCTATGTGGTATGTGCCCGTAGTGGGCAGTGGCCTTGTTATAGCTATAATAGCTGCCATTCACGTAATGGCATCCCACACCTCCGTGGGTGCCTCAATCCTTTTGGCATACTTGGCTACAAAAGCCTACAGGGAAAACCAGCCGCAGATCTACGACTACATCAAAAAGTACCTTTTAGGTCTTCTTGTCTTTTCTTACGTGTCAGGTTCTATAACTGGTCCGGGTATATGGTTTTCTGCAACCGTTGTTAACCCACGGGGTATTTCTGCACTCATTCACAACTTTGTGTGGGTGTGGGCTGCGGAGTGGATATGGTTTGTGGCAGAGGTGACCCTTGTGTATATCCTCTTTTATACCTTGGGAAAGATTGATCAGAGAAGCTGGCTTAGGCTTGCATGGATCTTTGCCTTAGGTTCTTGGGCAACCATGTACATGATAGTGGGAATCCTTTCCTTTATGCTCTCTCCAGGGCACGAAAAATGGTTCACCACGGGCAACATACTTGACGCCTTTTACAACAAGAACTATTTCCCCCACCTATTGGAAAGAACGTCTTATATGTTTGCTATAGCCGGTACCGTAGGCCTTGCCATAGCAGCGCTTATGAAGAAGGACCTTCCGGAGAAAGTCTACAAGGATATAGTCAAAACTCTCTCTTACTGGGGTATTGGTGGTGTTGTTTTTGGGCTTATGTTCTTTGCGTGGTATGTGTCCACCCTTCCCGAAAGAAGCCATGTGATAATTGAAGGCGTTGTACCCCTCTATTTGAAGCTACCTATAATGCTAATTATTCTTGTTGTGCTTGCTCACTTTGTCCTGGCAGCGGTTAGACCGCAGGCTGTAAGGTTCTGGATGGCCTATCCCATATATGCCCTCATATTCTTCGCTGGTGTCTATCCTGAGGAGAAGATCAGAGAGACCATAAGAAAACCTTATGTAGCCGGTGAGTTTTTGTGGGTTAACCAGATAATCTCCAGGGATGTACCTGCCAAGGGTATAAAGTCTGAAGTTCCCGTTATAGACCAAAAAGGGCTATTGACGGTAAATCCTTTCGTTCCAGAAGGTCTTAAGAAAATAAATTCTCAGAACGAGATAATGGCTGGAAAGGCAATCGCAATCCTTCAGTGCTCTGGTTGTCATAATGTAACGGGTTCTACGGGGCTAAGACCCTTTGGACAGAAATTTGCAGGAATGACAGACCCTAACGCTGTTTATGGCTTTTTGACAAGCTACCTTAGAGACAATCACCCACCTTATATGCCAAAACTTGTAGGCACGGATGAAGAGATAAAAGCTCTCTCTGCTTACATAGCCCATATGATCTCTAAGGGTGGTTCTGTTTCTGCAAAGATTGAAGTTACCAATACACCTTCAGAAGCCAAAAAGGAGGTTCAGCCATGAAAGACATGGTAAGGTGGTTTTTACTGTTCATCCTTTCCTTTATGTTAATAGGCGGAAAGTTGGCGTTTGCTGGTGATGTGGGAACCATGCTAAAGGCTATGGCTGACCCCGCGGGTGCCCCCTTCTTCCCTGTTGTCATGCAGGTGCTTCAGGTGCTCACATGGATGCTTCATATGATCTTTGTCTACACATCTATTGGCGGTCTCTTCTTTACTATCTACGGTTTTACAAAAAAGGAAGAAAGGTGGCAAAGACTTGCTAAGGCAACCCTTGAACTTGCAAAGGTTTCCGTCTCTTTGGCTATAGTTCTTGGGGTCGCTCCACTGCTCTTTTATCAGGTGATCTATGACCCCCTTTGGTACACATCCGCCAACCTTTCTGCCTGGTGGTATGTCCTCTTTATCGTCTTCCTACTCATAGGTTATTACTTTATATGGGGAGCTTACTTTACAAAGGATAAACCTTCAATGTCCATGATTATGTCGGTTATTGGTGTCCTGTTTTTGCTCCTTGTAGGGTTTATCATCCACGTGGTGAACTACCAAGCCCTCTATCCAGAAAAATGGGTAGAGTGGTATACAAATGGTGGGAGGGCTATGAACGCGAGCGGATGGAACATATACGCCTTTAATGTGTTCAGGTATTTAGCGTTCTTAGTATTCCCTTCAGTAGCTGTAACAGGAGTATTTCTCATGCTTTACAACTGGTACTTCAGAAGCAGGGAGGACATGGACAAAGATTACCTTGACTGGGCTGGAAAGCTGGGAGCACGCTCTGCTATGTACGCAGGTATAGGCTGGCTTGTGTCTCACATCCTTTACATATTCACCATACCCGCAGACTGGGGTGTAAAAGGAAGCATCTTTACATGGCTTTCAGTTTTGGGACTTGTTCTTTGTGCAGGCGTGGTGTTCTCTTCCCAAAAGAACCCAGCCAAGATGGCAATACCTTCTCTCTTAGCTGGGTCTGTAGCCCTATTGCTAATAGCGGTATTCAGGGAGTACCTTAGAGTTGCCTCAACCGCGAGGTTTGGGTATTCCATATACAGCTACAAGCTGAACTTGGAATTCATGAGCCCACTACTCTTTTTGGGAACCCTCCTAACAGGGCTCGTTCTGTATGCCTATGCATGGTGGATGGCTTACCAAGCAGGGAAAACACCCAAAGGTAAAGTTTATGAAGCTTCCGAGACAGAACACCATCTTGGAGACCTCTCTGTTTTTATAGTCGTTCTGTGGGCTATTGTATTCATAGGTGTAGGGCTCATAGTTGTAGTGAGAAACTATGGTTAAGGCTTGCCGGGCTTTTGCCCGGCTTAACTTTTTATAGGGTTTTTTTCACCTTCTCCAAATCCTCCACCTTTTCCACGTTAAAGACCCTCACTCCGCTTACGGTCTGCTGGACCAACTTTGAAAGCACGTTTTTGGGACCTATCTCCACAAAGGTATCCACTCCCAAGACTTCCACCATGTATTGGACGCTTTGAAACCATTTAACGGGAGAAAAGAGCTGACGGTACAGGTTCTCCCTAACTTCATGTGCCATTGTATGTTCCCTTGCGGTGTAGTTTTGCACCAGTGGAATTGAAAGATTTTTTATGGGCGTTTGGGCGAGCTTTAGTCTAAAGGCATCCGCAGGACCCTTCATCAGGGAGCAGTGGGAGGGCACAGAGACCTTCAGGAGAATAGCCTTTCCTCCCATCTCCTTGCATATTTCCATAGCCTTTTCAACTGCTGTTTTTTCGCCAGAGATAACTGTTTGCTCGGGAGAATTGTAGTTGGCTGGTTCCACTACACCGAACTGGCTTGCCTGCTCGCAGGCACTCTCTACCTTCTCCGGTGGTAGCTTTAAAATTGCCGCCATGGTGCCCTTTCCCTCGGGCACACCCTCCTGCATGAGCTTGCCCCTTATGTGTGCCAAACGGACCGCCTCAAAGAGCTCCACACCACCCGCCACCACCAAAGCGGAATACTCACCCAAGGAATGCCCCGCCACCACATCGGGCTCAGAAAAGCCGAGCTCCCTCATAACCCTGTATATGGCAATGGAAGTGGTAAGAATAGCAGGCTGTGTGTTTATGGTTTTGTTTAGCTCTTCCTCCGGTCCCTTAAAGATAAGGGTAGGGAGGTCGTAGCGCAATGCCTTCTCCGCAGAGTGAAAGGTATCTGTAGCTGTGGGAAATTCCTTATAAAAATCGTAGCCCATGCCCACATACTGAGAGCCCTGTCCGGGAAAGATGTATGCAAGTTTTCCCATGGCTTTAAGATTTTAACCCTTTTCCCTATGCTCACAACTTCTTTATTTCCCTTCCCAGCTTTTCCTCCACCGATTGGACCTTGGATACGAGCCTGTTAGATTTGCCCTCTCTGTAATCTATCTTCATGGTTATGGAGATCCTTGGGCAGTCCTTTTTTAGCTCTTCAAAGCCCCTTTTGAGGACGTCCATCACCTCATCCCAGCTCTCACCCTCAACGATGGTGCCCATGGGTGTGAGCACGTAGGGTAGCCCAGATTTATCCACCACATCCACCACCCTTGCCACGTACTGGCTTACGCTTTCACCTTTGCCCAAAGGTGTCATGCTTACAAAGACAAGGACGCTCATGAAAAAGATTATAAACCAAGCTCCTTTATGATCTCCTCCTTCTTCATCCTCAGAACATCCACCCCAAAGTGCAAAAAGCCATACATTAAGAGTATCCTATCGTCTATAAGCCTGCCTTTTGCGTTGTTTTCAAGGATTTTAAAGAGTTTTTTGACCTCCTCCTGTGCCTTTGGCTTTTCTACTTTTCTTTCTGTTATAAGGATCTCCACCATTAGTTCTTTTAAGGGCTTTAGCTTTTCTAAAAGATGGGTGGTTTCTTCAAAGAGGGCGGGAGGTTTCAAGCCTTCCCATTGTAGTGTGCGCTTTAGTAGGTTTGCCCTGAGATGTCCTATGCCTTTCGCTCCCGCTAGGCTGGACCAATCTTCGCTCAGCCCAAACTTTACCGAGTGGGCGATCAAAAGAAGTTTTTGGTCATCCCCATGCAAAAAGCGGTTTTTTCTTAACTCCCACAGAAGCTTTAAAAGGTGCAGTGTATCTGTGCCAAGATAAGAAAATTCCCCCGGTGGATGGCGCAGGTTGGGATACTTAAAGGTCAGACCCTCCGTATAAAAGAGAAACTGATGGGTGTTGTCCTCAAGGCAGTTTTGACCACAGCTTACCAGCATGCCTTTAACAAAATGATCATCCTCTTTAAAGCTCTCTCCCTTTTCCACAAAGTCGTAAAGCGTATCAAAGCGCTTGGTGTAAAGTAAAGGTCTGATAACCGCCAGAGTGGGAAGGCTAATATATTGCCTACGGAGGAACTCCTCCAGCTTGGTGGGAGGTAGCCCGCTTCTTACACATAATAGCCCTTTAGGTGTCAGGGAATTCCTCTCAAGGTAGGCCCTTTGCCTGAGAAATCTTTCTACATTCTCTATTGTCCTCTTTGACACTTGACTGAAGGAGTAGAACTTTTCCAAAAACCTTTGGTAGTTAAAGCCTTCATAAAGATAGCCAAGTAGGATAAAAAAGCTTAGCACATCTATGTTTTTTTCTTCCTGAATGGCTGTCTTAAAACCCTGAGAGAAGGTCTTTGCTATGAGGTCCTCTATAAGGCTTGAACTGCCCCCGTGAATGATCAGATGGGAATAACCCTTCTCTTTTAGTCCTAACCTTCCTGCCCTGCCTTCCATCTGTAAAATATCCAGCTCGTCGGGTATACACATCCACTTTCTGTTTTTAAAGACCCTTACCATTATGAGCACCCTGTCTGCGGGCAGATTTACGCCGTAGGCTAAGGTTTGTGTGGCTATGAGAAGTCGGAGGCTTCCTTCTCTGAACTCACTTTCAATGGCTTCCCTCTCCTCCTTTGGCACATCCGCGTTATGAAAGGCAATCTCTGGAGGTCTTTCTTCATCCACCTCAAAGGGCAGTGTTTTGTTAAAGATGCCCACCTTTTCCTTGGCGGCAATTTCTAAGAGCTTCCATCCCAGCTTCTTTTGGGGCACAAAGAGTATGGTCTTCTCGTCGGGCTTGCTAAGCTTCCAAAGGGCATCCCAAAGTTTGCAGGGGACTTTGTCCTCCTCGCAGACCTCCATAAATTCTCGCAGGGAGTGGTAGAACCTCTCAAGGGGCACTGGTCTCCACTGGCTCTTTATTAAAAGCTGTGAAGAGGTCCAAAGGGCGAGCTCCTCCACACCCGGTATGGTGGCAGAAAGTCCAAGAATGAAAATGCCCTCCTTTAGGCAGTATGCCAAAAGCTCCTCCACCACCCAACGCTTTTTTATTTGATGCACCTCATCCACAACCACCGCAGAGAGCTCCTTTACCCACCGGGCGGAGTTCCTGAAGGCTTGAACCAAGCTCTCGTAGGTGCATACCACCAGCTCACCGGATGCATCCTTAAAGTTCTCCACCACCCGATCCCCTGTCCTAACATCTACCTTCTTGTAGAACCTTCTTAACTCCACCGCCTTTTCATAGACCAGTGCCTTTGTGGGTGCGGTGTATGCCTTTCTTCCTTTGAACTTTTTAAAGAACATATAAGAGAGTAAGCTCTTGCCCGCGGAGGTGGGCGCAGAGACTATGGCATTGCCCTTTTCGTAGGCGTGATAAAAAAGGGTCTGAAGGGGGTTCAAAAGGGGGTAGGGAATGTTTGGGTCTATCTCCTGCGATGGGATAAGCTCAAGGCTCCGCTTTTGGGTTTCTCCTTCCCTTCGGAAAACCGCCCTGCCGGAAGGTGGGTTTATGCTAAACTGACTTTCTGGCAGGAGGTATATGATCTGCATTAAGAATATTTAAAACCTTTTTGGAGAAAAACTTTTAAAGTAGATGGATTTTTCGTTATCCTTCAAAAGACTTTTCATTAGATGGGCGGTGATGGGTGCAAAAAGTATGCCGTTTCTGTAATGACCCGAAAGCAGGGCGTAGTTCTCCCCTAACAAAAACACGGGCTTTTCGTCGGGAGTTGCAGGTCTAAAGCCGTATAGAGTGGCTAAGACCTCTCCCTTTGCAAGGGATGGGGCTATTTTGGTGGCGTTTAGGCACAGGCTTGCCAGACCCTCCACCGTGTTTCCACCCAAAAAGCTAACATCCTCAGAGGTTGCCCCTATGTACATATACCTGCTCCTTGGGATCAGGTAAGAAATGGTGGAGTAATGAACCACCTCAAAGGGCTTGGCTTTTACCTTTAGGGCTTGTCCCTTTATGGGATAAACGGGCACATCAAAGAGCTCCTTAGCCCATGCCCCTGTGCAAAAGATGTAATAGTCGGCGGTGTAGGTGCTTTTAAGACCCTTTAAAGCTTCCGCTCTATCTCTCCTTTGCTCAACTCCAACCACCTCGTCAATCTCTATGGGCACGCCCAAAAGCTCCATAGCCCTCAAAAGGGCATCCATCAAATTCTCCACATCCACCCACCCTTCTTCCAAGTAATGCACCAAAAGGGAAACCCTTTGGGAAAGGTATGGCGGTCTTTCCAAAAGCTCTACTTTGTAGCCTTTGCCTTTGTAATCCTCTGCTTTTTTTATAAGCTCCTCCTCTTCCTCAAGAACTACCCTGTGTATGCCATCGGTCCAAAAGTCGACCTTAAGCTTGGAAACATCCTCCACAAGCTTAACATAGTCCGGATACATCTTTAGGCTTTTGTAAGAAAAATCAAAGAGGTCTCCCTCTAAACCCTCCGAAAAGGGCGCCAGCATGCCACCCGCCACCCAAGAGGTGGCTTCCTCTGGGTTTCTTGTGATCACCTTAACCTCAAAGCCCTCCAGGGAAAGGTATAGGGCTGTGCTGAGCCCAATGACGCCACTGCCTACCACCAAAACCCTCATGTGCATTTGGGAAACAGTATAAGCTTTTCCTTTACAGAATAAGAGCCAAAGGTGTAGGGTTTGACCTCCTTGGGTAGCACTTCAATGTGCATATTTTCAAAAATAAGCTTTGTTTTGAAGGGCATAAAGGGATGAAGAAGATAGGCAACCACAAAGAGCCCGTCCGTTAGGGTGTATAGCACATCCGCCAGTTCCTTTCCTGCCAGACTCCAGGGTGCCTTACGATCCACATACTTGTTCAAGAAGGAAGAAAGCCTAAAAACCTCCTCCAAGGCATGGTAGAAATCCACCTCTCTCATATACCTTTCGTAGTTTTCTATAACCTCCGCACAAAAGTTGATGTACTCTTGGTCTTTATCTCCTTCCACTCTACCTCCCAAGTATTTTAGGTCCATGGCAAGGACCCGGCTAAAGAGGTTTCCGAACTCGTTGGAAAGCTCTCCCACGATGCGGTTCTTTAGGGCAGACTTGGATATATCCCCATCCTGTCCAAAGGGCACCTCCCTGAGGAGAAAATACCTTATCTCGTCAAGCCCATACTCTTTCACAAGCTCGTAAGGACTTATCACATTTCCCAAAGACTTGGACATTTTCTGCCCTTCCACCTTCCACCAGCCGTGGGCAAAAATGCTTTTGGGCAGTGCATAATCCAAAGACATCAGAAAGGCAGGCCAATAGATGGCGTGGAACCTGAGGATGTCCTTTCCCACCAGGTGCAGGTCGGGTGGCCAAAGTTCCATCTTGTCATAAACCGCAGACAGATAGTTAAACAGGGCGTCAAACCACACATAGATGGTGTGGTCTGGGTCAAAGGGTACCGGTATGCCCCACTGAACCCTATGGCTGGGTCTTGTGATGGAAAGGTCTCTCAGACCCTGTTTTACAAAGGATAGGACCTCGTTCTTTCTGTATGAAGGGAGGACAAAGGTGGGATTGTTCTCAATGAGCTCTTCTATGGCGCTTTGGTATTTGCTGAGCCTGAAAAAGTAAGAGGGCTCCTTTATATACTCGCAAGGTTTGAGATGGATGGGACACTTGTTTCCCTCAATTAATTCGCTTTCGGGTTTGAACTCCTCGCAACCCACACAATACCAACCCTCGTACTCGCCAAGGTATATGTCTCCTTTCTCATAGCACCTTCTGAAAACCTCCTGGACGAGCTTTTTGTGCCCTTCGTCGGTGGTTCTTATAAAGTGGTCGTAGCTTATGCCCAAAAACTCCCAGAGCTTTTTAAAGTTTTCTGCGTTTTGGTCTGCCAACTCCTGTGGAGATATGCCCCGTTCTTCCGCAGAACGCTGGATCTTTAGTCCATGCTCGTCCGTGCCCGTGAGGAAAAAGACCCTATAACCTCTTAACCTGTAAAAGCGCGCCAGGGTGTCTGCGGAGATGTTGGTGTATGCGTGTCCCACGTGGGGTAAATCATTCACATAGTATATTGGAGTTGTAATGTAGAACTTCATGGACTTATAATTATACTACCCTCGCAACGGGACAGGGTGAACCCCGCCAGGCCCGAAAGGGAGCAACGGTAAGCCTGCCGTCTCGGGTGCGGGGGTTTTTCAAATGAAAAAGGTTATCTTTCTCGTAAGGCATGCCCAAAGCGAATTTAACGAAAAGGGAATATTTCAGGGAAGGCTTGACAGCGACCTAACCCCTTTAGGTTTTGTTCAAGCTCGTCTGTGTGCAGAGGCACTCAAAGACAAGGGTATAGAGCTCGTGATCACATCGCCCCAAAGGAGGGCATACAAAACCGCCCAGACAATAAGCGATGTTTTGGAGGTTCCCCTACGTGTGGATGAAAGGATCAGGGAGATGTCCTTTGGAGACTTTGAAGGCAAACACTTCTGGAGTTTAGTGGAAGAGCAGAGGGAAACCTTTACCAACTGGTTGAGGGACCCAGTTAGTCATCCCTTACCCACCCAAGAGGATATGGGGGAGTTTGAAAGGAGGATAGGCGGTTTTTTGGAGGACTTAAAGAAACTGCCACATCAAAAGGTATGTGTGGTAGCCCACGGGGGCACCCTGCACGCCATTGTGTGTTTGACTACTGGACTAACCTTGAATAACCTATGGAACATTCACATGGACAACACGGGCATAAGCCTGTTGGAGTTTGACGGTAAGGGCTTTCATCTTAGGCTCTTAAACAGCCTTTGCCACTTATGAATATTTGTATACGATCTTACCCCTTTCAACTACCTCCGGCACCAAAGTCACCTTCTGGTTGCTCATAAAGAAAACAAAGCCCTCTATCAAACCCTCAAAAAAGTATATAATCGGCGAGTCTGATAAGTTTTCCCCATTTATAGCGTCAGTGAAGATGTCCTCTTCTATCACAACATTCCCATTCTCTTTTTTTATACTTTTTGCAAATCCCAGGTCTTCAAGTATTATGCATGCCCTCTTGAGGGCTTCCTCCTTATCCAGAACACTAAAGAATTCCCCCATCAGGCTTTCCAAAAGCTTTAGTCCCGCTTGCCTTCCTGCATCTCTGAAAACCGCCTTGGCACCCTTGTCCCCTACAAGGGCCCTAACACCCTCTGACGCATTTACTATAGCCAAAATAAGTATATCTGGGTCTACCATGGCTTCCCTCCTTGGACTTATTTTAACATCCCTTTCTGAATTTCTCGCACAAGCTATTAAGAAGAGATTATAATTTGTGTTTGTGGGAGGTTTTTCATGAAAGCGTTGTTGCCTTTACTTGTGCTCCTTGGTTTTCTCTTTGCCCAAGACCTCTACCAGGAGTTTGTGAAAGAACAGGCAAGACAGATTCCACTTAAAAAAGCCATAGTCTTTGGTAGGGGAAAGGCGGAGCTCATCACCTTTATGAACCCAGACTGTGGGCATTGCAGGAAAGAATGGCAGGAGCTAAAGAAGGTGCCAGACAAGGTAAAGGTTTATATATTTCTAATACCCTTCAGAGGAAAAGAAGAAAGCAGGGCAAAATCGGACTACATAGCCTGCTCAAGGGAGCCCATAAAAGCCTTAGATGAAGTGTTCTCCGGCAAGTTTGATGGAAAACCACCCAAGGTGCCAAGGTGTCCTCTTGTGGATGAGCACATAAGGCTGGCAGAGTCTCTCAATGTGGGCGGAGTGCCTTACAACATAATACTGAAAGATTACAAAGTTATTGAGGGCTACAACCCGGAGCTTTTAAAGATCATGGGTGTTAAAAAGTGATCGTGGTTCTCATTGGTCTATCGGGCAGTGGTAAATCCTTTGTGGCAAACATCCTCCACAGGGAGTTTGGCTTTGAGTGGATCAGAAGCGACCAAATAAGAAAGGAAATGGCGGGCATTGAGCCTACCCAAAAAGTAGAGGTGGGCTTTTCGGAGGGCATATACTCCGAAGAATGGACGAAGAGGGTCTATGAGAGAATGCTTGATTTGGCGGAAGAAAAGCTAAAGGAGGGCAAAAAAGTAGTTTTGGACGCAACTTTTTTGAGGGCTTGGCAGAGGGAAAGGGTAAAGGAACGGTTCCCTTCTGCGGTTTTCGTCTGGGTGGTTGCCAAAGAGGAGGAGGTTCTAAAAAGGCTCTCCTCAAGGCAGGATATATCGGACGCAGGAGTAGAAACTTACCTACGCCAGAAGGAGGTTTTTGAACCACCAGAGGGAGTTCCCACTTTAGACACCTCAGAGAACGGACATAGGGTTAAGGAGAAGCTGAAAGAGCTCCTAAATTTATAGCACTCTTAAAGCACTCCAGAGCTTTTTCCAAATTGCCCTCCTCTGCAGGACAGTCTGGTTCCATACCTTTTTCTCCAACTACCAAGGTGCCATCGGGGAACTTCATAGCAAAAGTAATGAGCCTGAGGACTAAACCACAGTCGTTCAAGGGATACATGTTGCTACCCACATACTTGCCCACAGTTCTCTCGCCAGCTACGATTGCCTTTGCGTATCTTTTTAGAAGGCTCGCCAAAAGCTCCGCAGCGGAGGCTGTATTTTTATTCACTATTACAAATATGGGCTTTTTAAAAGCTTTTTCTGACTTGAACTCATAGACGCTGAGACCTCCTGAGGATGTCTCCAGGTAAAACATAACTCCCTCTCCACCCAAAAGCATATCCGCAATAGCCTTTGCAACACCTATTAAACCTCCGCTGTTGTTGCTAAGGTCAATGATCAGTCCATCTATTCCCTCCCTTTCAAATTCCTCCATAGTTTGTTTGAACTCCCTTATTGTCGGGCTTGTAAAATTCACAAGATGAACATAGCCTATTTTTCTGTCTCCTAAGTTTATAATCCTCCTTTCCTCAACGGGATTTATGGTAAAGTATCCCTTTTGCACTTCAAGGCTTTCAAAGAATCCATTGCGTATGATCTCAAGCTTTACTGGTGTGTTGGCTGGTGCGCTTCTTATAGTAAAGCTCCATTTATTTTTGTCCGTCTCCCCGTTTATTGAGTAGATGATATCTCCCTTTCTTAGTCCTGCCTTTTCTGCGGGCGAACCTTCAAAGACCTTTACGATTACCCCCTCGTCGTTCCACCTGATACCCAACCCAAAGAGCTTTGCTTCTGAATACCAAGTTCTGTCCTCCTCAAGCTTTGTTATGGTAGTCCACTTGTCCCCCTTTGCGCGCAAAAAGGCTATGGCTTCCGATTCATCCTTCCACTGTGGAAGTTCTGAAAACTTATTCTTCCAGAGGTGATACCGTATGATATACTCCCTTAGCTTGTTTAAGGTTTCCTCCTTTGAACACTGTTCCTGGGCATAAGAAAGGTAAGCCAGCAGGATAAGCAGTAAGAAAGGAAAGCCCATTGCTGAGTGGAAATATTATATCCTTTGGGAAGAATTTCCAGAGGGTTTATACTTAACAATGAAAGGCGTGAGCCTTTAGAGGTTGTTCTAAAAATACAAACCCATTGATGCACGATGGCTTTTCCTCTAAAATCTAACCCTGATGTTTATTAGCCTACAGTTCAGGCTTGAACTAAAAAAAGAAGACAAAGAAAAACCCATAAAGCTTATGCGGTGCTTGGCAAGTTCTGAAGGTAGCCCTCCTCTTCCCTATTCTTGGATCTGAAGCCCGTATCAGTGGAGGAGGCGTGGGATAGGATGGGGAGTAGATTAGTCCCTTTAGAGGTTGGATGGGCGTCCAAAGGAGGGATTTTTTAGAACAACCTCAGCGTTCAATAGTTTTTAGCCTTTGATGTAATGTAGCTGAGCACTTGGTTTGGGTCTCCCTGTGGGTCCACACCCCTGTAAATTTTCTCCACCTTTCCCTCCGGGTTTATTAAAACCGTATCCCTTGAGCACATACCAAAAAATAACTTAACTCCGTAAGCTTTGGCTACTTCGCCCTTTGGGTCCGAAAGTAAGCTATGCCTAAAGTTGTATTTTTCTTTGAACCTCTTTATAGCGGGCACATCGTCGGTGCTTACGCCAAATACCACCGCGTTGTTGGAAAGGAACTTATCATAAAGCCTTGAATACTCTTTGCCCTGCGCGGTGCATCCGGGAGTGTCCGCCTTTGGGTAAAAGTAAAGCACCACCCACTTGCCCCTGTATTGGGAAAGCTGAACCGGTTTGCCTTCTTCGTTTAAGAGATTAAAATTGTATGCAGACTGTCCTTCTTGAATTAGGTTCCCAGCCTCCACAAAGCCCAAAAAGGCAAGGAGTTTTATAAGAAGTGCTTTCATAGTGTTTTCTATTTTAAGCCTCCACGATGATTTATCAAAGGCGAAAAATCGCAGGAGAAGATGTTAAAATAACCTTTGTGCGGTTTATCCTTCCTTGGTCCAAAAGGCAATCAAAGATAAAGCTAAGGGAAAAATACCCCGTTGGTTTGGAGGTTTATCCCTTCGAAGGACTCAATCCCAAAAGGATAGAGGTTATAAACTGCCTTGGCATTAACATGGAGGAGCCTTTGCCCCTTTGGAGGAGGCTAAAGGGAAGGTTTTGGGAAAGCTTGGAGTTTTGGGTTTTGCCTCCACCGGTGCAGGAGTTTATAGTGGAGAGCTCGGTCGTTCTTTCTCCCCTCTTTGGGCTATTAAAGGTGGATACGCCCATTCCCTACGCAGAGCAATCTTGGGAGGACCACTGTCAAGGTTCAAAGCTAAAAGACTGGTGGAAGGAATCCCTAAAACAGACCTCAAGGGAGCTCTTCAAAGACCAAGTGGTGGTCCCTCTTGTGGGAAGGCAGGAGGAAGGACTTCTGGACCTTGGAACCGCCCATAAGGTGGTGAGGTTTTTCTTTTACAAAAAAGGACAGAAAGTTACCAACCCTCAGCCCCACAGGGCATACCTTTTGAGATACATTGCAGAAAAGAGGCTGAGCTTAGAGGAGTTATCAAGGCTAAACTTTTACGATTACAAGGTAAAGGACATAGAAGAGAAGGGAAGGCTAATAAGGGTAATAGTGGAAGGGCAGGGGGCGTACATCTGATAAACTATTAGCATGCTCTCGGTGGTCATCCCCGCCTATAACGAAGAGGAAAACGTCCCCATACTTTACGAAAAGCTCAAAAAGGTCCTGGATGGCTTAGGGCAGGATTACGAGATCATCTTTGTGGATGATGGCTCCACTGATGGCACCTATCAAAGGCTAAAACAACTGGCGGAGAAGGACAGCCGGCTAAAAGTAATAAGGTTCAAAGGGAACTACGGACAGACCGCCGCCATGTCTGCGGGTTTTGAACACGCAAAGGGAGATGTGATCGTCACCTTGGACGCAGACCTACAAAACGACCCCGAAGACATTCCAATACTGCTGGAAAAATTAAAGGAAGGCTATCATGTGGTAAGCGGATGGAGAAAGGACCGAAAGGACCCATTTTTATCAAGAAGGCTTCCCTCAATGATTGCCAACTGGCTCATATCCAAAATCACCGGCGTGCATCTTCATGACTACGGATGCACCCTAAAGGCATACAGGGCAGAGGTGGTAAAGGATCTGGAGCTCTTTGGAGACATGCACAGGTTTTTGCCCGCCCTTACCAAAAGGGGAGGTGCCAAGATCACGGAGGTGGTGGTAAGACATCATCCAAGGATGTTTGGAAAGTCCAAATACGGCATAGGAAGGACTGTTCGGGTTCTTTTGGACATAATGCTGGTAAAGTTCCTCAATGAGTACATCAACAAGCCCCTCTATATGTTTGGCAGTGTGGGCTTTTTGCTCCTTGGGTTGGGTCTTTTTAGCCTTTTTTACCTGATCTTTTTAAAGCTCTTTTTGGAGGAGCCCATAGGAAGGAGACCACTCTTAATCCTTAGCGTCCTTTTGATCCTTGCGGGCATACAGCTCATATCCACCGGGCTTTTGGCGGAGCTTTTGGTCCGGATATACTACAGGACAAAGGACGCAAAGCCTTACGTGATCCAAGAGAAGATAAACTTTGAATGAGAAAACTTTTAAGACTTTTTGGACTTGCCCAAGGAAATTGCTTAAACTGTGAAAAACCCGCAGTGGGAGAGGAGTTTTTGTGCGAAGACTGTCTAAAGGAGCTCAAACCTCAGCATCCCATGGAATATACGCACATTCCCTATGTTTTCTCTTACAGAGTTTTTGGAAGGTATGAAGGTGCAATAAAGAGTTTGATCCTTAATGCAAAGTTTGAGAACAACCCATACACCGCAAGGTTCTTGGGCAAGGTGGTAAAGGATTATCTTTGGCAGTACATAGACGAGATCCAGCCGGACATCATAACCTTTCCTGAGCTCAACCTTAGGAGGTTTTGGCTAAGAGGCTTCAATCAAGTGGAGGAAATTCTGAAGGGCGCAGAAGTTCCCTATCAGAGAATTTTTGAAAGGAAGGGCTTTGACCCGCCCATGGCAAGGCTCGGAAGTCAAGAGAGGCTAAAGGCTGTGCAGAGCCATCAGGTGAGAAAGCATTGGTTATACGCCTTAGAGGATAAAAAGATCTTGGTGGTGGATGACGTGCTAACCACTGGGCAGACCATATCCCATCTCTGCCAGTTGCTACTTTCATTGGGTGCCAAAGAGACCCATGCCTTCTTTATTGCACGGTCTGTTTGAACCTTTCAAGGGCTTTTTTTATGCCACGGACTGCCTGCCTTATCCGATGCTCATTTTCCACCAATGCAAACCTAACATAGCCCTCTCCATACTCTCCAAAGCCTATGCCGGGTGAGACCGCTACCTTTGCCTCCTTCAGCAAAAAGAGGGAAAAGTCCAAAGAGTTCATACCCACCCACTCGGGAATCTTTGCCCAAACAAACATGGACGCCTTGGGCTTTTCCACCGTCCAACCTATACGGTTTAGTCCCTCCACCAGCACATCCCTCCTCCTTTGATAAACATCCCGATTTTTCTCTACGATCTCGTAAGGGCTGTCCAAGGCTATTATGGAGGCAACTTGTATGGGCGTAAAAACGCCGTAATCTAAGTAGCTTTTCAGGTGGGCAAGGTTCTTTATGAGGATTTCGTTGCCCAAAACAAAGGCAACACGCCAACCCGCCATAGAAAAGCCCTTAGACATAGAGTAAATTTCCACCGCAACATCTTTGGCACCTTCCACCTGCAGAATGCTGGGTGGTTTGTATCCATCAAAGCCAAGGTCCGCGTAAGCAAAATCGTGGATCACCCATACTTCCTCCCTCTTTGCCCATTGGACGACCTCCCTGAAGAACTCTAAGCTAACGCAAAGGGTGGTTGGATTGTGAGGGAAGCTCAGCACGAGGGCTCTGGGCTTTTTGAAGGAAGCCTTGAGGGTATCGTGGATGCTCTTTAAAAAGTATTCTTCAAAGTTTTGCCTTTCCTCAAGGTTTATGGGAATAGATATGGCATCTCCGCCCGCTATTATGGGTGCGTAATAGTGTATGGGATAGGTAGGGTTTGGCACCATTACCGAGTCGCCGGGCTCCACCATGGCAAGTATCAGGTGCGAGTAGCCCTCCTTTGCCCCTATGGTCATTATAGCCTCCGTCTCTGGGTTTAGCTCCAGCCCGTAGTTTCTTTGGTAAAAGTCGCATATAGCCTTTCTGAGCCTTGGTATGCCCTTTGATGCAGAGTAGCCATGCACATTGTCCCTCCTTGCCACCTCGCAGAGCTTTTCTATTATGTGGGGTGCGGGTGGAAGGTCTGGGTTTCCCATTCCCAGATCCACAATGTCCTCTCCCTCCCTTCTGAGCTTCATCTTTAACTCATTGACCATGGCAAAAACATACTTGGGAAGCTTTTGGACCCGTGAAAAGATAAGCTCACTCATGCTCGCCTTCCTCTTCCAACTCCTTACAGTTTATACACAAAGTAGTTACAGGTCTTGCCATGAGCCTTTCAAAGGGTATCTCTGCACCACAGCCCTCGCATATGCCGTAGGTTCCTATCTCTATTTTATAGAGGGCATAGTCTATCTTCCTTAGGAGCTTTAGTTCCCTTGTTTTTAACCTCTGAAGGTTTATGTATCTCTCCGTTTCTATGTTTGCCCTGTCTATCTCATCTCCGCCCTCAAAGGCTATGTTGGATGGGTCCTTTATCTGCTCTTGGGCAGAACCAAGAATCTTCTGTCTCATTTCCAAAAGCAAGCCCTTTATCTGTGCAACCTGCTCCTCCGACAAATGGTTCATGCTATAATTATACTTAACTAACACCTCCAGTTGGTGAGAAATTATTTAAACAGACAAGACTTCCTCGAGAGTATAACCCTGAAGGTAAGCTGTCCGCAAGCGTCCTGCAGAAGAACCAAGAGCAAACAGAAAATTTGATAAACCAGAGGGAAAGGGAACAGTTAGAAAGGTTAGCCCTCACTCTGCAAAGAATTGAGGAGGTAAAGGAAAAGTTTGAAAGCTTAGAAAAGGTAAGCACACATTTATGTGCCAAAATCCACAAAGATCTTTGAGGGCGTGGCGCCCCTCTGCCCAAAGTATTTGCCCCTGTATGGTCTTTCTGCGGGTTGGTCTAACCTCGCCAGCACGATCTGGCATATTCTCATTCCTTTGTAAAGCTTTATGGGCACGCTGTTGGCATTGTATAGCTCAAGGGTGATCTGTCCCTCAAAGCCTGCATCCACCCATCCTGCGTTTTCAATGAAGAGCCCAAGCCTTCCCAAAGAGGACCTACCCTCCACAAAGGCAGTAATGTCCTCCGGTAGCCTTATATACTCCAAGGTAGTGGCAAGTAAAAAGGACTTTGGCTCTATGACTATACCCTCTTGGGGGATGCTCCTTCTTTCCACAGGCAATTCCTCCGCCCTGACATCTATAAAATCCACCCTGTAGAAGATCACATCCTCTCCGAGGGTGAGGTCTATGGAGGATGCCTGAATGTTTTCCTCCTTGAGTGGCTCTATGCCAAGCCTTCCTTCCTGTATGAGCCTTTTTATGCTTTTGTCGGACAAAATCATCTCTTTAAAGTGGGGGTGGAGGGACTCGAACCCTCACGGGGGTTTTCCCCTGGGGATTTTAAGTCCCCTGCGTCTGCCAGTTCCGCCACACCCCCAGCTTTTAATATTTTAACTATATACTCCGCCACTTCTGGAAGGACTTTTAAATTGGTCCCACTGATCTGTGCAGGCAAACAGTCTATTAGGGCATTTAACAAAAAGACACCCTCAAATTCCTTCAATCTATCAACTCTTATGCGTTCCTCTTGAACCTCTATGCGGGCTTTCAAGAGCCTTAGGGTAGTCCCCTCAAGCCTTCCACATTCCACCGCGGGTGTGTAGAATTTGCTTCCCTTCAAAAAGAGCAAATTGGCGGAGGACGTCTCGCACACTTCTTCCCTCTCGTTGATCACTATACCATCGTAAAAACCATCCCTGAGGGCATCCTTTTTAACCAAAACATTAAAAAGATAGCTGGTAGTTTTGTGTTTGCATAGTGGATCCTCTGAATGTCTTCTGTAAGGAGAGGGCTTGAGAGAAAGGGGAGCCTTCGGCAGGTTAAGTTTTTTCTTTATTATGAGCTTTTGGTAAGTTTTCAATGAGCCACCGTAGTAGTCATCACCCTCAGAAAGGAGGCAAAATTTGAGGTAGGTAGGCTCCTCCACTGGCAAAAGGCAGTCTTTTATAAATTCCTCATAGCTTGGACATGGAATCCCAAAGAACTCTGCGGAACTTTTTAGCCTCTCATAGTGCAGTTTTAACCTTTCTTCCGTAGAAGGGAGTTTTATGGTCTCAAAGAGTCCCTCTCCGTATAACAAGGTCCTATTGCTCACTCCCATTCCCTCTCTGCGTGAGCCCTTTGCAAGCTTTGGGGAATTTCCACCTCAATGCCAAAGAGGAGTTTCATCTGTAGGGCGTTCAGAACAGCCTTTGCCTTTGCGGTGTTGTTAAAGAAGACATAAGTCTCTCTATCTCCAAGGGCTTTGACCTTTTCCTTTAGCTTTTTCAGTTCCTCCAAAGAGTAAAGATAGTCGTAGGGGTGCTCCGGATCTCTTCCGTGAAGTCTAAGGTAGTTTATAGAGCCCACACTCACCCATGGACCCACCAAAAACTTATCACCCTTGGGTGCATCACAGTTTGCCAAGGAAAAACCCACATCCTCCAAAAATTGGTAAAAGTCTGCCCTTCTAAAACCCTTATTTCTCACTTCCAAAACCCGCTCAAAGCCTCTGAAATCTTCAGAAAGTTTTTCTATGTAGCTTAAAGCCTCCGCGGAGTATCCAAAACTGTTTGGAAACTGAAAAAGGATAGCTATAAGCCTTTCCTCTTTGACTATGGGCTCTATGGAGTAAAGAAACCTTCTAAGGTCCTCTTGGGAGTAATTTCTTCTGTGGGTGAATACCCTGTGAGCCTTTAGGGCAAACCTTAACCTGCTTGTCCTTTCCAAAAGACCCTTAACTGTCCCCCTGTCGGGAAATCTGTAGAAGGAGGCGTTAAGTTCAAGGACGTTGAAAAATTTTTCGTAATAGCGGAGCCACTCCTGTTTTTTTAAACGGGGTGGGTAAAAGGCACCCACCCAATCCCTGTAGTAAAAACCGCTACAACCTATATAAACCCTCAAGGGGTAAATTTGGACTTAAAGTCTTTCAGGGCTTCGTCAATGCGTTTTTTGAGGTCGTCATCCAAAGCCTTCTTTTCCTTAATGTCTTTGAGTATGTCGGGCTTTTGTTTGTCCAAGTATGCGTATAGTTCCCTTTCAAACTTTCTTACCGCTTCCACAGGTAGGTCGTCCAAATAGCCGTTGGTTCCCGCGTATATGGCTACAATTTGCTTTTCTACGGGTATGGGATTGTAAGGCTCTTGCTTGAGAAGTTCCACAAGCCTTAAACCCCTGTTTATAATCTGCTGGGTTGCTTTGTCAAGCTCAGAGGCAAACTGAACAAAGGCTTCCAGTTCCCTAAACTGAGCCAGATCTAACCTTAGGGTGCCCGCTACCTGCTTCATAGCCTTTATTTGCGCTGCACCACCAACCCGAGACACAGAAAGACCTACGTTTATGGCAGGTCTGATACCCTTGTTAAAAAGGTCTGGTTCCAAGTAGATCTGCCCGTCAGTTATGGAGATCACGTTGGTGGGAATGTACGCGGCTACGTCTCCAGCCTTTGTTTCAATTATAGGGAGGGCTGTCAAAGAACCCGCACCCAGCTCGTCGTTGAGCTTGGCAGCCCTTTCTAATAGCCTTGAGTGAAGGTAAAAGACATCACCCGGGTAGGCTTCCCTTCCGGGAGGTCTTCTCATCAACAAAGATAGCTGTCTGTAAGCTTCCGCATGCTTGGAAAGGTCGTCGTATATTATCAGAGCATGCTTTCCATTGTCCCTGAAGTATTCACCTATGGTGCATCCCACAAAGGGTGCCAAGTATTGCAAAGAGGCCGGGTCTGTAGCGGAAGCTACCACCACGCAGGTGTATTCCATAGCCCCGCTTCTTTCTAAAAGCTCTATGATCCTTGCGGTGGTGGAGCGCTTCTGTCCTATGGCTACATAAATACAATATACATCCGTATCTTTTTGGTTTAGGATGGTATCTATACATATGGTAGTTCTACCCGTGGACCTGTCTCCTATGATCAGCTCCCTCTGACCTCTTCCTATGGGGATCATGGCGTCTATTGCCTTTATGCCCGTTTGCAGTGGCTCATGAACAGACTTTCTCTTTACCACACCTGGGGCTATCTTTTCCACTGGAGACCTGTATTCATACTGAATTGGACCTTTGCCATCAAGGGGGTTTCCGAGGGGGTCTATAACCCTACCTATGAGCCCCTCTCCCACCGGGGCGTCCAATATCCTTCCGGTTCTTCTTACCAAAGAGCCTTCCCTTATACCGCTCTCGCTACCAAGGATGATCAGACCCACGTTATCCTCTTCCAAGTTGAAAGCAAGACCCAATGTTCCCCCTTCAAACTCTACCACTTCGTTTGCCATAACATTGTCCAGTCCATAAGCCCTTGCCACACCGTCGCCCACATAATAAACCACACCCACCTCTTCCATCTTTATGGACTCTTCCAAGCCCTTCAGTTGTTCCCTCAGCATTTGCAAGGCTTCTTCATAACTGATGGTCGCCATAACAACACCTCCTAAAATTGCAATTTTGGTTTAATATTATAATCAACAATTTTAGGAGGGAAAAAAATGATTGTGGATGTGGCTAAAAAGGTCATAAGATTAAAAGTTGTCTATTATGGTCCAGCCATGACTGGCAAGACCACCAACCTTGAAACCTTTTCAGCCCTAAACGGGCTAAAGCTTATGAAGATAGACACAAAAGGTGATAGGACATTGGTCTTTGACTTTTCCACAAAAACGGTACAGGTGGGCGATATGACCGCAAGCTTTGCCCTTTATACTATACCCGGTCAGGAAATGTATAAGGACATAAGGCTTACTGTCCTAAAGGGAGTTGACGGTGTTGTGTTTGTAGCAGATGCACAGGAACATAGGTTAAGCGAGAACATAGAGTTTTTCAATTTACTAAAGAAAGATCTTCCTAAGGTAGGCAAGAGATATGGAGAAGTGCCCGTAGTTATACAATACAACAAAATGGATATGCCAAACGCCTTGCCTTTTGAAGTGCTGGAGGAGGAAATAAACAAAGATAGGCTACCATCCGTTCGTGCAAGCGCAATAAAGGGGGAGGGAGTTGTGGAAACTTTTAACTTGCTGGAAGGGCTATTACTATCAAAGTTGGAGCGTATAATAGGATGATATCCGGATACCTGAGTTCTCAACAAGATTTTGTAGACCTGATAAACGGTTTTCTATTTAACAAAGAGGGAGTGCTTGAAATATATCTGGAAGGCAGGTCAATAGAACTTTATATTGAAAACGGTTTTATCAAAGGTTTTTATACTGACACTGAAGGGTTAAAAGCCGAAGAGATAAACAAAGAGTCCCTTTTGCTATACAGTCTATTTAGCATGCTTGACAATCCAAATGCCCTGTTCTCCTTTAGAAACGCTCCAAAGAGGGAATACCACTTTAAGTTGGAAGAACCCATATCTGCAGAAGAGCTGATCTTACAGCTTCAGCTTGCCCATCAGGAGTTCAAATCACTTCTCAATTTGATCATAACGCCCTATGCCACCATTAGAGTGCTAAAACCCTTTAAAAATATGCAAAATTATGACGTTAGGACCTTTGTCTCTGTTATTCTCACTTCCACCGAGACGTTAATATCGGAAACAAGAAAGCTTCAAGAACTTCTTCGTTCCGGCTTCTTGGATATAGGGCAATTTTCCACGCCAGAGGTGGGTAAAAGGGTTTATGAAGTAGATTATATAGTCAAAGATGTGAATATTAAAAATGTGAATATGTTTTCTATACTTGAGAGCTTAAAGATGGGCAAGTTTACGGGTTTTATAAGTATACGTGGGGCTTCTGATAATTACGAATTGTATTTCAGAAGGGGAAAGGCGGTAGCCCTTTATCCATACAGTTTTGATTTTTTTGATTTTCTCCTAACTCCTCAATTGGGATATATGATGAATGTCGTAAGTATGCCGGAGGATCTTCTGGATAAATTTATACTAAAACATTCAAAAAGAAAGCTCATATCAAGTCTTCCGCATAACTTTATAGAATTGGGTAAGGTATTCATAGGAATATTAAAAGATGGATTTAGTGGATTGCTTGTGCTTCAAAAATCAGGCGAACGTATGTATTTTGCCTATGAAAGGGGAGGGTTATTAGCTTCTTTGCTAGAGGGAGAGCAGTTAAAAATATATAAGGCAGAGCCTTACAGAGATGATTTCTTGGTGGATCTTATTCCCTATGAGCAGATGGAAAACTTTCTAGAGGTCATACATCTCCTTTTGATAAATGTGGCTTACGGTGTTATCCTTAGACACAGCAATCAAATGTTGCAAAGCATACTCTATTATCTGTCCTCCTCTGATTTTTTCAAAATAGCTGAGGGTAGCATATACTATAGGGCAGACCCAAGGGGTAGAAGAGAACAGGTTTTGGGTTTTCTTTCTTTTCTGTTGGATGTAGGATACAAAATACTGGGTAAAAAGAAGCTGGAGGAGGAATTAGAAAACTCTCTTCATCCTTACAGGGACATCTTTAAAGTTTTGGAAATAGAGGAATACGCAGGATTCTGGAATGAGAGTGCTGTTAGTTGAGGATGACAAAGAGTTGGGGGATATGATAAAAAAAGCTTTAAGTGTGGAGGGCTATGAGGTAGATTGGGTGCAGGATGGTTTTTTGGCTTTGAAAAATTTCTCAGAAAAGGACTACGACCTTTTGCTTCTTGACCTGATGCTACCGAGGTTTGATGGCATAAAAATATGCAAAAAGGTAAGGGAAAGCAGAGACATACCCATTTTGGTAATTACCGCCCGGGGGCAGATAGAAGATAAGGTAGAGGTTCTCCAAGCGGGAGCGGACGATTACATCACAAAACCCTTCTCTTTTAAAGAATTGCTTGCAAGGATCCAAGCGGTTATGAGAAGATACAAAAGGGCAGAAGATATAATAAGGGTGGGAGATCTTGTTGTAAATTTAGCATCCCACGAGATCATATACAAAGGTAAGAAAATAAACCTAACGAAAAGGGAGTTTGAATTGCTGAAACTACTTTCCCAAAGGGCAGGAAGTGTGGTTAGCAGGGAAGAGATATACAAGAAGATTTGGGGATATTCTCACGATGAGGGCTCAAACATAGTGGATGTGTATATAAAGAACCTTAGAAGTAAGCTTGGAGACAAACCGGCAAAGTTAATACAAACCGTAAGGGGATACGGCTATAAGCTAAGCGCAGAGGATGTCTCTTAACAAAAAGCTCTCGCTATTTTTTGTCTCCCTTTATCTTTTAAGTATCGCCCTTTTTACACTGGTTTCCCTCTTAGCCATCAGGCACGTGCTTATAGGCTACGCTTATGGATACATGGAAAGATATGCGAACCCTGTTGTGGAGTTTTACTTAGAGGCTTACAAAGACATTGACAAAAGAATAGGCTCTTTAGCAGAGGATTTAGCCAGCGAAGATATAGGTGCTTTGGTGGTAGATCGTGAAGGAAAGATTGTAAGCTTTGTGCCACCCTTTAGAGAGGAGATGGTAAATTTACCAAAGCCGGAGGTCTTCCTAAAGGAAAAAAAGGGTGTATATGAAAACTACGCCTTCTTAACAAAAAAAGTAGGAGAAAAATACACGGTTATTCTACTTTTTAGGCTAAAGTCCATACAGAGAGTGCAAGACGAACTTATAAAGTTTGTAGTGCTTACCGCGTCCATAGTGTCAATCTTCATCCTAATTTTGGTCCCGCCCATTATAAAGAGGTTTCTTGAACCTTTGGGCTATCTTACTTCTATATCCCAAAGGATCTCAAAGGAGGGTCCTTTGGGAGTGGAAGTGGCAGAGGCAAAAACAGAGGATGAGCTCGGACAGTTGCAAAAGGCTTACAAGGATATGGTAGATAGATTAAAGGAGGTCATAACCTGGCAGGTAAATTTTATGAGGGATATAACCCATGCCCTAAACACACCTTTAACATACATAAAAGGACAGATTGAGCTTATAAGCGAGGGCTTTTACAAGGGAGAGGAATTGAAGGCAGTGCTACAAAAACTTCTCCAACAAACCAACAGGATGGAGATGCTTATAAAAAAGCTAATGCTTTTGATGAGGCTCCAATCTGAGGTGCCCTTAAGTCATAGAACTTTTTACACAAATCAATTGTTTGCAGAGCTTGAGGAAGAATATGAGTTTGTAAAGGAAAGCCATGTCTTTAGGGTGGAATACCTCTCGGAGGACATCCCTTGGGAGGGTGATTACGATTACCTTAAGCTTGCCTTGGCAAATCTTTTGGAAAACGCATACAAATACACACCAAAGGGTGGGTTCATAAAGCTTTACTACAAAGACGATTGCATCGTAGTGGAAGACAGCGGTGTTGGTATTGAGGATAAAGAGAAGGTTTTTGAAGCTTTTTATCGGGAGAACAAAGAGAAAGAGGGTTTTGGACTTGGTTTGGCGATAGTCAAGGCAATAGCCCAAAAGCAAGGGCTAAGCATTCACTTGGAAAGTGAAAAGGGAAAAGGGAGCAGGTTTTATCTCTGCAAAAGGCTCAATCCTTAAACAGAAGAATTCTCTCCTTGGGTCTTTGAAGTTGCATTTTTTCCCTGGCGACCTTTTCCAGTTGAAAGTCCAGGTCCTTTTCCGCCAGCCCTATCTCTTCCTCTAACCTCATGTTTTCACTTTTTAGGGCTTTTAGCTTTTTGTCCATTTCCCCCATGTTATCCCTCATTTTTTTTATTTCCGTAAGGTTGTATCTTCCAAAGAGCAGATTGTATCCCGTAAAAAACAGCATGAGCAGAAAGAAGAGCAGGGCTAATCTATCTGCCCGCGAACCTCCAGAATTCCTCTTTACCCCCAAACCTTCCCGCATAGCCAAGGTCCTCCTCTATACGCAAGAGTTCATTGTACTTTGCAACCCTATCTGTCCTTGAGGCGGAACCCGTCTTTATCTGCCCTGCGTTGACAGCTACCGACAAATGGGCTATAAAGGTGTCTTCTGTCTCTCCAGACCGATGGGAGATTATCGTATTGTAGCCGTGCTCTTTGGCAAAAGCTATGGTTTCCATAGTCTCTGAAAGGGTGCCTATCTGGTTTAGCTTTATGAGTATGGCGTTGGCAACGCCCTTTTCAAAGCCTTCCCGCAGGGTGTTTATGTTGGTGGTAAATAGGTCATCTCCCACCAACTGCACTTTAGAGCCGAGCGCCTGAGTTATCAACTTCCAACCCTCCCAGTCATTCTCTGCCATTGGATCCTCTAAAGATACTATCGGAAATTTTTCAATTAGCTTAAGGTAAAACTCTACCAGTTCATCTGCCTTTAGCTTTTTGCCCTCTATGTGGTAAAGGTCATCCTCATAGTAAAATTCAGAGGATGCACAGTCTAAAGCCAAGAGCACATCCTCACCCGGCTTGTATCCGGCGGACTCTATTGCCCTCATCAAAAACTCCAAGGCTTTTTCTGTGTTCTCCAGATTGGGAGCAAAACCTCCTTCGTCTCCCACGTTGGTGGAGTAGCCCTTCTCTTTGAGAAGTTTTTTCAGTGTATGAAAAACTTCCACTCCAGCCCGGAGGGCTTCGGAAAAGCTCCCACCACACACGGGCAAGATCATAAACTCCTGAATGTCCAAGGGATTGTCCGCGTGCACCCCTCCGTTGATCACGTTCATCAAAGGCACGGGCAGTCTGTTCCCAAAGACGCCTCCCAAGTATCTGTATAAGGGCACTCCAAGATGGTTTGCCATAGCCCTTGCGGTAGCCATACTAACCCCAAGGATCGCATTAGCTCCCAGCTTGCTTTTGTTGGGTGTTCCGTCTAACTCTATTAAAAGTCTGTCTATTTCCCTCTGATTGTAAGCGGGCAAACCCTTAAGCTCTTTGGCAATTATACCGTTCACATTATCCACCGCCTTTAAAACGCCCTTTCCCAAGTATCTTTTGGGGTCGTGGTCCCTGAGCTCCAGAGCTTCCCTCTCTCCGGTGGATGCACCGCTTGGCACTATAGCCTTTCCCACCGCACCAGAGGACAGCCTAACCTCCACCTCTACGGTGGGGTTTCCCCTTGAGTCCAAAACCTCCCTTGCCTTTACTTGCTCTATGACCGCCATAAGACTATTTTAAACCACATGGAACTGCCACGCCTTTATGCCATAACAGACTCCAAAAGGTATGGAGAAAATTTTGAAGAAACCCTCAGAAGGGTCCTTGACAGGGGCGTCCGAATGGTCCAGCTAAGGGAAAAGGAGCTTACCGGTAGGAAGTATTATGAGCTTGCCCTCAGGGTGCGGGAGATCACCAAAGAATACTCCGCCCTTTTGTTCATCAACGACCGGGTGGATGTTGCCCTTGCGGTCCATGCGGACGGTGTGCATCTGCCAGAAAAGGGTATACCGCCCAAGGTGGTAAAGGAAATCGCACCAAAACTTCTGATAGGATACTCTGCCCACAGCTTGGAATCAGCCCTTTACGCCCAAGAACAAGGGGCAGACTTTATAACCCTCAGCCCTATTTTTGAAACCTCTTCACACCCTGACGCTAAACCTCTGGGGCTTCTTTACCTACAGGAAGTTGCCAAAAAGGTAAGCATTCCTATCTATGCCCTGGGTGGTATAACTTGGGATAGGATCAAACTTTGCTATAAAAACGGTGCTTACGGCGTAGCTGGTATAAGCCTTTTTATACCTTCTCAAGAAAAGTGATGTATATGCTCTTTTGGGTTCCGCCAAAATTCACAACCGCCTTAGCCCCATCCACCCTCACCACCACACCCTCTCCAAAAACTCTGTGTCTTACCTTCTCCCCAGCCCTCAGCTCTACCTTTGGAGTAAGTTCTGGCAGAGTGGCGGCTTTTTTGAAGGCAGACAGATCCAAAAATCTCTTGTCTATGTCTGAGAGAAACCGGCTTGGAGCACTCTCTTTATCCTTTACATAGCTCATGTACAGCAAATCCTTTGCCCTTGTAATAGCCACATAAAAGAGCCTTCTTTCTTCCTCTAACTCTCTCTGGTCCTCTAAACTTCTCTCATGGGGCAGGATGCCCTCCTCAAGCCTTGGGACGAAGACCACCGAAAACTCCAAGCCCTTGCTGGCGTGAATGGTCATTAGCCTTACCCCCTGCCCCTTTTCCTCATCCTCTTGCAGTAGGCTAACCTCCTGCAGAACTTCCTCTAAGTTGTATCCTTCCATCGCCTTTTCTCTTAGGTATCTCAGAAGTTCCTTTACGTTTTCTTCCCTCTCCATCCAGTCCTTTGGGTATCTATCTTTCAATCCCTCAAAGAAATCTATCTGCTGTAAAAATTCCTCAAAAGCCTGTGCGTAGTTTTCCAAAGAGTGGGCAAGATTGGAAAGCTTAGAGAGAAGGTTATAAAGGACCTTTGCCCTTACGGGGGGCAGTTCCTTGAGGGCTAAGGTGGTAGCCTTCAGCCAGTCTCCCGAGTAAAACCTCTCTATGAAGTTTATGGTTCCCTTTCCTACTCCTTCCGCAGAGGCCTCCAAAGCCCTAACAAAGCTCGCCCTGTCTGACCTATTAACCAGTAGCCTTAAAAAGCTCAGTGCATCCTTGACCTCTGCCCTCTCAAAGAACCTAACAGCACCAACCACCTTGTAGGGAATGCCCGCACTAAAGAGCGCCCTTTCGTAGCTATCCATCAGGTGGCTAACCCTAAAGAGTAACGCTATCTGGGAAAGCGGATAATGACTGCTTAAGCGCTTTATCTCCTCCGCCACCCACCTTGCCTCTTCTTCTGGCTTTGAAAATCTTCTAACCACGGGCTTTTCTTCCCCATCCCGCACCGCTATCAAACGGGGGATGAGTTCCTTCCACTCTGCCAAGGAAGCAGAGAGTACACAGTTGGCAACCTCTATTATGAACTTTTTAGAACGGTAGTTGTATTCAAGCTTGACCACCTCGGGATTAAAGTCCTCCTTGAACCTTAGCATGTTGTCTGGCCTTGCATAACGCCACTCATAGATGCACTGGTTTGGGTCTCCCACCACGCATATGTTTTCTCTGCTCAACCTTTTAACGATCTCATACTGGATGGTGTTGGTATCCTGAAATTCATCCACCAAGATGTAATCAAAGCAGTCCCTTAGGTCTTTTACCTTGCAGAGCCTAAAAAGTTCCCACATAAGGTCCGAAAAGTCAAGCAGGGCATTTTCTCTCAAAAGGTATATATACTCCTCAAAGAGCCCTTCCAAGAGGGGGTCAGAGGGGGGCTTTAGGTCCTCTCTCCTTTTGGATATGTATGCCTTAAAATCTTCAATCCTCTTGGCGTCTATTCCCTTTTTTCTGAAAAGTTCTTTTATAAATTTGTTTTTCTCTTCCTCATCCAAAATAGAAAAATTTTTTGGAAGGTCTATAAAGCTGGCGTATTCTCGGAGAAGGTTCAAAGCTACCGAATGGAAGGTGCCCACCCATTTTAGCCTCATACCAGTTACCTTCTCTATCCTCTCTGCGATCTCCTTTGCCGCTTTGTTAGTAAAGGTAAGGGCAAGAATACGGTCTGGGCTAAGGGAAAGCTCTTTCAGAAGATACTCCACCTTGTGGGCAAGGGTTTTTGTTTTTCCTGACCCTGCACCCGCAATAACCATGATGGGATAACCAAAGTGCCTTACCACTCTCTCTTGGGATGGATTGAGCTCGCCCATTGAAACTATTATTTTAACAGTTTGAAAAAATGTGAAAAAATTTAAAAATTTAAGAAAAATTTAACATCTAGAGGTTTTTTGTGATATAAATCATATTTGAGAAAAGACTTTTCAAATATACTTATAATACTACACCGCAAAGGAGGACTAAAATGGCACAGCATGAGGTGCACCATCACCTTGGAGAGCACGAATACAGCTTTTGGCCCCTACCGTTAGGCATAGCAACCCTTCTACTGCCAGTAACCTTTATATCCTACTTCGTTTGGCAAAAGCCATTGCTTGCACTGGTCTTAGGTGGTGTATCAGTAGCCCTCTTTATTCTCTCCTTGGCGGGTTGGGCTTACGAGTTCTTTAAGAAGGGTCACGAAGAAGGTTTAGGATTTCCCGCAATGGTCTTCTTCATAGTCTCTGAGGTGGTGATCTTTGGCACCATGTTCGCAGCCTTTTACATGGCAAGGGTTGCCCATGCAGACCAGTGGCCAAACTGGGTGCCAAAGGAAATGAACTTAACAATGCCCGTCATCCTAACGCTCATCCTTTGGACTTCAAGTGCAACCGCTATAGTTGCTGAAAAAGCTACCCACAGTGGAAAAAAAGCCCTTGCAGTCCTCTTTTTCCTGATAACCATAGCCTTAGGTTTGCTCTTTGCAGTTTTGCACATTCTTGAATGGAGCCACCTTTGGCATGGTGGTTTTACCATAAGCTCTAACATGTATGGCACGGGCTTTTATGCCCTAACTGGCATTCACACCTCCCACATATTTATGGGTATCTTGATGCAAATAGTTGCAATATTGATACTTTTGACCAACCAAATATCCCATCACAAAGGACAAACCTACATAAGGGCGACAGTCCTTTACTGGCACTTTGTGGATTTGATGTGGCTCTTGGTGGCAAGCAGTGCATACCTTGTGGGTAGCTTGGTATGAGGTTGTTGCTTTTGCTCTTGCTACCTATCTTTGTTATGGCTTATAGGCTCTCCGACTATGGAGAACAGGATGTCTCTGTGGTTAAAATTCAAGAGGAGCTCTTTTTAGGGAAGGATATTCCCGATGCAGAAGTGCTAACCCTCAACGGCACCAAAAGACTTAAGGAATTCATGGACGGAAAACCCACCGCCCTTATATTTGCCTATTACACCTGTGAAACCGCCTGTCCTCTGACAGTTAGCAATGTGCAAAGGGCTTCAAAGTCTGGCTTTGCGGACTACAGGTTTGTGGTGCTTTCCTTTGATGAAAAGGATAACTTGGAAACCCTAAAGGCTTTTATAGACAAAAACTTTGGAGGAAGGGTTCCAGAAAACTGGCTGGTGGGACTTTTGTCCAAGGAGGACATAAAGAGGCTCACAGAGGCAACTGGCTACAAGTTCTACTATGTGCCAAGAGACAAAATTTTTATTCACACCTCTGCGGTAATCTTCCTATCTCCCTCTGGCAAGATCACCAGATACTTATACGGAGCCTTTCCCACAGAAAGGGACCTTAGGCTCGCCTTTGCGGACGCCCAAAAGGAAAAACCCACCTTAAGCAACATAATAGACCTTGCCTTGCTTGCCTGCTACAGATACGACCACGCAAGGAGCAAGTATGTAATAGACCCAATGGTAATTTTTGCCCTTTTAGGCGTGTCCTTGGTTGTGCTCACCTTTGCTTTGGGTATATATTATAAAACCAGAAAGGAGGTATTAAGATGAGGCGCACCGGTTTGTTAGCCCTACTGATGGCTGGCTTTTCCTTTGCACAGCCTGTGGCAGAACCAGCCCATTTGTGGGACTACATGTATTACATATGGCTGTTCATATCTGTGGTGATCTACCTTGTTGTGTTCATTCCTGGTGCCTACTTTTTGATCAAGTATCGCTACAAAAAGGGCTTCAATGAAGAGGCACAGCATGTTAAAGAAAGCCCGGCTTTAGAGGTCCTATGGACCATAATTCCTGTAATAATAGTTATCTACCTTGCCACCCAGAGCTTTGCCTTTTACAAAACCCAAAGGACTGCACCCGCAAACTCCTTTGAGATAAAGGTTACCGCCTTTATGTGGGGCTGGCAGTTCCAATATCCAAACGGAAAGCAGGTTATTGCCTTCTTTAACATGTTTGAGGACCCAGAAACAAAATCTTACCTTCCCTTGGATAAAATCCCGGATACCGCAAAGGCATACATTCCTGCAGGCGTTCCCATAAAGGTCCTTCTCACTTCTCAAGATGTTATACATTCCTTTTATGTGCAACCTGCAAAAGCCACTGAGGATGCGGTGCCCGGAAGGATAAACCACATGTGGTTTAAAATTAACCAGCCCGGAGAGTACTGGGTCTTCTGCAGGGAATATTGTGGAACTAAGCACTCTAAAATGGCGGCTGTGCTAAAGGTGGTTCCCAAAGAAGAGTTTGAAAAGTGGTATGGTCAGCCAATGGATTCCGCTAACAAGGTATCTTTGAATAAAAGCTTTTAAGGAGGTGTGGCCATGGCAGTAGCAGGCGTCCCTAAGCCGTGGTTTGGAGCCACTCTAAAGGAGTGGGTTTTTACCACAGACCACAAGAAGATCGGCGTAATGTACGGTATGACCAGCATAATATTCTTCCTTATTGCTGGTCTTTCTGCCCTCGGTATAAGGTTGGAACTATTCCAGCCTGGTCTTCAGTATGTGGATGAAGACCATTACAATCAGCTTCTTACCCTCCACGGAGTTATCATGCAGTTCTGGTGGGCGGTAGGAGTATGGGGTTCCTTCGGAAACTTCCTTCTTCCTCTGATGATAGGTGCAAGGGATGTTGCCTTTCCAAGGCTCAACGCCCTTAGCTATTGGCTTTTCTTTGCAGCCAGTGTGTTGGCACTCCTTACCCTTTTGCCCGGAAGCCACATAAGGATGATGTGGACGGGTTATCCTCCCTTCTCCCTAAACGATAACGCAGGACCTGTAGCTTTCTATGCCCTTGTTATACACCTCCTGGGCGCAGCATCCTTAGCCTCCGCTATAAACCTTGTGGTTACAAACCTCAGCATGAGGGCTCCCGGAATAACCTTTAAGAAAATGAACCTTTTCTTGCACTCCTTTTTGGCAATGAACGTTATCCAGATCCTTGGTGTTCCAGCCCTCGCGGGTGCAGTGACCATGCTCCTTTTGGACAAATACTTCAATACCGCCTTCTTTGATCCTACAAGGGGAGGCGATCCTGTCCTCTATCAGAACATCTTCTGGTTCTACTCCCACCCAGTTGTGTATGTTATGATCCTTCCCGCCTTTGGTCTGATCTCCGAGATGATCGCCACCTTTTCCAGAAGGGAGATCTTCGGCAGAACCTCCATGATCTTTGCTATATGGGGTATAGCCATCCTTGGCTTTATGGTTTGGATCCACCACATGTTCACCAGTGGTGTGCCAGATTGGATAAGGATCCTATTCTCCTACACCACGGTCCTGATAGGTGTTCCCACAGGTATTAAGATCTTTAACTGGATTGGCACTCTATACAAGGGTTCTATTCGTCTTACCACACCCATGCTCTACACCCTGTCTGCCATATTTATGTTCTTGATCGGTGGTCTGACTGGAATACCACTGGGGCTTCCAGCCTTTGACATAGGTGTGCACGATTCTCACTTTGTGGTGGCACACTTCCACTATGTGCTGGGAATGGCATTAACCCTCGCAGTCCTTGGTGGGTTCCACTATTGGTTCCCCAAACTTACGGGCAAAATGTACAGTGAGTTCTGGGGCAAGGTTGGTCTCGTGCTGATCATGATAGGTTCTAACCTCTTTTACTTCCTGCAGTTCATCGTTGGTCTTGAGGGCATGCCCAGAAGGTATGCAGACTATCCTGCCATAGAGAGCTGGGTTGTCCTTCACCACTGGCAAACCATAGGTGCTTTCATCCTTGCCATCGGAATAGGCATCGTCTTTCTGAACCTCTTCCTATCCGCAAAATTTGGCAAAAAGACCTCCGACAATCCTTGGGAGTCCCCCTCTTTGGAATGGCTTATTCCTTCTCCACCACCCCCTCACAACTTTGACAAGATTCCTCACATGCCCGAAGATTGGGACCCATATAACTATGAGTGGCTCAAAAAGCACAAACAACTTACGCATTAACCCTACTGGGGGCTTTGCCCCCTTTAAAAACAATGAGTAGGATGGGAAATGTGAAGTTTTTTATAGCCTTTGCCCTCTTGGGGATTGTTTTCCTTTCCTTTTTGTTTGGTCTCTGGTTTTACAGCAACCCTCAAGTAAGAAGGGCAAAAATAGATGAGTACAAGGAAAAGATCCTCAAAAAGGAGAGGCGTTTTTGGTATAATAATAAAGATTAAACCGCACCTTTTCCGGTTGGGTTGCCCGTAAGGGTGATGGAAAAGGGTGGCAAAACCCAAGGAGGTATGGTATGAGCGTAGCAACTATGAACGAGCTTTTGGAATCGGGCGTACATTTTGGACACAGCAGGGGTAGATGGAACCCCAAGATGGCTCCCTTTTTGTATGGAGTAAGGCAAGGGATCCACATAATAGACCTAAACAAGACCCTTGTCTATCTTAGACAAGCCTATCACTTTGTGGCAGACAGCGTAGCCCAGGGGGCGGAGGTGCTCTTTGTGGGCACCAAAAAGCAGGCAAAGGACATAATAAAGGAAGAAGCAGAAAGATGCGGAGCCCACTATATAAACGAAAGGTGGGTGGGTGGTCTGCTTACCAATTTTGGAACTGTCCGCAAGAGCATTCTTAAGTTGCAAACCCTCGAGAGGATGGAGGCGGAGGGTGTCTTTGATGTCCTGCCCAAGAAGGAAGTTAGAGCCCTGCGGAGGAAGATGGAAAGGCTACGCAAACTATACGGTGGAATAATTAACATGCAAAGGCTCCCGGACATCATTTGGGTGGTAGATACGGTAAGGGAGGACATAGCGGTCCAAGAGGCAAAAAAGTTGGGTATAACCGTGGTTGCCATAGCGGACTCTAACTGCGACCCTGATGTTATAGATTACCCAATTCCCGGCAACGATGACGCCATAAAGTCTATAAAACTTCTAACCTCAAAGATAGCGGACGCAGTCCTTGAAGGAAAGACAAGAAGGGAATCCTTGGGTGGAGAGGCAGTAGAAGTTGCCAAGAAGAGGATAATCACCATAGCGGAGGAAGAAAAAGCCCTCTTTGAAAAGGCTATGGAAATGTCTGAGAAGTATGAATACATAGACAAGGGTGCTGAGGAGCTGGAGTGATGCAGGAGGAAGAAAAGCGTCCCGAGGAAACATCGGGCGATAAGTTTACCGAAGAGAAGGTTTTAGGGCAGTTGGAGGAAGAGGAGAAAAGGCTCAAGGAGTTAGAGGAGAGACTAAC
Organism: Thermocrinis sp.; assembly: GCA_028276475.1. Classification (GTDB taxonomy): domain Bacteria; phylum Aquificota; class Aquificia; order Aquificales; family Aquificaceae; genus Thermocrinis. The sequence goes on from JAPYWH010000001.1 coordinate 83,073, forward strand.
CAAGCTTGAAAACATAGCCAGGGTTGCTAATCAAAGGCTTGTGGAGCTTCAGAGGGAGTATGAGCTCCTCAAGGAGAGATACAGAAGGGATATAGAGGAATTTAGAAAATACGGGCATGACCGGTTAGCTTTGGATGTTTTGGAGGTCTTGGACAATCTGGAGAGGGCTCTTGAGAGCAAAGCGGAAAGCGTCCAGGCGTTAAGAAGTGGCATTGAGCTGATATATAGACAATTTTTAAGCGTGTTAGAAAAGCACGGCATAAGGGCTATAGAGTTAGAGGGTAAGGAATTTGACCCAAACTTGGCGGAGGCAGTGGATAGAGAGTTCTCCCTTGACTATCCCACCAACACCGTTCTGAGGACATTAAGGAAGGGCTATTACCTTCACGATAGGGTTCTGAGACCTGCGAGGGTGGTAGTTTCTTACTCGGAGGAAGAAATAACTTAAAATAAATTCGGAGGTGTTATCATGGTTCTACATCCGCTCTTTTCCTATCCTGCCATCCTGTTAGCTATTGCGGTGTTTTCTATGTACATTTTGGGCTTTCTCTTCGGAAGAGACGACCTTCGTAGGTATGCCTTATATGGACACGCCCTTCTTTCTGTCCTTTTGGTTTTTACAGTGATCTTTGGTTTTAAAGCGGCAAGCAATCCGTTGGTGGTTTCAAAAATGCCCTTTCTGTGGGGCTTCCCTCACAAATGGAACGGTATATTTCTGACTGTGTTTTCCTTCCTGAGCTTTATATACTTCTGGCTTAAAACTGAAAGTTCCAGAAAGTTGGGCATACTCTTAGCCCTCTTTGGACTGCTTATTGTTCTCTTTCAGTTTATAACAGGTTGGATGCTAAGGTTGGTTTTCTTCTCCTAATATTTGGAATAGTTTTGATTTTGACGTCTCGCCCACTACAAGTTTTATTCTGTCCTTCTTAACTCCAAAATACTTTGAGAGTAGCTCTACTATTCTTGCGTTTGCCCTACCCTTTTCTGGCACCTCTTTTACAGCCACTTCATAAAAGTCCTCTCCGAGCCTTTTTACATACTCTTCCTTTGCCCTTGGCTTGGCTTTAACCTTTATTAACATTTTTTTTGTAAGCTTGGAGTGTGTTCAAAAGGAGGGCACTTACAGTCATGGGTCCCACACCACCCGGCACGGGCGTTATGGCGGAAGCCCTTTCCTTCACCTCCTCAAAGCATACGTCTCCCAAAATTTTATCTCCTACCTTGGTTATTCCCACATCTATAACTACCGCACCCTCTTTTACCATATCCTCCCTTATCAGATGGGGCACCCCAGTAGCGGAGACGAGTATGTCCGCTTGGGTGGTGTATTTTTTTATGTCCTTGGTGTGAATGTGGCACACGCTGACGGTAGCATCCCTCCAGAGCATGAGGGCACTAAGGGGTCTTCCCACAATAAAGCCAGCACCTACTATGACCACATCCTTGCCCTTTAGGTCTATTTGATAGTGTTTGAGCAAAAGGTCTATGCCCAATGGTGTGCATGGAATAAAGCCACCTTCTAGCCTTCCCAAGAGCCTTCCCATATTCTCCGGATGAAAGCCATCCACATCCTTCCTTGGAGAGATAGCTAAGATCACCTCCTGCATGGGTATGTGGGGCGGAAGGGGTAGCTGGACCAGTATTCCATCCACATCCTCCCTTGCGTTCAGTTCTGCGATAAGCTCCAAAAGCTCCTCCAGCTTGGTGTTGTAAGGAAGATGGTAAAAGAGGGACTTTATACCCACCTTTTCGCAGGCTTTCCTTTTGTTTCCCACATAGACCAAACTGGGTGGGTCCTCGCCCACCAATATAACCGCCAAGGAAGGTTCCCTGTAGCCCCTTTGAAGGTAATACTCCACCTCCCTTTTTATGCTCTCCCTGATCTTCTCGGATACTTCTCTGCCGTCTAATATTATCGTTGAAGTTTCCATTTTGTGCCCGCCGGCGTGTCTTCCAGAATAACTCCAAGCTTGCCCAACTCTTCCCTTATGTAATCGGATATATCGTAATGCTTTGCTTTTCTTGCCCTTTCCCTAACATTCACCAAAAGCTCCAACAACCTTTCATCCACCTTTTGCCCTTCAAAGCCTTTCTCTTCCCTCCTTTCTCTGACGCACTCATCTTGCTTTAGCTCTTCCAATATGCCAAAGATACCAATTGTGTGCTTCAAAAGGGAGCTTACCGCATATTCATAGGCAGAAAGCTCATTAGAGCTTATACTCTTTCTCTCAAAGGCGGTCTTCTTTATTCTGTTTAGCTCGGAGACCAGACCGAAGAGATGGGAAAGGCTGGCGGGAGTGTTGAAGTCTTGGCTCAGCTCCTCAAAGAACTTCTCCTCCGTTTCCTTTACCTTTTCAAAGAGGGGATGGGTTCCAGAACTCTCTTCTATGGGCAAGTTTTTTAAAAGCTCCAGGTCTGTGATAGCACTTTTTAGCCTCTCGTAAGCCTTCTTTGTCTCTTCCATCTTTTCCCAAGAGAAGTCCAAGGGACTTCTATAGTGGGTAAATAAGACCAAGAGCCTTAGCACATCTGGATGGTATTTGGAATAGACCTCCTTTAGGGTAATGTAGTTGCCTAAAGATTTGGACATTTTTTGCCCACTTACTGTGACCAGTCCATTGTGCATCCAATAGCGGGCAAAGGGCTTTCCAGTGCAAGCTTCCGCCTGGGCTATTTCGTTTTCATGGTGAGGGAAGACCAAGTCAAGCCCTCCTGCGTGGATATCAATGGTCTCCCCTAAGTGCTTGAAGATCATTGCCACGCATTCGGTGTGCCACCCTGGTCTTCCGGGACCCCAGGGGGAATCCCACGCGGGTTCTCCCGCCTTGGCGGACTTCCACAGGGCAAAATCCAATGGGTTTTTCTTCTTCTCGGATGGCTCTATTCTCGCACCTACCTCCAACTCCTCCGGGTTCCTTTTGGAGAGTTTGCCATACTCCAAAAAGGCAGACACAGAAAAATACACATCTCCACCCGATTCGTAGGCGTATCCCTTCTCAATAAGCTTGGATATAACCTCTATGATCTCTGGGATGTGTTCGCTGACGCGGGGCTCCACATCCGCCGGCTTTACACCTATAACCTCCATATCCTCGTAGTAGCTGGCTATATATCTGTTGGCTATGGTCATAAAGGGCACGCACTCACCCTTTGCCCTGTTTATGATCTTGTCATCCACATCGGTGAAATTCCTGACGAACTTTACCTTGTATCCCAAATGTTCAAGGTATCTCCTAAAGACATCAAAAACGATGAGGCTCCTGCCATGTCCCACATGGGAGTCGTCATAGACCGTCACACCGCAGACGTATATTTTTACCTCCGGAGGATTTATGGGCACAAACTCTTCAAGCTTTCCGCTAAGGGTGTTGTATATTTTCAAACCCATCGGTAAAAATTTTATCAGAAGAGCACCACTTCTACCAATTCTCCCCCTTTGAGCTCTTTAACACCCTCCTTAACTACCATGTAGCAATTGGCACCCACGTAGGATGTGAGCATATGGGACTGGAGCTTTGGGGAAAAATCGCAGACAAGCTGCTGTTCCTCGAGGCTCAGGAACGCCCTAACAAACTCTCTTCTTTCTGCATCCCTTCGGGAAAAGTCCCTTTTTAGCTTTGCCCAAAGAGTTTTGGGCATATAATCCTTGGCGGACTGCATCTTCAAGAGGGCGGGCTTTACTATGAGGTCAAAAGCCATAGCACAGGAGACAGGATTTCCTGGGATGCCAAAGAATAGACCTTTGCCCTCTTTGTAGGTACCAAAAAGTATAGGCTTGGCGGGCTTTATTCGGACCTTATGAAAATGCACCTTTACACCCACCTCTTCTACGAGGGTTTTTATGTAGTCCCTATCTCCCATAGACACACCGCCGGTGGTTATAAAGACATCGTAGTCTTCAAGCTGAGAAAGGACTTTTTTCAGTTTATCTGGCTCATCGGGAACTATGCCAAGATAATGGGGCTCTCCGCCCGCAAGGGAAATACCCGCCATAAGGGTGTAGCCGTTGGATGTTCTTATCTGGGAGGGCTTTGTGATGGGTTCTCCCAAGTCCTTTATCTCGTCTCCGGTGGATAGCACCGCCACTCTTGGCTTTCTTGATACCTCCACCTGAACCTTGTTTAAAGAAGCCAAAAGACCCACCTCATAGTGTCTTAAAATGGTTCCCTTTTGTAGGACTATCTCTCCAGCCTTTAGCTCTTCGCCCTTTCTTCTTATGTGTGCCCCCTCTTTGAATGTCCCCTTTATTAAAACCTTTCCGTCTTTTGCCTCGGTGTATTCTACTGGCACCACCGCAGTGGCACCCTTTGGGATAGGCGCCCCTGTAAAGATCTTAACTGCACAGCCCTTTGGAAGTTCAAAAGTCTCCTCTGCGCCTGCGGGTAGCTCCCCCACCACCAAAAGCTCCACCGGTGCATCCTTGATGTCCTCCCAATGGACTGCGTATCCATCCATGGCGGAGTTGTCAAAGGAGGGTCTGTCTTCCTCTGATAGCACATCCTCTGCCAGAACTCTACCCAAGGCGTCCAAAAGATAGACCCTTTCGGTGGGAAGTGTGGGGCAATGGGAAAGGACTATGCTTAGGGCTTCTTCATAGGGCATCATACTAAGGCTTCCTCCACCTCCTTTAGGCTCACAACTTCCTCGGGATGGGCAATTCTACCTAACACCGCGCTCGCAGCAACCACCGCAGGGTTTGCCAAGTAGGCTTCGCTCTTTGGATGTCCCATCCTTCCAGGAAAGTTCCTGTTGGAGGTGGATATGCACCTTTCCCCTTCCGCCAGAATGCCCATATGACCCCCAAGACACGGACCGCAGGTGGAGACGGAAACCACGCACCCAGCCTCCAAGAATATGTCAATAAGACCTTCTTTCAGCGCTTGCGTATAAACCTTCTTAGAAGCCGGGATCACTATACACCTAACATAGGGATGCACCTTTCTTCCTTTTAGTATTTTTGCGGCGATCCGAAGGTCCTCTATCCTTCCGTTGGTGCAGGAGCCTATGAAGGCTTGGTCTATGGTTATGTGGGTGGATTCGCTTACCGGATGAACATTGGAAGGCAAATAGGGCCATGCTACCAAAGGCTCCAACTTGCCCGCATCCCACTCGTAAATTTCTGAATATTCTGCATCTGGGTCGCTATGATAGACCTTCCAAGGTTTTTTTGCCCTCTGGGATACATACTGTAGGGTCTTTTCATTGGGTGCAATTATGCCGTTCTTTGCACCCGCTTCCACTGCCATGTTGGTGATGGTAAAGCGCTGGTCCATGGAAAGGTGTCTTATGGCTTCCCCTTCAAACTCCATAGCCTTGTAGAGGGCTCCATCCACGCCGATCTGCCCTATGGTATGCAAAATTAGGTCTTTGCCCATTACCCATGCGGAGGGCTTTCCGTAGAAGATGAACTTCATGGAGTGGGGAACCCTCAGCCAAGTTTCTCCCGTCGCCATGGCGTAGGCTATGTCGGTGGAGCCCATACCGGTGGAGAAGGCTCCGAGGGCACCGTAGGTGCATGTATGAGAGTCCGCACCCACCACCAGATCTCCGGGAACCACTATGCCTTCTTCTGGTAGGATCGTATGTTCTATGCCCTCTCCCTCTCGGAAGAACCACCTTATATTGTGCTTTTTGGCAAAGTCTCTGACCATCTTTGCCTGCTCGGCAGACTTTATATCCTTGGCGGGCACAAAGTGGGAAAGAACCAAGGCGATCTTTTCTGGGTCGAAAACCTTGTCTATGTGGTATTTTTCAAGGATCTTTATAGCCAACGGTGCTGTTACATCGTTCGCCATTGCCAGGTCTATTTTTACGGTTGCTAAATCCCCCGGCTTTACCTCCTTCTTGCCAGCATGGTCTGCAATGATCTTTTCGGTTATTGTCATTCCCATCTTTCTACCTCCTTTTTAATTTTAAACTTTAACCTCCTCCTTGGCGGGCTCCTTCTTAAACTCTTCCTTCTTGCATTCGTTCTTTACTTCAACGCCGTAGAGCTTCATCACTTCCACAAACTCCTCGCAGGAAATTGTCTCCTTCTCAAGGAGCCTTTTAACCACAGCCCTCAAGGGCTCCTTATAGGTTTCTACGATTGCCTTGGCGGTCTCGTAGGCTTCTGTTAAGATCTTTTTGACCTCCTCGTCTATACCCCTTCTCATTTCCTCGCTTATGTCTATGGAGGTGGTCATGCCACCCAAAAAGGGATTTACCACACGCCTTACCGCCACGGGACCCACCTTCTCGCTCATTCCCCACATGGAGACCATCCTGTAGGCAAGCTCCGTTGCCCTTTGCAGGTCGTTCTCCGCACCGGTGGTTATACCCTCTTTGCCATAAAAAACCTCTTCTGCTGCCCTTCCGCCAAAGAGGACTATGAGCCTTCCTATGAGGTCCTGCCTGTCGTACATGTGCTTATCGTCAATGGGTAGTTGTTGGGTAACGCCCAGAGCCATGCCCCTTGGTATGATGGAGACCTTATGTAGGGCGTCGGAGCCCGGCACCATCAGGCTCATTATGGCATGCCCCGCCTCGTGGTAGGCTATCTTCTCCTTCTCCTTGGGAGATATGACCATACCCTTACGCTCCAAGCCCATGGTAACCCGGTCTATGGCTTCTTCTATGTCTTCCATCTCTATGTATTCCTTCCCTTTCCTTGCGGCTAAAAGGGCTGCCTCGTTGAGGATGTTCTCCAGGTCTGCACCGTTAAAACCGGGCGTTGCCCTTGCCACGATCTCCAGATCCACATTGGGTGCGAGCTTTTTGTTTTTGGCATGCACCTTGAGTATTTCATACCTTCCCTTAACATCGGGCTTTGGAATGAAGATCTGCCTGTCAAACCTCCCGGGTCTAAGCAAGGCTGGGTCCAGTATATCCGGTCTGTTGGTGGCGGCGATGACTATTATGCCCTCGGAGGTGTCAAAGCCGTCCATTTCCACCAAGAGCTGGTTTAGGGTCTGCTCTCTCTCGTCGTGTCCTCCTCCCAAGTTGAAGGCACCCCTTGACCTTCCAACTGCGTCTATTTCGTCTATGAATATGATGCATGGGGCGTGTTTTTTGGCAGTTTCAAAAAGGTCCCGCACCCTTGCCGCACCCACACCCACAAACATCTCCACAAAATCCGAGCCAGAGACCGATATAAAGGGCACGTGGGCTTCTCCTGCTATTGCTTTGGCTAAAAGGGTCTTTCCTACCCCCGGCTCACCATAGAGCAGAACACCCTTTGGAGGTCTTCCGCCCAACCTTTGAAACTTTATGGGGTCCTTCAGATACTCTATGATCTCCTTTACCTCTTCCTTTACCTCGTCCATCCCTGCCACATCGTTAAGGGTTACCTTTGGCTTTTCGTCTATATAGACCTTTGCCCGGCTTTTGCCAAAGCTAAAGGCACCCCTTGTGCCACCTCCACCCCCACCGCTAACTTGCCTCATCATGTAGATCCATATACCAATAAACAGCAGGATGGGTAGCCAAGAGACTAAAAAGGTTAGCCACCAACCACCGTGTTCCTGAACCGCCACCTCCACTCTAACGCCCTTCTCTATGAGCTGGCTAACTATGTCTGTCCCCGGTGGCAAGCCCGTTTCTATCTTTTGCCCCTCAGTGGTTATGCCCACAAGGGTGTTATCCTTTATTTTGACCTCCTTTAGCTTGCCCTCTTTTGCCAGTTCAAGGACGGTGTTTATGGGCGTCCTTACGCCCGCGTCCCTCTCTGAACCGCTAAACACATTAAAGGCAAGGATCATAAAGCCAATGATAAGGATCCATATGAAAATATTTTTCATCCACTGCATAAAGGATTAAAATAGACCAACCCTTGCACTTTTCAAGCTAATTCAACCCTGTTTTTACCTTTCCTTTTTGCAGAATAGAGGGCACTGTCCGCCCTTTGGACCATACTGTCTATGGTGTCGCCCTCCCGGTAGGTGGTGGCACCCACGGAGACGCTTAAGAAACCATATCCGTCTATGCTTATGGCATTTATTAGCTTCCTTATCTTTTCACCAATGGGAAGAGGATCCGTGGTAAAGGGCAAAAGTAGTAAAAATTCCTCACCGCCCCACCTTATGGCTATGTCGCTTTTTCTTATGCCTTTCTTTATGGCTTTTGCTACTTTGCGCAAGGCAAGGTCCCCCGCCAAGTGCCCAAGCTCATCGTTGAGCTTTTTGAAGTAGTCAATGTCAAGCATGAGAAGAGAGAAGGGAACACCATACTTTTGGGCTTGATAGAGCAAGTTTTCAAAAATTTTCATGCCTGCATGTCTGTTCAAAAGTTTTGTAAGCCTATCGGTGGTTGCCAAATAAAAGAGCCTCCTTTCCCTTTCCCTCTCCATTGTTATGTCTATGAGGGTAATAAGCAGATGTTCTTTGTTTCTGTATATTACCACATGCCCCACGAGCTTGAACCATTTGACTTTTCCTGTTTTTGTCGCGAACTTCAAAATGACTTCCAAAGGTTTCCTGTGTACCACTGTTCCTCTTTCTATTAACCTTTTTGCCCTTTCTAAATCTTTTGAGTCCACAAAAGCCAATACACTTTTCCCTATGACCTCCTCCTCCTGATATTTGAGCATTCTAAGAAAAACTCTGTTGGCATAGACAATCTTGTCCTCCTGAAAGTCATATAGAATCACGCCGTTTGGATTGTTCTCCAAAAGGAGCCTAAAGAGCCCTTCCTTCTCATAGAACTCGGATATATCCATCACATAGCCGTAATAGCCAACTATGTTGCCCTCGTTGTCCTTGACGCTTACCGTATGGTCAAGCACCCATTTGACCTTTCCATCCTTTGTGATGATCCGGTAGGGCTGATGGGTCCAAAAATCCTTGTTAGCGTTTGTGTAGGTTGCTACCTCTTGGGAGACCCTTTCCAAATCCTCCGGATGAATAAGGGACGCGTAGTCTATCTTACCGCCCAAAAACTCCTCCACTGTGTAGCCGGTGAGATCATAAACGCTTTTGGAGGCATCCCTGACGGGCCAGCCCTCTTTGTTTTCCCACAGAAAGAAGGCAAGGGGACCCGAATCTATCAAAAGTTCCGGTCTTAGCGGGGCGGTATCAAAGGCGGACAATAACTCCTCCAAGGGAATGTGTAGCTCCAAAAAGAGGTCATGTTCTGGCATATAAACTGTCTTTACCAAATGGTATTCCTCTCCCTTCTCGGTTTTGTGTCTGTGAAGAACGGAATACTCTTTTAGACTCCTTTCCCTGATCTCCTTTAGGGGGCAGGGGTGGTCTTTGTGAAGGTGGCAGGGTTCAGAAAAGGAATGACTGATCTGGTAGCAAGTTTGACCATCATTGGTATAAAGTTCCTCTGCACTTTTGTTCATAAAAACCACTTGGTAGTCTTTGTCTATCAAAAGGGCGGGGAAAGGAACGATGTCCAACGCCCGCCTCTCAAAGGCTAACCTTACCATAGGCTTAAGAATTTAAGCAATTTTTCTGCGTCTGTAAAGCTTGTGGATAGGTGGGCTTCTGGATGCCCATAAAGACCACAGAGGGCAACCACTTTGGTGGGAGTGTGCTTTCTGAGGAGCCTTATCACAAAGTCCGTCCTGTAGCAATGAACTCCCACAAGGATGGTTAGGTCGTTTTGGTCGTGAAGTATGCTTTCATGAGGGTTCGGAGGGTCCATCTCCACCGATGGGTCGTATTTTTTTAGCTTGGGGCGGTAGTCGGGAAGGACCTTAACCTGAAGCTTTTCTACCCTGTCTATTAGTTCCCTCAGGGCTTTTGCCTTTTGGCTCAGTTCTTCCTCTTGCCAATCCCACAGCAAGAGTGGTCCCACCACCACTGTAGGCTTTTTGGCACTTCTTAGCCATTCTGCAAGTACTTCAAAGGCGGTTTCGTAGCTAACGGTTTTGCCATCTATGGTTGCATCCCCCAAAAATACCTCCTTTTGGAGGGCTGTTCTTGTCCTGTCTTCTTCCGGGGTTGGCACCGCCTTTGGCTTTTTGTAATAAGAGGGCACAAAATCCTTAAAGAAGGGAGAAAAATCAAAGTGCCTTCTTTGAAATCTCTCTGAAATTTTTTCATCCTCCTTTACGCTTAGGGATTTAACTAAGGCATCCTTTATAAGGTCCAGCTCTACGGTAAATTCGCCATGATATGCCCTCTCCTCTTCTTCCACTCCCAAGCTGTAGCAGGTGGTTCCCACAATGTCAAAGAGCACACCCTTTGCCCCCTCTTTGCTTGCCTTTTGAAAAATTTCATACCTTTTTTCGTAGAACTCATAACAGCAGTGTCCTACGTAGGTGTAGCCATTTTCTGCGCACCACTTGAGGGTGTCCCTCAAAAGCTCAAAAGAAGTTATAGTTATGGGAATCATGCCCTTTTGGTAGGCAAGCCTGTAGGCATCTCCCACCGTGCAACCTCCACACTCTCCACAATCGTCCAAATGTCTGTAATCGCACCAGCGAGGCTTTGCACAGTAAGGCAAAAGCATAACCTTTGCCTTTTTTAGGTTCTCAATTAACCCTCCCCCTATGCTACCGATTATGTTATTCAGAGTTTTTTTTTCCATACCCAAGTCAAGCCCCTCCGTCTTTGTAAGCGGGAACATCACCGCGGAGACTATATCATCCACCGTCAGGTTCAACCCTTCCCATTGTCTATCCTTGAAAAACTCCCTTATTCTCCTTTCCACGTCCTGCAAGGGTGTGTGTTTTAGGTATGCTTCAAGGTCGTATATGAGCCTTTTGGGCTCCACAAAAAAGTCGCCGTTTATGATCACCTGCTCCAAGAGTTTTCTGTCTGGGTCCACTTTGGCGGAGACCCTGAAGGTGCCACCCAAACACCGGTATATTCCAAACAAGAGCTCCGGCTCCGAGGAGGACCTCTTTACTTCATAGACCCATTCTGGGCTTCTGTAGTATTCCTTCCTCTCCTCCAAAAGTCTTTTTTCTTCTTCTGTGAGCTCTCCCCATTGGGACTGTATGCCAAGCTCTTCTGATAGCCCCTCCAGTATGGCGGAAAAGACCTCCTCCTTTTCTGGCATCCTTCCCAAGTATCTTTTGACCCATTCTACTCTGTCTTCTGCGGACTTTATACCCTTTGAGGTTAGCTTTTCTACGGGAATTTGCAAAGACTTTAGCATGCGCTCTACGTTAAAGTCCATGAGCACAGTTCCCTGATAGAGAAAGGACCTCCCTTCAAAAACGCCCCCTGTGCCGGATATTTTCCTTCCTTCCACCTCTATGTCGTTTCTTGGTCTGAACTGGGCGGGAATGCCCAGCTTTTGAAGTCCCCTTGCTACGCCGTTGCATATTTTTGCGGTTAGCTCCTCAAAGCTGATGTTTTCTCCAAAACTGTTTTTGTCTGCGATTATCTCCCAGCCTATTTGGGTCTCGTCAAAGTATATGGCACCACCGCCAGTGATCCGCCTTCCTACCTCTATGCCTTCCCTTTGGGTGTATTCAAGGCGGACCTCCTGCTCCACCGATTGATGGTAGCCTATGAGCACGCATTCGGGCTTGAACTGCAAAAATCTTATGGTGTTGGGAATTTTATCCTGAGCCCTGAGCTCAAGCATTATTTGGTCAAGGGCAATGTTTTCGTGCTGTGGTCTTTGACCTGTATATAAAACTCTCCACATTTTCCTCCTCCTTAAATTATCAGATAAAGTATAAACCCTGTTAAAAGCCCTGCGACCACATCGTCCGCCATAACGCCATGCCCTCTGGGCATTCTCTCAAAAAGATTTATGGGAAAGGGCTTGAGAATGTCCAAAAGCCTAAAGAGAACAAAGGCTAAAAGTAGTGTTTTTAAAGTGGGCTCAAGAAACAGAAAGGCAAAAAAGTATCCCACTATTTCGTCTATTACCACACCCTCTGGGTCCTCCTCCTTTGTAAGCTCCATCATGTATTCTGCAGATTTAACCCCAAGAAAATAAAGGAAAACACCCACCAAAAGCACCAACCACCACTTAAAACCAAAAAGGTAAGCCAAGGGCACACCCAAAAGGGTTCCCACAGTCCCCGGCGCATACCTAAACCTTCCCAAGTAAAAACCCGTGGCAATTAGCTCCCAGTTCATCCCATTATCCTTATAAAGCTCTTCTTCCTCAGGTTCTGCAAAAGCTCCCTCTTTCTCTCCTCAAGCTTTTTCTGAAGTAGCTCCTCTTTTAGCTCTTCCAAAGATTTTCCTTTATACTCTTCTTTAACCTCCAGCACCTTGGCTACGTATATGTGCCCTTGGTCTTCCCCAAAGACCAGCTCCCCCACCTTGGCGTTCCAAACCTCCTTATCAAGGCTCTCCACCAGCTCTTCCTTCTTTACCAAAAGGGTCTCCACCTCCAGCCCAAGGGCTTTGGCAAGCTCCCGCAGGTCCTTGGTCTTCTCAAGGGCTTTCATAAGCCTTTCCCCGTCCTTTTTATCTACCACTACCACCTCCACCAACCTCTTTACCTCCACCTCCCCCCTTTTGAGCTTTTCCAACTCCAAGTCCAGGGCAGACACATTTACCTCCCTCAAAAGCACCGCGTATATGCCTTGACTGAACAAGAGCTCTTTTCTCAAAAACTCCTTAAGATCCCTTAGTGTAAGCCCCTCCTTTTGGAGTTCGTTTTGTAGTATTTCAAGGCTCATGTTGTTAGCCTGTGCTATTTTGATCAGGGTTTGGTCCAAAAGCTCCTCCTGCACGCCAACGCCCTTTCCTTGAAGGAACTGATTGATGAGCCATACATCCACAAGCTTTGAAATCACCTCCCTTTTGTTGGTGGTGTTGTAAAAGAGCATACCCAGTTTTACATCGCCCTCAAGGATAGGGTCTCCGTTCACAGACGCCACCACCCTATCCACCAGCCCTTGGGCAAAGGAAAAAACCACTAAAGCTGTGAAAAGTAGAATTCCACCCGATAGTTTTTTAAGGTTTTCTCCAACCATTCTTTTAAAACCTCCTGTCTTTTTTCCCTTATAAGTTTAGCCCTAACCATGGGCTTAGCTTCCTCCAGGGAGAGGATACCCTCGTTCCTCCTTCCCACCACCCTAAAGACCACATAGCCCGCATCCGTGTATATGGGCTTTGAAACCCTTCCCACCTCGTAAGGGCTCAGCTGTGCCCTTAACACATCCGGCAACGCTTGCATAGAATACCACATGGCTTCTCCCTTTTTAACTCCTTTTATGTCCTCCCAAAACTCTATTCCCCTTGAGAGCCTGTAGTAAAGCTCGTTTGCACTTTCCAAGCTATCTGCCACAAAACGCTCCAACCTAACCTGGGCGGGCACTTTAAAGTCCCTAAGGTTCAAATAATAGTAGGCAACCACCTGATTTTCGGTGATCTCGGAACCTTTATAGAGCCTTTCTGCGATCTTATCCACCAAGAGCTCCGTACTTATGAAATAAAGGGCTATTTGGCTTAAGTTTTTTGAGCCTATGTTCTTTTGTATGTAATCCTCCACCTCCGCATCTTTTAAGCTTATACCCATCCTTTTGGCTTCTTGCCTTATCACCTTGGACCTGACAAGCTCCACCAGAAAGCTTTGCACATCCTCCTTTGTTGCCCTTGCTATAGGTAGATGCAGTATTTCCCTCCAGTAGGAGTTAAAGTATTCATAAAGTTCGTCCTTCTTTATTGTTTCTGAACCCACCCTTGCCACCACGGACGCACTTGAAAAGCCAAAAAAGGCTAACAGTATGAAAAGGACGAGCATGTTATAATTTTACACCCTAAGCGGGTGTGGCGGAATTGGCAGACGCGCGGGACTTAGGATCCCGTGGGCATACGCCCGTGAGGGTTCAACTCCCTCCACCCGCATAAACTCTAAGGAGGTTTCTATGAAGGTCAGCCTTGAGGACAGAGAAGGACTATTCAAAAGCCTGTTGGTGGAAGTCCAAGGAGATGTGGTAAAGAAAAGCTTGGAGAACATATACCAAGAGTTGGTGCAAAGCGCGGAGGTCGAGGGCTTCAGAAAGGGAAAGGCTCCCCTGTGGCTCATAAAGGCAAAATACAAGGACTACATAAGGGAGGAGGTGGGTAAAAGGGTCGCGGACGCCACATTATCAAAAGCCATAGAGGAGAGCGGTCTAAAGCCCGCTGCGGACATATACCTTGAAGAGGTCCAGCTTGAAGAAGGAGAGGAAAAGGTAGCCTACCGTGTGGTCTTTGAGGTTCCCCCAAGCTTTGAACTAAAGCTCCAAGAGATAGAGAGCCTGCGGGTGGAGATTCCAAAGGTTGAGTTCAAGGAGGAGATGGTCCAAGAGGAGATAAACAGATTAAGAGAGCAACACGCCCTTTGGGAACCCGTGGATAGAGAAATAAAAGAAGGGGACTTGGTGGTAATAGATTACAGGGTGGAGGACTTAGAGAGCGGAGAGACCTCCGAAGGAGAGACCACCGTAATAGTAGGACAGAGGTTCTTGAGGGAAGAAATAGACAAAGCACTGTTGGGCAAAAAAGAAGGGGAAGAGGTGGAGGTGGAGAGCGTGGACCTTTTTGATGCGGAGGGCAAGGTAGTAGGAAAGGCAAAGGTGAAAATTTCTATAAGGGCGGTAAAGGAGAAGGTCCTGCCTGAGGTGAACGACGACTTTGCCAAGGAGCTGGGGCTCGGAGACACTTGGTCTTCCGCGGAGGAAAAGATCAGGCAGATGGTCAAGGAAAACCTTGAAAACTATAAGAAATTCCTCATAGAGGAAGAGGTAGCCAAAAAACTCATTGAACTTCATGACTTTGAGGTCCCTCAGACCCTCCTCAGGAGGGAGCTGAACTTTTTGGTGGAAAGAAGACTGAGGGAGCTCTCTTCTTTGGGTATAGATACACGATACATAAACGTTCAAGGGTTGGCACAGGAGCTTTTGCCCCAGGCAATTGCAAACATAAAGCTAAGATACATCCTTGACAAATACGCCCAAACAAAGAACCTGCAGGCAGAGGAAAAGGACCTGGAGGAGGAATACACCAAGCTGGCACAGGCTTATGGTGTTAGCCCAGAGCAAATAAAGGCTGATGTGCAATCAAGAAATTTGGAGGAGGTAATAAAGGGAGATGTTCTGAGGAGGAAAGCCTTAGAGGATATAATGAGTAAAGTTCAGGTGATTGAAGTTAAAGAAAAGAAGGAGGAAAAAAATGATTAACCAGCTGGTGCCCATAGTTATAGAACAGACCCCAAGGGGCGAAAGGGCTTACGACATATACTCAAGGCTACTGCAGGACAGGATCGTTTTGCTTGGCTATCCCATAGACGACCATGTGGCAAACCTGATCGTTGCCCAGCTTCTCTTTCTGGAAGCCCAGGACCCCGAAAAGGACATATACATGTATATCAACTCTCCCGGTGGTTCCGTTACCGCCGGTATGGCAATTTACGATACCATGCAGTATATAAAGCCCGATGTGGTTACCATCTGCGTGGGACAGGCGGCGTCTATGGGCGCGGTTTTGCTCTCTGCGGGTGCCAAGGGTAAAAGGTACGCCCTGCCCCATGCTCGTATTATGATCCACCAGCCCTTGGGCGGTATAACCGGTCAGGCGACGGACATAATAATCCACGCAGAGGAGATAAAGAGGATAAAGCAGATGCTAAACGAAATACTCGCCTTCCATACCGGGCAACCCTTAGAGAAGATAGAGAGGGATGTGGAAAGGGACTACTTCATGTCTGCCCAAGAGGCTATGGAGTATGGCATAGTGGATAAGGTAATAGCCAAAAGAACATAGAGGAATTAAATTTGAAAAGAATGAACAGAAAAACAGCAGGACACAGATGTTCCTTTTGTGGTAGGAGCCAAGAGGAGGTTTTGGTCCTCATTGCGGGTCCCAACGACACATACATATGCGATAGGTGTGTGTCCACCTGCGAGGCAATAATAAAAGAGCAAAAGAGCCAGTTGGCACAGCATCAGGTTCAAGAACTACCAAAGCCCGATGAAATAAAAGCCATCTTAGACCAGTATGTAATAGGACAGGAAAGAGCCAAAAAAATTCTATCGGTGGCGGTTTATAACCATTACAAGCGGGTTAGAATGAAGGAGATGGGTGTAAGGCTGGAGGACGTGGAAATAGAAAAGAGCAACATCCTTATGATAGGACCTACGGGCTCGGGCAAAACTTTGCTTGCCAAAACCTTGGCAAAAATACTCAATGTGCCCTTTGCCATAGCGGACGCCACCAGCTTAACGGAGGCAGGGTATGTGGGAGAGGATGTGGAGAATGTGCTAACAAGGCTCTTGCAAAACTGCGGGTATGATGTCAAGCTCGCCCAGAAGGGTATAGTATACATTGACGAGATAGACAAAATTGCCAAAAAGTCGGGCATAAACCCCTCCATAACCCGGGACGTGTCCGGCGAAGGTGTCCAGCAAGCCCTCTTAAAGATAGTAGAGGGAACGGTAGCAAACGTGCCCCCACAGGGTGGCAGAAAGCACCCTCATCAAGAGTTTATACAAGTGGATACCACAGACATTCTCTTCATCTGCGGTGGTGCCTTTGTGGGGCTTGAGGACATAATAAAGAGAAGGCTTGGAAAGTCGGTGGTGGGCTTTGAGTCTGCCATAGGCAAATACAACGTCGAGGGCAATGTGCTCTCATATGTGGAGCCCGACGATCTGGTGCACTTTGGCATGATCCCCGAGTTTATAGGCAGGTTCCCCGTAATCGCAGTCCTTGATGAGCTGACGGAGGAGGACTTGGTAAGGATTCTTGTGGAGCCAAAAAATGCCTTGGTGAAGCAATACAAAAAGCTCTTTGAGATGGAAGGCGTAGAGCTTGAATTTACCGAGGGCGCCCTGCGGGAAATTGCGAGGGAATCTATAAAACGCAAAACGGGTGCCAGAGGGCTCAGGGCAATAATGGAAGAGATAATGGTGGATGTGATGTTTGAAGTGCCCTCCAAAAAGGACATAAAGAAGGTAATAATAGACGAAGAGGTGGTAAGTCAACGGCTCAAGCCCAAGTACATCTTCAAGGAAGCAGTATAAAGTAAGCTTATAAGCATATAACAAAAAACTTATACCATCTTCTGACCCTTGGGCTTAAACTCCTTTTGTATGGAACTTCTTAAAAGACTCTTTGGTGGAAAAGAAAAGCAAACAGAGGAAGCTTACGAGATAACTGTCCCAAAGGGCGTGCTAAGGCTGTGGCTGGAGCAGGACCTTCAGCAGGACCCAGACCCAAAGGTGGAGGAGTATTGGATAGAGACCTTGGATGTCTCCGAGGACGCCCGTTGGCTTTTGGTAGGAAGAAGGTATGGGCTATTTCAGTTTTATGATTGGAGGGGTAGGCTACACAGACTTCCCGCACGCCCACCCGCACAGGTGGTCTCAGAGATCCTCTTTAAGGAAAACTTCCTTATCCTCATCACACCCCCCTATTTGGTGGTTTATCGCATAGAGGACCCGGAGAACCCAGCCACTTGGAAGAGCTTTAAGCTTTCCCAGGAGGGCATAAGACCTTCCATGGGCTTGGACCTAATGCGGGGAGTTTTAGCCTTTGGGGTGGTGGGAAACAGAATTTATGCCATTGATGTGGGAGAAGACCTCTCTCTGCAGAGGGTGGAGTTCAAAAGTAGCTTTAGTGTGGGCGAGGTGGGAGAGCTAAGGGCTATAAAGTTTTTAACACCATCCAAGCTGTTCATCACGGGCACGGAGGGCTCCGCCATATACAGCTTGGGCGGGAACTTGCTAAAGAAATTTCCATACAGGGCTGGCAGGGCAATAGCCCTCATAAACGGAAGGCTAATTTTGGGCGAAGAGGGTAAGGTTATAGTCTTGGACGCATACAAGGAGGAAGAGCTTTATAAGATAGATGTGCCACTGAAGGTTTCCCAATTGGATGGGGACCCAGAGGGTCTGTTTGTGTTTCTGGCGGATGCGGAGGAAAACCATCTTGGCATACTGGACCTGCAAACTACCCAATATTTGCAAACCCTTGAGGGCTTTGGCTACTCGGTGGTAAAGGTATCAAAGGACGGCTACATATACACCAGCAGGTGGCTACAGGACAAAGACAGAAAGCTCTACCAACTTATAAAGCTTGGCTCCAACTTGGTGGATTTTATAT
>JAPYWH010000011.1 GCA_028276475.1 Thermocrinis sp.
GTGTCCACTCCGATCTCTCTCATGATTTCTATGCACGCATCTCTGAGAATCTGATACTCCTTGTCTGTAAGGGTTTGGGCGGGTGCAACAGTTATAGAGTCTCCCGTATGCACGCCCATTGGGTCAAGGTTTTCAATGGAGCAAACTATGATCACATTGTCCTTTTTGTCCCTTACCACCTCAAACTCATACTCCTTCCAACCGATCAGAGACTTATCCAAAAGCACCTGATGAATGGGCGATGTCTTTAGGGCTATTTCTACCTTTTCTTTGAATTCCTCTATGTTGTATGCAATGGAACCACCGGTTCCACCAAGGGTAAAGGCTGGTCTGAGAATTACAGGAAAGCCTATATCCTTTACAGCCTTGAGTGCTTCTTCTATAGATGATACTACTGCGTTTTCTGGAACCTTCAATCCTATCTTTCTCATAGACTTGGCAAAGAGCCTTCTGTCTTCCCCCTTCTTTATAGCTTGATAGTTTGCCCCTATTAGCCTCACACCGTAGCGATCAAGAATACCTTCCTCGTACAGCTTTACCGCCAAGTTTAGGGCAGTCTGTCCCCCGAGGGTAGGCAGGAGGGCGTCCGGTCTTTCCTTCTTTATGATGGCTTCTAATATATCTAAGGTCAAAGGCTCTATGTAGGTTCTGTCTGCCATGTTTGGGTCTGTCATTATGGTGGCTGGGTTTGAGTTGACCAAAACAACCCTGTAGCCCTCCTCCTTTAGGGCTTTGCAAGCTTGTGTGCCCGAATAATCAAACTCCGCCGCCTGCCCTATAACTATGGGTCCAGAACCTATTATAAGTATGCTTTTTATGGATGTATCCTTTGGCATAGCTTTGTTAGCTCCTTTAGGACTCTTTCAAAGTATTCTATGCCTTTCACCTTTTGGCTCTCCTCAAAGTTGGAGGATGTGATCAAAAAAACTCCATCTGTATCCACTTCCGCAATAGCCCTACCCTTTTTGGCTGGACTTTTGACCCTAAAATCCCCGTCCTCATCCAAGGTTATAAAGAAAACCTTTATATTTTTTGTGATAGGACTTGAGCTTAGCTTTAGCTTCCAATAACCAGTTTGGGCTATGCGTTCCCTTAGGGTAGCCTTTGAGGAGATTATAGCCAAAGCTTGGCAGTTATAAGGGCAGTATATAACCAAGTCTATATCTGGCAGATGCATACCAAACTCTCCATAATCTACGAGCACGCTTCTTTTCACCCTACACAAACAATTCTCCAGCAGTTCTTCCCTTTTTTCTATATCACCGCCCTTTGCGATCTTTAACCCAAGTTGTTCAACCAACTCTTTCAAAACATCAAGGATAACCTCTTCCAAAAGATTGCCTTTAAAAGCCTTCCAAGACTGTTCCACATCCCTAACATAGTCCTTTATGGCTGTCTCATATTCCCTTTTAACCTCCTGCAAAATCAGAGAAAGGGAAGATATACCCATCTCTCTCACTTTCTTAGCCACCAAGTCCTTTATATATCTCTTAACTTCTTCCTTTCCCTTCATCTTTCATAAAAGTTCCATTTTATGTTAAGCTCCTTAGACTTTCTTTTGGAAGATTTTTTGACTATGATTAGGTATTTAAACCCTCGCAAAAAGAAGTTATGTTGCAAAGCTTTACTCTGCCAAAAGGGTGTGTTGGACGCCTGATTTCTTCTGACTACGCAAACTATATCAATGGGTTCAAAATATTTTGTAAGTCTTTCATAGATCTTTAAACCCACCGGGACAAAAACTCCCTTAGCCCATTGGTCTCCTATTAACCATCCAAGAACCGCCCTTTCCTTCATTACCCTATTACACTCCACCATTACCTTCTCAAGCTCATCATAAAACCTCTCATCTGTAGCCGGAATGTGCCCTATGTTTCTTGGATGGTCGTTGTATTTAATGTTGTCTCCGTAAGGAGAGTCTATAAAAACCAAATCTACAACCCCATCTTTTAGAGGCAGTGCCCTGGCGTCAGCTTGTATGATATCCTTTCTTGTGGGAACTATATCAAAGGCTATAACCCTCCTTCTTTCCTCTTTGCATACATCAATGGTGGTGCCAGAACCTGCCATAGGGTCAAGGACTAAATCCCCAGGTTTGGTGTATCTCCAAATAAGGTTGTATATAATGAAGGCAGGAGTGACGCCCGGGTATTTGTTGTTGCCCTTGGGTGTAGTACCATAGCTTTGCTTGGGATAGTCCCAAAGGGTGGTAGAAAATATGGGAGGTCTATAATCTTTATCTATGTATCCTTCGTCTTTTTTGGGAAGAGCTTTACCCTCAAGCACAGAGATAAGGGCTCTCGCTCCTTTATTTGTTAGGTAATCTCTCCAAGAAATTCCCAGCTTTGAAAGAAAAATACTGGCATTTTTTAGCTTTTTTATATCTCCTATTGTTTTGACCTTTACATAGTAGGGATACTTTCCTTCAAAAAGCTCCAAATTTGGGTCATACTGCCCTTCTGTTTCTGCTAAAAATGGTCCGTATAGTGTGTCTGAATCCAAGTTGTAAAGAAATATATAATCTTCAGGTTTGACTGCAAAAACTCTGTGTCCGTAAGCCTTACTCTGTGGAAATGTCAAACTTTCCAACATATATTTTTCGCTTTTGTCTGTGCACACAAAGATAAAACCCATCGGCGTGATATTTGAAGAGTTGTCTTGGGAAGGAGCTTTTAACCTTTGGGCAAGCATCGTTAAAAAATTATATCATTTGCAGTAAAGCCCTAAAATTCTTTCAATGACCTTGCTGGTGGATATGTCAAAGGAAAAGGCTATCCTTTCCACCCTTCCGCCGTAGGAGAGCACAAAGTCCGCCCCTACTATGCGTTCTAAATCCCAGTCTGCACCCTTCACCAAAACATCCGGCTTTATGGCTTTTATCAGTTCCAAAGGTGTGTCTTCCCCAAAGATCACCACATAATCCACCGGCTTCAGATTGTCCAAAAGATAGGCACGCATCTGCTGTGGCAATATGGGTCTTTTTTCGCCCTTTATTCTTCTCACGGAGGCATCCGAGTTGATGCCCACCACCAGAATATCCCCCAGGGATTTTGCCTTGTTCAAATAATCCGCATGCCCTGCATGGAGTAAATCAAAACAACCGTTGGTAAAAACTATTTTCTTTTTTCCTCGGACCTTTTCCAAAAGCCCCAAAAGTTCTTCAAGTTCAACTATCATAGAACCTTAGCACCCTTGCAGTGGTATAAGCGGACTCGTATTCTCTGGCGCTCCTTTCCCAAGAAAAGTCCTGCCTCATACACCGCTTTATAATCTCAGACCACACCTTCTCCGAGTTGCAAAACTCCATATCATAAAAGACCCTTGCCCGAAGCAGGGCAGACATCATATCCTTTGGCTCAAAGTTTTCAAAGCCAAAGCCCGTGCCATTTTCTGGGTCCTTCAAAAAGTCCTTGACGGTGTCCTTTAGCCCACCCACCCACCTCACCACTGGCACAGTTCCATACCGCATGGCGATCATCTGAGATATCCCGCAGGGTTCAAAGAGGGATGGCATCAAAAACATATCTGCACCCGCGTATATCTTGTGGGCGAGCTCTTCGCTGTATTCAATGCGTGCTTTGATGCTGTTTGGAAACTTTTTACTCAACTCCACGAGCATTTCTTGGTATTTGTCTTCGCCAGAACCCAAAACCAACATATCAAAGCCCTCTTTTACGATCTCCTCTGCGGAGGAAAATATTAGGTCAAAGCCCTTCTGGGAGGTAAGCCTTGCCACTATGCCTATGAGAGGTCTGTAGTTTTCAGTTTTCAAGCCAAAGATCTCCTTAAGGCGGGTCTTGTTCTTCAACTTACCCTTTTTAAAGCTCCTAAGGCTATACTTGGCAAAAATAAGTTCGTCCTTTTCTGGGTTCCATACATCGTAATCTATGCCGTTGAGAATGCCAAAAAAGTATTTCTTCTCTCTTATAACGCCCTCCAGACCATAACAATAACCTTTCAATTCCTCCGCATAAGATGGGCTAACCGTGGTCAAAACATCACAGAACAGTATCCCTGCCTTCATAAAGTTTATCTTTCCGTAAAACTCTATGCCCCCGTAAGGGTGGAATACCTCCCATGGTAGGTTCAAAGCAGGTAAAAAATGGGCGTCAAAAATGCCCTGATGCATGGCATTGTGAATGGTAAACACAACGGGAACTCTCTCCAAATCTAGGTAATACAAGGACTTATACAAGGGCAAAATTCCCGTGTGCCAGTCGTGGATATGGATAACCTCTGGCTTGAGCTCCAGCTCCCTTATAACCTGAAGACTTGCCATAGACAAAAAGCCAAACCTCAGGGCATTGTCGTGGTAATCTCCCTTTGGAGGTGCGTAAACGTACTCCCTCCCATAGTAGGGTTTGTAGTCTATGAAAAAATACCTAGCATTGTCCAGAATATCTTCATAGAGGTCAAACTCTCTCCACTGATGGTCAATGTATATTTTCATCCCTTCCTTTACCTTTCTCTCTACGTTCCTTTTTAGCTTGGCGTACTTTGGCATTATTACGTAAACTGTATGCCCAAGCTTTGTAAGGGCTTTGGAAAGGGAGTAGATCACATCTCCCAACCCTCCAGTCTTCAAATATGGAGCGCTTTCACTGGCAACCATAACCACCTGCATGGCTTATCTTCCTCCTTCTATCTCTATTTTATAATTAAGCCTTTCCAAGGTTATGGTTTTTATTTCTTCAAAAACCTCCTCCTCTGACCTGCTGGCATCTATCAACCTTATGTCCCTCTCCTTTTCAGAATAGAAAATCTGAAGGTATCCGTCCCTGACCCTTTTTAAGTAGTTTTGTTCTTCAAACTTGGTCTTTTGTTCCTTCAACCTTTGCAGAGCCAACTCAAAGGGTAGGTTAAGTATAAAGGTAAGGTCTGGCTTTCTCCCCCTTATGGCTATGTGATTTAGAATGCTAACAGTTCCTAAGTTTATCTCCCTTCCGTAGCCCTGGTAAGCGGTCGTGGAGTCTATAAACCGATCTACTATTACAATCTTTCCGCTGGTCAGGTCTGGGAATATTTTTTCCCACACTAAGCTAGACCTTGCACTCTCAAAGAGCAAAAGCTCGGTGGTTGGGTCCATAGCGTAGTTTATTATCAGTTCCCTTATTTGTTCTGCCAGATGAGTAGAACCGGGGTCCCTATAGAGGGAAACCTCGTAGCCTTCTTCCTTTAAAAACTTATACAGCTTACGGGCTTGGGTGCTTTTGCCAGAACCGTCTATCCCCTCAAGGCTTATAAGAAAGCCTTTCACTCCGCTTTTTCCTCTTTTGCCTTCCTTTCCACTATATGCTGATGCTTTATTAGCTCTCCCTCAGACCAATAAATGGCCATTTCTGCAATGTTTTCTGCATGGTCTGCCATCCTCTCAAAATGCCTTGCCACAAAGGAAAGGTTTATAACCCTTTTTATATTTCTTGGGTCCTCCATAACATAGGTTATCAGCTCCCTTTCCAACTGATGGTAAAGCTCATCCACCGTATCGTCTTTCTCTATAACCTTCTTTGCAAGCTCCACATCCCTGTGGAAAAAGCTAATTACCGCATCCTCAATCATAGTTTTCACAGTGTTCGCCATTAAGGTTAGATTTAAGTAAGGCTTTAGTAAAGGCTCCTGTGCCAGTAGAATTGACCTCTCTGCCACATTCTCCGCCTCATCCCCTATCCTTTCCAAATCGGAAACCACTTTGTACATACCCATTATTAGCCTAAGGTCCACTGCCTCCGGCTGATATAGGGCGATCATCCTTATACAACGCCTTTCTATCTCCACCTCCAGCTTGTCTATGGCATCATCCCCCTTTATGATCTCCTCCGCCAAGTTTATATCCTGCTTATTCAAAGAGTCTATAGCTTTCTCCACAGCAGTCCGAACGAGCTCTGCCATTTTTAAAACAAGCTGTTTTGTCTCTTCTATCTCCGCATGTAGCTTCATGCCGAACCTCCCAATTAGAATTATAACGTCAGCACTGTTAAAAGTTTGTTAAGAAATTACTTTAGCAAGATTGGTATCATGACGGAGAACCTGCTTCCCTCTCCAGGTTTAGAATGAACCCTTATTTCTCCTCCATGCAAAAAAACAATGTGCTTTACTATGGAAAGCCCCAAACCTGTGCCACCCATCTCCTTGGACCTTCCCTTATCTACCCTGTAAAACCTCTCAAAGATAAAGGGAACATGTTCTGGTGGAATGCCTATGCCCGTGTCTTCAACCTCTAAGATCTGTTTGTTCCCCTCCTTTTTTGCCCGCACCCACACTTTCCCTCCTCTTTTGTTATACTTTACCGCGTTGTCTATAAGATTTCTCAAAAGCAAAAAAAACTTCTGCCTGTCTGCGAACATTTTAAAGTCCTCGCTTACCAAGTTTTCAAAGCTAACCTCCCTTTTTACAAACTCCTGCTCAAGGCTGTCGTAGACCTCTTCCACCAGTTCCCTCAGTTTGAACTCCGAAAGGTTTAACTTCTCCCTGCCCGATTCAAGCTTGGTTAATGTTAGCAGGTCCTCCACCAAGTTTTGCATCTGTTCTATTCTCCTTAAAGCTTTCTCTAAGAACCGTCTTTTTCTTTGGTCCTCTTCCTCCTCCAAAAGGGTCTCCACTATGCCCCTTAAAACCGATATGGGTGTTTTCAGCTCGTGGGAGGCGTTATCCACAAACTCCCTCTTTGACTGCTCGTATTTCTTTACATGGCTCACATCGGAAATCTCGCAGACAAACAGCCCCTCCGTCTTCTTTGAAACTACCCTGTAGAACCTCTCCAAATGCTGAAATTCCTCAGAAAGGGAGTCTTTACCAAGAGCCCTTCCTACAATGGATATAAAGGGCAGGCTTTTTATTGCCTCGTAGTAGTGTTTTCCTTTCCAGTCTTCCCTAACAAGTTGGTTTTCTACCAAAAAACGGTTGGCAAAGGCTACCTCTGAACCTCTTAAAACCAAAACCCCCTCTCCAAGGGCGTTGAGGACCTCTTCCCAGTTCACAGATATTTAAGATAATCCTTTATGCCTTCCTCTAAGCTATATTGAGGTTCGTAGCCCAAAAGCTCCTTTACCTTGGTTATGTCCGCCTGGGTGTAGTTCTGATAAAAGTCATAGGGACAATCAAAGTAATCGGGTTCTAAGTTGGTGCCCAAAAGCTGGTTTAGGATGGAAACGATCTCGTTAAAGCTTCTTGCAACGCCAGTAGCTACGTTGAAGATGCCAGAAACATCCCTCTCCATCGCCAGCAGGTTTGCCCTTATCACATCCTTTACATAAACAAAATCCCTCCTTTGCTCTCCCCACTTGAAGAGCCTTGGTCTTTTTCCTTCCTTCATCTGTTTGTATAGCTGATAGACCATGCTGGCAGTCTTTCCCTTGTAGCTTTCCCCCGGTCCATACACGTTGAAGTATCTCAGACCCACAACTTTTATATGTGGGTTCTCTTCCATGAAGTTCAGGGCTATTCGGTCCATCATCAACTTAGAAAAGCCGTAAGGGTTCTCGGGCACTTCTCCCTCCCCTTCTCTCATGGGTGATGGGCTGTTTCCATAAACGCCAGCGGAGGAGGCATATATGAGCTTTGCCTTCCATACGAGGACCGCATCCAGCATAAACCTCAGGCTGTCCGCATTAACCCTTAGCATCTTAAACTGGTCCATTAAAGTGGTGTCTGTTATGGCACCCTGATGGAAGACCACATCAAAGTGAAAGTTTCTTTTTAGCCACTCCCAGAGGGCTGGCTCCGATAGGTCTGCGGTGATCACCTCTCCTTTAAAACCCAGCAGGTTTTTAAAGTGCCCAGAGGAAAAGTTATCCAAAACCCAAATCTTCGCCTTGGGATAGGTGTTTTGCATTTCCTTTACCAAGTTGGAACCAATAAAACCCGCACCACCGGTGACAAGGACCCTCATTTTTTCTTACCTTTTTTCTTTTCCTTTGCCTCTGGCTTTGTGATTAGCTTCTTTATAAGGTAGCTCTGACCCAAGCTTATGATGTTGTTAAAGGTCCAATAGAGCACCAAACCGGAGGGAAAGTTGGCAAAGAGGAAGGTGAACACAACCGACGATATATACATCATAAAGTTTTGAGATTTTTCGGGGGATGGGCTTACGAACTGTTGGGCGATCATGGTTATTCCCATGAGCACGGGCAGGATATAAAAGGGGTCCTTTTCTGCCAAGCTACTGATCCACAAAAACTTGGCAAGCTGGAGGTTTGCGGTTATGGTTAGAACCTTATAGAGGGCAAAGAAAACGGGTATTTGTAAGAGTATAGGCAGACAACCAGAAGCAGGGTTAAAGCCCACCTCCGAGTAGAGCTTGATCATTTCCTCCTGAAATTTCACAGGGTCGTCTTTGTATTTTTCTTTAAGCTGTTGCATCTTGGGTGCAAGCTCCGAAAGCTTCATCATAGAAAGGGTGCTCTTGTAGGTAAGGGGGAACATCAAAAGCCTGACGATGAGGGTAAGGGCAAGGATGGAAAAGACCCAAGAGTTAAGATGTTCATAGATCCAATACATAAACACGAAAAGGGGTTTTACCAAAAGCTTGAGGCTACCGTAGTCTATAACATCCGAAAGACCCAAGGGCTTTAGCCGGCTGTATTCCTTGGCACCCATGTAGAGGTTTAGGGGCTTTTCTGCCCTAACAAGGATTAGGCTGTCCTTTTCGCCCACTCTGTACACTGCAGAGGCGGATATATCACCCTGAAAACCCTTAAAGTAATACCTGCTTTCCACACCCGCAAACTTTATGTCTCCAAAGAGAAGCTCTTTAGATTGGATGTCCTTTACCTTCAACCTTAAAACCCTCTCTCCCACCTTTAGCACAGGACCCGAGTGGGTGTAAAAGTCATTCTCCTTTACCTGAATGCCGGAGGATACAAACAGAGGCGGAAGGTTTTTACCAACCACAGAGAGCACAAAGTAATTGCCCTTGTCCTCCAAAATCTTCTCTATGCTCCAGTTTTCTTTTTTGAGGCTGAGCCTTATTCTGTTGCCCTCTACCTTTATCTCATAGCCCTCTGAGTTCAGCGCAAGGTCAATGTTTGGGTCCCCAGTGAATACCTCAAGGGGGAACAGGTTTAGCTTTTTTTCCTCCTCTGTGATGAGCTCTCTGTTGTATTTTAGGTCCTTGAAGCCAACGAGCCTTCCACCTTCTTGGGCAAAGACGAGCTCAAAGTTCTCCGATTTGTAGCTCACAAGGTTTGTGGGCTTTGCCTTTTCCCTTGTGGTTCCCAGCAAAAGCTGAGGCACCTCTTGGGGTGCCTTCTCCTCTTTTATGGTCTGGTTTCCTTGACTTTGGGTGCTCTGCGGGGAAAAAAGGATAAGGTAAGCCTGATAGGCAAATATAAAAAGGGTTGCCAAAACAACGATCACAAAGAGCTTTTTGGGGTCTATATCTTGCCTTTGCATCAGGGATAATCAACGCCTCCTTTGGAAAAGGGATTGCACCTCAATATGCGCCATAGGGCTTTAAGGGTTCCTCTTATCACACCGTATTTCTCCACCGCCATTATAGCATATTCAGAGCACGTGGGGTAATACCGGCAAGAGGGCGGATAAAGAGGAGAGATAAACCTCTGCCAAAGCCTTATAAGAAGGATAGCAAGCCTCTTCACCTAGGTGCAAGCACCTTTCTGCCTTTCTTACGCCTTCTTGCTATGATCTTTCTCCCGCTTTTGGAGGACATGCGTGCCAAAAACCCGCTCTTGCGCCTCCTCTTCCTGTTTGAAAGATGGGTAATGTTTCTCTGAGTTGCCATTTCCCTTTACCTCCAAAAGGGGGGAGAGCAAGCCCCCGCCTTTTATTTCACAAAGAGGATTATTATAGCTACCAACAGACCATAAAGGGCGAGAGTTTCCAGGAAAGCCAACCCTATAAACATTGTGGTCTGAATCCTACCACCTACTGTGGGGTTTCTTGCCATACCTTCTTGAGTGGCCCTAAGCAAATAACCCATACCTATTCCAGCCCCAAAGGCTGCTAAGCCTATTGCAAGGCTTGCTCCCAAATACATGATCCCTCGATTTAGTGCCTCTCCCTCAGCTGCCAACGCCAGGGCAGGGATCAGCATGCTCATAAGAAGCGCCTTTCTCATAGCATTACCTCCTTATTGAATTTTTTTAATGTTCTTCATGGGCTACTGCACCAGCCAAATAAATGGTGGAAAGGATCATAAATATGTATGCTTGTATGAAGACCGCCAAAAACTTTATAGCTATTATAAACAGCAGGACTACAGGAGAGAGTACCATTATAAGGTAGTTTTGCACCACAAGGCTTACCAAAACTGCCAAAATCATCGCCCCTCCCTTCATGTTGGCAAAAAGCCTGAGCGTTAGGGTTATAGGTCTTGCCAAATGGGAAACGACCTCTATGGGAAAGAAAACGGGAGCCAAGTAGGGACTGGGTCCCATAAAGTGCTTTAGATACCCAACACCGTGTAGCCTAAAGCCTTCTATGTTGTAGAAGATAAACACAATTAGGGCAAGGGCTAAGTTGGTGTTTACATTGGCGGTGGGTGCCTCAAGCCCAGGCACCATTCCCAAAAGGTTGGAAAAAAACACAAAAAGACCAATAGCGGATATTAAAGGTACATACCTTAAACCCTCATGTCCCATGTTTTCTATAACCATCCCCCTAACAAACCTTATGTATCCCTCCCAAAGGGCTTGGAATTTGGTAGGCTTGACGGAGGGTTTGCCTGCCAGCAAAACTAAAACCGCAGAAATTGCCATTGCCAAAAGCCCCGTATATACATGACTTAAGCCCAAACCTTCCATGTTGATAACCATTATAACACAAACTGGGTTGGTATATACTTAATTCCTTGATGAGGGAAACCCGTATAGTCAAATACATAAAGGGGCTAATAAGGAACCATAAATACCTGACTACCGAAGATATTATGCTACTTCTGGAAAAGTACTACAAGCTACCCATCAAAGAGCCCTCTGTGTATTACAAATACAGAACCATAATAAGGCAATGTAGGCAGGCGGTTTATAAGGAAAGAAGGAGGAACAAAAAGGATGGAGTTTGACTTGGTTATAGTGGGTGCGGGTAGTGGTGGTTACGAGGCGGGACTTTATGCCTACCGCCGGGGTATGAAGGTTGCCTTTGTGGAACTTTCTCCAGAGACAGTGGGAGGCTCTTGTCTAAACAGAGGCTGTATTCCATCCAAGTATATGAGACACGGCGCTTACCTATTGGAAAAGTTATCAAAGGCACAGAACTATGGCATAAAGGTAGAAGGGATTAGCCTAGACCCTCGGATGTTGGCAGAAGGCAGGGACCGAGTGGTGCTAACCATAAGGGAGAACTTTAAAAAGTTTGCCCAAAAGCTGGGCATTCCCATATTCTACGGAAGGGGCATTCTCAAGGACAAAAACACTGTCTACGTGGAAGGTTCAGACATTACCTTAAAGACCCGCTACATTCTTTTGGCTACCGGTTCATCCTGTGCAAACTTGAAGGATTTACCCGCAGATGGCAAAAGGATTTTCAACACGGACCAGATTTGGAGCCTGAGAGAATTTCCAAGACGTATGCTGATAGTGGGTGGTGGTGCGGTGGGTGTGGAGTTTGCCTACATATTCAGAATGTACGGTGTGGATGTGGTGTTGGTGGAGCTCTTAGACAGGCTCTTGCCCTCTCCAGACATACCCGAGGAATCCTCCAGATACCTTGCAAGGAAGCTAAAAAGGCTTGGAGTGGATGTTAGGTTGAAAGCTAAGGTAACTGGATACTCTGAAGAAGACGATAGATTAAAAGTCAGCATCTCGGATGGTTCCGTTGTAGAGGTAGATTGTATCTTGGTGGGAGTTGGCAGAAAGCCAAACACGGAGGGCATAGGTTTGGAGGAAGTTGGTGTGGAAAAAGACAGCAGGGGCTTTGTGAAGGTCAATGAATACTGCCAAACCTCCGTGGAAAACATATACGCCTGCGGGGATATTACATCACCCTTGATGCTTGCCCACAAGTCTATGTATGAGGGCAAGGTAGCTGTTAGCCACATGCTCGGAGAGAGGGATAACGTCAGAAACGACAAGCTCATGCCCAAGATCATATACAGCGCCTACGAGGTTGCCTCTGTAGGGCTAACGGAGGATCAGGCGGAAGACGAAGGTTATGATTGTGCGGTGGGTGTGGTTTCCTTTATGTCTAACCCAAAGGCTATGGATGATGGAGAGGATGAAGGCTTTGTTAGGCTCGTGGTGGATAAACAGACAGGAAATATACTGGGATGCCACATAGTTGGTCCCCATGCGGGAGAGCTTATCCACCAGGTAGTTCATCTTATGAAGGCAAACCTTAGGGCAGACTTCCTTGCCAGCTCAATATTTTCCCATCCTTCCCTCTCTGAGTCTATAGTCCAATGTGCTATGGAAGTCCATTACGGATCTATAAGCTGGGTAAAAAGGAGTTGAACGGTTTATACTTAAATAACAATTGGAGGTGCATTATGAAGGTGGAGACGATCCCACTGATTGAACTTCTAAAAGAAGAAAAAGGTTCTATACTCATAGCAAGCCATGAAAGCCCCGACGCGGACACTCTTGGTTCTGCCCTTGCCCTGTATCTATTTTTGAGAAAGAAGGGCAAAAGGGTCAGTGTGGGTTGTAAAGACAAGGTGCCCCACTCTCTTGACTTCCTCCCACATGTAGAGGAGGTGATAAAGCTTCCCACCCAGGAGGTTTATGACCTTGCCATAGTGGTGGATGCTTCGGGCTTTTACCGAATAGGTGCGGAAGTAAAGGCTATTAAGAGGGCACGCATAGACCACCACATAGGTGGTGAATTTTACGGGGAGTGGGATTACATAGACCACTCTGAACCCGCAACCGCAAGCATAATATACAAGCTCCTAAGGAGTTGGGACAAAGATTGCATAGACCAAGAGATAGCCCAATGCTTGTATTCCGGCTTGGCAACGGATACGGGCTTTTTTAGATATTCCAACACCACCGCGGAAGTCTTTGAGATGGCAAAGGAATTGGTTCAGCTTGGGGCTAACCCTCACAAAACCCATGTGATGTTCAGCGAAAGGGAATCTCTGAATAAAATGAAGCTCATTTCCAAGGTTCTTGAAACTCTGACTTGCTATGAAGATGGTCTTATTGCCGGTATAACCATCTTTGATAGGTTCTTTAGGGAAACGGGCACCGAATATTCAGACAGCGAGGGGTTGGTAAGTTATCCGAGGTCCATAGAGGGTGTGGAAGTTGCCTTTGCCCTAATAGAAAAGTCCGATGAGGGAGTTTTTAAAGTTTCCCTTAGGTCAAAGGGGAAGGTGGATGTGGCAAAGATTGCAGAGAGGCTCGGTGGGGGCGGACACAAGTATGCAAGCGGTTGCAAAATAAAGACCCAAGATTATCAATCTGCCCTTGAAATGCTCTTATCCGCCATAAAGGAGGGACTATATTCCACGCCTGGGCTGGAAAGGACTGTTAAAGTATGATTTTTGTTATTGAAGGTAAGCTTTGGGTTGATTATACTTTTTTTAAAGGAGGTGAGACATGGCTATGCCAACAAGGGAAGAGATAGAGGCAGTTTTGGATGAGATCAGGCCAGCCCTCAGGTTTGACGGTGGAGATGTGGAGCTTGTGGATGTGCAAGAAGATGGTGTGGTCTTGGTTAGGATGTTGGGAGCCTGTTCAGGTTGTGGAATGTCTGTGCTTACCCTAAAGGCAGGGATTGAGAGGGCTCTAAAGAACAGATTCCCCGATATAAAGGAAGTAAGAGACGTCAACCTGGACATACCCACCACCTTTGGCTTTTAAAGGCTTGAATGCTTGAGTTTTTTGTGGGGGCTGGTTTGGGCGCCCTCTATGTGGAGATGCTTTACAGACTTCTTAAAAAAGGCACAGCCTTAGCGCTCTTTACTTATCCGGTGAGGATTTTTATCTTTGCTATAATAATGGGAATGTTCCTTGCGGAAGGAGGTTTGATCAAAGCTGTCCCTTTAATGGGTGGCTTTCTCTTTGGTTTTTTGCTGAATACCTTCCTGAGGGGGTTTGGGAAGCTTGGAGCTTTTAAACTTTCTTGAGCCTCTTTTCCTCAATCCACTTTTTCAGTTTTTTGTTTATATGGCACTAATTCAGATCCTCGTTCAGGTGTTCTTGGATAGAAAGCCCGCCTTTTGGATAGCGTCCATAGCTACCACATATTTTTGGGTCAAAAGTTTTGAACCGATTACTCCCTTAAAGGGTTGGACTATAATCTTGGGCTTTTTAATAGCCTACTTCTTGATAAAACAAATTTTTCATATAAATCTGTTTTTGCTTTTGAAAGGCAAAAAGAGATGTTTAGTATGCTATTCGGAAGTGCATAGAAAGGCTCTGATGTGTCCATTTTGCCATCATAGATTTGCAGAAAAAGAGTCAGAAGAAGCTACTTAGCCTTTCTAACATACAGTGTAAGCCCCTTTACTTGTTTCACTATAACAGTATCATCTTTTTTAATGTCATCCTTACTCACTGCGTTCCATATTTCGCCCTTTATAAAAACCTTACCTTTACCCTTTTCAAAATCTGTCAGGGCTATGCCTTCTTCTTCTATTAGTTCCTCATAACCAGTCATTTTCTTTCTCTTTTGGGCTTTTAGACCGAGCCTGCCTACCACCAAGAAGAAGAAAACAGTGGTAAGCACCATAGTGGCTATTACGGATATGGGTATATCTCCGTAAGGAGAGTCTGGGCTTATGAGCACCAAGGAACCTATGGCTAAGGCTATGGCACCCGCTATTGCCAATCCCCCAAAGGTTGGCGTGATCAACTCCAAAGCCAAAAGCAGTATGCCCGCCAAGATCAGCAAAAGTCCCAACCAATTTATACCTATGATCCCAAGACCGTAGAGACCAAGCAGGAAGCTAATAACACCCACCGCCCCGGGCACCACCGCACCCGGATTGTAAAGCTCAAAGAATATGCCATAAAAACCTATAAGCAGTAGCAGGTATGCCACTGTGGGATTGGTGATAACCTTCAGAAAGGATTCCCTCAGGCTATCCTCCACCTCAACCACAGGCACGCCCAAAGTTTTTATGGTTATTTCTTTTACATGCTTCTTTACCTTTCTACCGTTTAGTTTTTCCATAAGCTCCTGTCTGCTACTTGCGATAAGGTCTATTACACCCTCTTTGAGGGCTTCGTCGGGTGTTAAGGAGATGCTTTCTTTTACCATCCTTTCAAGAACGTTTGGGTTTCTGCCCTTCTCCTTTGCTATAGACCTAACAAAGGCGAGCATATCTTGCACAACCTTCTCTTTCATAGTTTCATCCATCCTCTCCCCAGTGGCTTGAACTGGGTGCGCCGCACCTATGTTGGTGCCCGGAGCCATCACCGCAATGTCTGCGGCCGCAGTAATTATAGCACCCGCAGAGGCTGCCCTTCCTCCGGGCGGATACACATAGACCACAACGGGAATGGGAGTTCTTTGAAACTCCTGAACTACATGCCTCATGGAGGTTTCTAAACCACCGGGTGTGCTCAGTTCAAGGATAAAAACACCAGCCCCCTCCTTTTCCGCCTTTGCTAAGCTCCTTTTTATGTATTCCACCATTATAGGGCTTACCGCATCCTCCCACTTGGCATAATAGACCTTTGCAAAGGAGAAGCTAAGAAAGGTAAGCAAAATAAGCAGGACAGCCATAGCAATGAAATTTTAACCCCTAACAGAGTCTTTCAAGTAGAAGGGCATTACCACACATAGACTTAAGGTAAAGAGTCCCAAAATTCTTATAAAGGTTTGATTAAGCTGAAGAAGGTAAAAGGCAATCAATGGTAAGCTGAAGAGAACTACCGCATAAACATGATCCTTTTCTATCTTCAAACCAAAGAACTTACCCACTGGTGTGGTCCCTCTGGCAAAAATAAACCCCAAGTAATAAACTAAGATCGCCAAAAGGCTAACTAAACCTTTCACAAAAGCCACCAGTTTGCTTGAACCAAAAATTTGGCTTAAAAAGTAGTTGAAATCCTGAGAGAGAAAGGAGAGCTTTAAGAGAACATAAAGAAGGGCACTATCTAGCCAAAGAGTGCCAAGCAGAAGAAAGGGAGTCCATCTGTTCTCCTGCCCTTCATAAACAATATCAAATTGGCAAAACTCCTTTATAGCAGAGCTTACCGCTTGAACCCTGTCGCCTTCAACGTAGAACTCTATATTTTTTCCCTTCCCCTCCGCAAGCTGGCGGTATATATCACCCAAGCTTACGCCAACCTCAGAAAGCTTGTAGATTAATCCCTCTAAATCCTTTATGTCTGAAAGCCTGAACTTAGCCCTCATTGTCTCACAAGCAATGGAGTTATGAATATGAGCAGTTCGCTGTTCCGGGTATTTACCCTCTCTTGCCCGAAGAGATATTTAAGAAGGGGCACTCTAACCAAGCCGGGAATTCCCTCGTTGGTTATGTTACTCTGGTCATCTATAACTCCACCTATAACTATGGTTTGTCCGTCTTCTACGATAATCTTAGTTTTAACTTCCTTTGTGTTTATGGCAGGTCCGGAGGGGGTTTGTATGCCAATGGTGTCTCTCTTTAGCTCAACTTCCATCATAATCCTTCCATCTGGAGAGACTATAGGAGTTACATCAAGCTGTAATACTACGTCTTTAAATTGAATGTTTGGAACAGCAGTTCCACCCGCACCCACCGCTGCGGTTTCATAAGGCACTTGAACACCTTGCTTTATGGTGGCCTTCTGTCCGTTGATGGTTAAAACTGAGGGCTTTGCAATGTTTTTTACAGAACCTATTCTCTCTAAGGCGGATATCCTTAAATTGAGGGCGTTTAGCACACCTTTTTGGTAAGTAAATATAGCTATTCCACCTGGAGTAGTAGAAAGACCGGGAGTAGGTAGTGGTGGAGAGCCCACTCCTAAATTTGAACCGACCCCACCAGACCAAGCCTGTGGAACTGGTGCATTAGAAAACAAAGCGTTCCAATTTATTCCCAACTCCCTAAGGGCTTCTTCGCTTACTTCCGTTATCCTTGCTTCAATTCTAACTCTTACAGGCTCCTCGCTTATGTATTCTTTGAACCTATCCATTATTTTTTCTATTACCTCTGGGTAATCTGTGATCATTACTGCGTTGAATTCTTTTAAGATTGGGGTGGGTGCTGTTTGCACTTGGGCTTGTGGCTGTTGCCCTGCGGTTGGTTGGGACTGCTGGGGTGTAGTCTCCACTTTAAACCCTCCCCCACTCAATATTACACCAGCTTCAGACCTGAGAGGTTCTATCATCTTTATGAACTCTTGGGGAGATATGTATTTAAGATAAAAGATTTTAGTTATTGGTCTTCTTTCCCTTGGATTTTCGCTTAGGAAGCTTTTAAGTGTTTTGGTGTATTCTTCAATCTGAGAGGGTGTATCGGTTATCACTAAGGCGTTAAAGGTTGGCACTTTGTTTATAACTGTATCCTTTTTAGTTTTTGGTAAAATCAACCTGTATGCTTCTTCCACGTTTATATTTTTCAAATAAAAGACCCTTGTTGTTCTTTCCTCTGTTGGAGCTATCTTTCCAGCTACTTTTTGAAAATCCTTTAGGGCTGGCTCCAATCTTTTAATCCTCGCCTCTTCGTCTCTTATGTAAATAGTCCCAAGTGTTCTGTCTATTACGATCTCTGCTGAGGGGCTCACCCTCTCCTTTAGAAAACCCACTATTTTTTTGACCTGGTCATCTCCAAGGGCTCCCACATTGATGGTCAGTTCTCCAGCCTTTGTGATCCTATAAACCTTAGCATCCATAGGAACCGCTATAAGCCCATACTCCTTGAGAATAAGGTTAATAGCCTCTCCAATGGGCATAGGCTTAAAAACAGATACGCTAACGGGCTTTTGTAGGTCTGCGCTTATGTTGGGGTCAAAGAGCACGTTGAGCTCTGCCGCCTGAGACAGGGCCTTGAGAACAGTCTCAAGCTTAGTGTTTTCAAACCTCATCTCCAGGAGTGTGGTGGCGTAGGCAAAACTTACAAGCGCACATAAAATCATTAACAACAATTTTTTCATTTCAACCCCTCCTATTCAATATTAAATATTATACGAATTTCCAAAAAATTGCAACAAAGAGCACCGAATCAAACCTATCCACTAAACCGCCATGTTCTCCCAGTAGATTAGAAAAGTCCTTAATTCCCACCTGTCTTTTAATAAAGCTTTTGAAAAGGTCCCCCGCTAAGGCGATCAGAACAAAAGGCACTGCCAGAGGGATGGGCTTATTAATAAGGTAAAAAAAGAGAGCACCACCAAGCATACCCCCCGCCAAGCCCTCCCAGGTCTTTTTAGGAGATAACCTAACCGCCAAAGGTCTTTTACCGAAAAGCTTGCCCGCATAATAAGAGGCAGTATCCACTGTGTATGCAAAAAAGACTAACTTAATAAGCTCCCATGAACCTTGGCTTTTGACCATATACAAAAACATCGGCAAGAA
Organism: Thermocrinis sp.; assembly: GCA_028276475.1. Taxonomy (GTDB): domain Bacteria; phylum Aquificota; class Aquificia; order Aquificales; family Aquificaceae; genus Thermocrinis. The sequence continues at coordinate 18,409 of JAPYWH010000011.1, forward strand.
ACCCGTGTAAGTAAGCACAAGCACCGCCTTAGAAAGACAGTCCAAGGACCACCTAAGGTATGCAAACAAGAAAGCGAGCAGTAAAACTCCAGCAATTCCAAGTTCAACGCCCAAAACAGCTAACACAAGAACTAAGGGAGCAAGATAGGAAATTTCGGAAACTTCCAAAGCCTTTCCCAATTCCCTTGCCATACCAAAGGCTAAGAGGCATAGCAGGATTAAAAACATAGAATTTGGAAGAAAGGCAGATAGAAGGGTTGCTACGCCTATGAGGAAACCTACACCTTCCCTCCCTTTAGAGAACCGCACCGAATTTTCTCTCCCTGCAGGAAAAGTTTTCTAAGGCTTTTATAAGCTCTTCCTTTGTAAAATCAGGCCAATAAACCGGTGAGAAGTAAAATTCAGTGTAGGCAACATGCCAAAGGAGAAAGTTAGAGACCCTCTCCTCTCCAGCGGTTCTGATAAGCAAATCTGGGTCTGGGACGCCCACAAGGTCTAAAAATTGGGTAAACGTTTCCTCGGTTATACTCTTGATGCCAGAGTTTAACAATTTGTTTATTGCCCTAATTATCTCATCCCTACCTCCGTAATCCACTGCCAAGATAACCGTAATGGATCTACAGTCCTTTGTTTCTTCCTCCGCATAATCCATAACCGTTAAGGTGCCTTTGGGGAGTCTGTCCCTCCTTCCTATAAACTTCAGCCGTATGTCTTTCTCCTTCAACTCTGGAACTTTTTCGTTTAAATAGTTTTCAAAGAGCTCAAAGAGGGCTTTTATTTCCTCCTTGGGTCTTTTCCAGTTTTCTGTGGAAAAGGTGTACAGCGTCAAAAACTCCACACCCAGCTCTTGGCATGCATAGACCACCTCTTCTGCCCTCTTTACTCCCTCGTAATGCCCCGCTATCCTTGGCAGTCCTCTCTCCCTTGCCCATCTCCCATTACCATCCATTATGATCGCTAAATGCTTAGGTATCCTCAACATCGTTCATATTATAACCAAACCACCTCGGGTGAGAAATTACTTCCATATTTGAGACTTTCTGAAAAAGCTATAGCCTATAGCTTAGCCATAAAGGTAGGCAAGTAAGGTAATCCCTCTCCTCCACCTACTTACCCGAGGGCTGGGAGGGTTGGAAAAGGGCGGAAAATTACCTCTCTGAGTTAAAATAGCCTAAGGTGGAGCTTTCTAAGGTAAAGGGCATCACCCAAAATTCAAAGGAAGTTCAGGAAGGCTGGGTCTTTGTAGCCATAAAGGGTTCCTCCACTGATGGGCATAACTTTGTTCAAGAAGCCCTAAGTAGAGGTGCCAGTTTGGTATTTGTGGAGAGGGATTTAGGAATAAAAGACGAGAGGATCATTAAAGTAGAAGACACCAGAAGGCTTCTCGGAGAGTTGGCTAATGAGTTCTTTGGCAGACCCTCCGAAAGGCTAAAAGTAGTGGGTATAACGGGCACCAACGGAAAGACAACAAGTAGCCACCTCGTGGAATCAGTTCTCAACGCAGGGGGCATTCCCACCGGTCTTATAGGCACCATATACTACCGCTTTAAAGACAAAATATACGAATATGAAGGAAGAACGACGCCGGACCCTATCCAGTGGCACCGGACCTTAAAGCAGATGCTGGAGGATGGGGCAAAGGCAGTAGCCTGTGAGGTTTCTTCTCATGCTTTAGACCAAAGGCGTGTTTGGGGCACAAAGTTTTTTATAACCGCCTTTACCAACCTCTCTCAGGATCATCTGGACTATCATGGCTCTATGGAAGACTACTTTCGGGCAAAGCTGAGGCTCTTTGTGGAGTATCCGCAGGAGTATTCTTTAATAAACATAGACGACGAATACGGTAGGCGAATTTTGAAAGAACTCAAAGGAAAAGCTATAACCTACGGAAGGGAGGGAAACCTTAAAATAATAGACTTTGAGACATCCATTGAGGGTAGCAAGCTTACTCTTGAGTGGGAGGGCAGGACCTACAAATTCTCCTCCAACCTAAGGGGTGAATTTCAGGCTTACAACCTCAGTTTGGGCATCCTTGTTGGCTTTCTCTTTGGTTTGGATGCGGAGACAATACAACAGGGTGTAGAAAGGGTAATCGTTCCCGGTAGGTTTGAGACCTTTTTCAAGGAAGGGAAGTTGGCAATAGTAGATTATGCCCACACACCAGATGCCTTGGAGAAGGTTTTGATCACCGCCAGAAGGCTAACAAAGGGCAAGTTGTGGGTGGTCTTTGGTGCCGGTGGCAACAGGGATAAGACCAAAAGACCTTTAATGGGAAAGGTCGCGGAAAAGTGGGCAGACTTTGTGGTTATAACCTCCGACAACCCCAGGTGGGAAGAACCCGAAGCTATAATAGAGGACATTTTGAAGGGCATAGAGCAAAAGCAAAAGGTCTTTGTGCAAAAGGATAGAAAGGAAGCAATAAAGTTCGCCTTGCAGAACGCCAAAGAGGGAGACGTAGTCCTCATAGCGGGCAAAGGACATGAAGACTACCAAGAAATAAAGGGAGTAAAATATCCTTTTAAAGACCAAGATGTTGTGAAGGAGGTATTGGATGTGTGATCTGGAGAACCTCTATTACCATCTGAGGGATGAACTTTTGAGGATTTACAAGGAGGCAGAAACACCCTTTCCAAAGGTAAAGCTCACAAACCTCCAGTCCGCCCGGCTTTGCGGTCTTGCCAACTTAGCCAAGCTGATCCTCTATCTGGAAAGGGATGGATACCTGCAAATAAGCAACAAAGAGCAGAGCTTTCAGGATTGGGAAGTGCAGATAGAAGCGTCCATCTTAGATTTTATGCTGGGCTCCTGATGTATCCAAAGAAGTCTATAAGAGAACTACCCAAGGACCTGCGTCCTCGGGAAAAGCTCTCCAAGTTTGGTGCATCCGTCCTATCGGATGAGGAGCTTTTGGCAGTTATCTTTGGCTCTGGCACAAAAGGTGAGGATGTTATAAGCTTGGCAAGCAAGGTGGTTGGCTTAGGATGGGAAACGCTGATGTCTATGGATGTGGAAGAGCTAAGTAGGAAGATCAAAGGTTTGGGCTTTGCCAAAGCTTGCCAACTCAAAGCAGTTATAGAACTTGCCAAAAGGATAAACGACCCCTACGGAGACTTTAAAATCTCCAACCCTCAGGATGCCTACGATTTTGTTAGAAAAAAGGTGCTCTTTGACGAAAGGAGGGAACATCTCATTGCCCTTTATCTTACACCAACCAACAAGGTGATAGATTACGAAGTGGTTGCCATAGGCAAAATGAACTCCCTTTATGCAGAACCAAAGGACATACTCTACACCGCGGTAAAAAAGGCATGCAGTTCCCTGATCGTCCTACACAACCATCCCAAAGGAGACGCAAGACCATCAAAGGAAGATATAGAATTCACCAAAAGACTAAAGCAAGCCTGCGAGCTGTTGGGTTTTGAACTTTTAGACCACATTATCATTAACCAAAAGGAGTTTTTCTCACTCAGAAGCAACGGGCTTCTTTAAACCTCCGACCCTTCCAAAGATTCTTCGCACTTGCATAATCTCTCCTCTGGGAGATTCTCTACAAAGAGCCTTAGCACCTCTTTTATCTCCTCCTCTTTGTTTTTCATCATTAAAATAACCTCCTCGCTGGTTAGACGATAGCCCGCAATACCCGCCGCTGGGTTTGCCACTACACAAAGGCTTGCATAGCACATGCCAAGCTCCCTCGCCAAGGCAACCTCCGGATAGCCGGTCATACCTACCACATCTCCACCCAATAGCTTTATTGCCCTTATTTCTGCGGGTGTTTCAAACCTTGGACCCTCCGTGCAGGCATAGATGCCCGCGGGATGATAGCTGAGCTTTAACTGTTCCAAGGTTTCAATCAAAACCTTTCTCATATGAGGGCAATAAGCCTGCGTCATATCCACATGAACTACCTTTTTTCCTCTCAGGAGCTTGGAGGGTTTGTCCTCTCCTTGTGCATCCACTGAGTAGATGCCCTTATAAAAAGTGTCTTCCCGCCCCTTGGTTAAGTCTATGAAGTCATCCACCACCACAAAGTCCCCCGGCTTAAACCTCTCATTGATAGCCCCCACCGCAGAAATGGCTAAAACCCTTTTTACTCCAATTTCTTTAAAAGCCCAAAGGTTTGCCCTGTATGGCACAAGGGAGGGAGGATACTGATGGTTGAGCCCATGCCTTGACATGAAGGCAACTTGCTTTCCACTTAACCCACCCAAGACCACAGGAGAAGAAGGCTCCCCAAAGGGTGTGCTTAGGGATACCTCCCTGAGATTTTTTAGCCCATCCATTCTGTAAAGTCCACTTCCACCTATAATACCGAGCATGATAAAATCTTAACATGCACAAGTTTGACCCAGAAAAACTGAAGAAGTTAGACGACCCAGAAAGGCTTAGCCTTTTTGACCCAGAGGCAGTTCTCAAATCCTTTGGGTTAAAGCCCGGCATGACAGCCCTTGATGTGGGCACGGGTGCAGGTTTTTATTTACCCTACCTTTCCAAAATGGTTTCAGATAGCGGAAAGGTCTATGCCATAGACATAAGCCCAGAGGCGGTGGAGTATGCAAAGGGCAAAGTTAGCCAGCTTGGGCTAAAAAACGTGGAGGTGCTGATGTCCCAAGAGAACCAAATTCCACTCCCGGACAACACGGTAGATTTCACATACATGGCTTTTGTCTTTCATGAGCTGGAGGACCCTGTTAAGTTTTTAAAAGAGCTTGAAAGGGTAAGCAAACCCATTAGCTACCTTGCCCTCATAGACTGGAAGAAGGAGGAAAGGGACAAAGGACCACCACCGGAGGAGGTTTATTCTGAGTGGGAGGTGGGTATGATCTTAGAAGAGGCGGGCTTGAGGGTAGGAAGGGTGGTGGAAGTGGGACCCTACGCCTACGGCTTTTATGCGATGTTTGTAAAGCAATGAAAAGAAGCGAAAAGTATCTAAAGTATGGAGTAAAGCTTGAGGATAGGTATCTGATCTACGAGGAGGAAAACCGCAAGGTAGCGGTGCCATACTTCCACATGGCTTTTTTGTATGTATCAAAAAATAACTTAGTGATCCAAACGGACAGTGTAGAAAGGGTTGTAATAAAACTTGACACAGAGGATACCGCCAATGAGCTCTTTGAAGACGTTTTAGTTCTCATAGAAAGGCTATACATTAGATGAGTTTTTACCTCAAAATTCTTCTTTCGTAAATCACAAAAAGGCTAAACAGCGTAGTAAAGATTATAGGTCCCAAGAATATTCCCACAAAACCAAAGGCAATGATCCCTCCCAAGATGGAAAAGAACAGCACAATGTATGGCATTTGCACGCCGATTTTCATAATGAGAGGGCGTATGATGTTGTCAACGGTGGAAATTACGAACATTCCCCAGATCAGTAAAAAAATGGCAGACTTTATGCTCTGGGTTATAAACAGATAAGCCACTAAGGGTGCCCAGACCGCACCTGCACCAAAGGGTGGGACAAAGGAGGCAAAAAAGGTGGCAAGACCAAAAAGAGGATAGTATTTAATACCCGCTATAGCATAACCAATAGCGCCAAGCAATCCCTGGGCAAAGCCCACAACCACTGAACCGTAGGCGGTAGCCAGAACAGTTTTATAGACGGTGCCAAAAATTTCTCTAACATCCTCTTCGTGCATAGGTGTAAATCTTTCAATGAAGCTTACGAACTTTTCGCCATCCCTCAAAATAAAAAAGAGGGTAAGCAAGAAGACAAAGCTTTTAAAGAGAAAGGAAAAGGCAAAGGTGAATAGGTTTGTGGAAAGTTGAAGTAGCTGTTGGCTCGTGCCCTTGAGCATTCCCACCACAAAAGACCTAAACTCTTCGGATTTTATATAGTTCAAAAAGACTTCCACCTGCTCTTGGCGGAAAAACTTTTTCAACAGGGCTTCCAGATCGCTCAAATACTGCTGGTAGGTATGATTTTGAATAAAGTTCAAAAGATAAAAAGAGAGCTCCATGGCTTGGTTTAGGATTATGGCGCCCAAAACTCCGAAGGGTATCACTATAACGAGCAAGGTAAGCAGAGTGAGAATTAAAGCGGAGAGAGTTGCCCATGGGAGGAACTTTTTCAGTTTTTGATGAACTGGATAGAGCACCAAGGAGAAAACCAGAGCCCAGAGGATGGGTGTAATAAAGGGTAAGAGGATATAAAAAACTACCACCAAAAGCCCAAGGGTGCTCGCCAGCACGGAATATTTAAAAAACCTCTCCCTTTCCATTCAGCCTGTATAATATTAACACCTTGAAGAAGACTGGAGAATTTACCGTAGCCTTCAACAAAGAGGCAAAAGCAGAGTATGAGATCATTGAAACCTACGAGGCGGGCATAGTGCTTGAAGGTTCTGAAGTCAAAGCCCTCAGAAACAAACAAACTGTTTCTTTCAAGGACAGCTTTGTGCGTATAGAAAACGGAGAGGCGTGGCTCTATAACCTCTACATAGCCCCATACAGGTATGCTACATTGAAGCCCCCCGACCCCCTCAGAAAGAGAAAATTGCTCCTGCACAAAAGGGAGATCCTCAGGCTCTTGGGCAAGGTCCAGCAGAAAGGATTTACCATAATCCCCCTCAGGGTCTATTTCAAAGACGGAAAGGTAAAGGTGGAAATTGCCTTGGCAAAGGGCAAGAAAACCTACGACCGCCGGGAGGAGCTCAGAGAAAGGGACATAAAGAGGCAGATGGAGAGGGACTTGAAAAACTGGCGATAAACATTAGAATATATTTAAAAACCCTCTCCGGAGGAATCGCCATGGGATACATGATTAGAAGCGTGCTACTGCTTGGTGTTTTGACGGGTCTTTTCCTTTTTGTGGGTAATTTGATAGGTGGTAAAATGGGCATGACCATTGCTTTGATACTGGCGGGTATTATGAACTTTATAGCCTACTGGTTCTCAGACAGGATCGTGCTGGCAATGTATGGCGCCCGGGAAATAACGGAAGAGGAAGCGCCTTGGCTACATTGGATGGTGGAGGAACTTGCCCAAAGGGCGAACATACCAAAGCCCAAAATATACCTTGTTCCCATGGAACAGCCCAACGCCTTTGCTACCGGTAGGGGTCCCAGCCACTCTGCGGTGGCAGTGACTGCGGGCATCCTTCAGCTCCTTGATAGGGACGAACTAAGAGGAGTTTTGGCACACGAGTTAGCGCACATAAAAAACCGGGATGTGCTCGTGGCAACCATGGCAGCAACCATTGCGGGAGCCATATCCTACCTTGTTAATATGCTCCAGTGGGCACTTATATTTGGACACTCAAGAGATGAAGAGAACAACAACCCCCTTTCCCTAATAGGAAGCATAGCCCTCATCATAATCACACCCATAATAGCCATGATCATCCAGATGGCAATTTCTCGCTCAAGGGAGTATTTGGCGGATGAAACCGGGGCTAAAATCAGCGGAGACCCATTAGCCTTAGCCAGGGCTCTGGAAAAAATACACAACTATGTGTATAGCATACCTGCAGAGGTCAATCAAGGCACTGCCCATCTCTTTATTGAAAACCCCCTCAAGGGCGAAGGACTTTGGGAGCTCTTTTCCACCCACCCATCCACCGAAAAAAGGATAGAGAGATTGAAGGAACTGGCAAGAAAAATGGGTAGGCTCTACTGATGGAGGACAAGTTCAGTGCAGTTATTGTGGGCTTTGCCCTTGGAGACGCCATAGGTAAGTGCGTGGAGGACCTAACGGAGGAGGAAGTTCATAGCTTTTACGGTGGTCCGGTGGAAGGCTTTGTGGAGCCACATCCTCAAAGCCCTGCATTTGGCTCTGACCCTTGGGAAGTCTCCGACGAGACTACCATAAGCATCCTCTTGCTGGAGAGCATTTTGGAAAGAAAGTCCATAGACCCCTATCACTTTTTTGAGAAACTCCTCAAATGGCGCAAAGACGAAAAGAACCATCGCTACCCAGACCCTACCCTTTTGACCGCCATAGACCTTTTATCCTCCGGTGTTAGCTTAGAATCTGCGGGTTTTTACTCCTCCTCCGTAGAGGGTGCCCTAAGAGGTGTGGTGGTGGGACTGTTTCACTTCTACAATCCTTACCTTTCTGCGGAGGGCGGAAGGCTTGTGGGCTTGATAACCCACAGGAGCAAAGAGGTTTATGATGTCTCTGGTATGCTCTCTGCCCTTATTTCCCATTTGGTAAGTGGAGGATGGAACCTGGAGGAACACTCAGAAAGGCTTGAGCTTTTATCTCACTTGCAGGAATTTGCCAAGTATGACGCAAACAAAAGGGCTATAAAAAAGGTTCAAGAGCTTTTGGAAAAGGGAAGCAGTTTAGAGGAAGCAATATTCCAGCTTGGAAACTCTTCCCACGCCTTGGAAGCCTTTCCTTTGTCCCTTTTTATTTTCCTTAGGAACATAGAGGACCCACAGAGGGCATTCTTTGAGGCGGTGAATTCTTATGGGAAGTTCGGTGGAGATACGGACGCTATAGGTTATCTTGTGGGTGCCTACTTGGGTGCTTACTTTGGAATGTCTGCCTTTGATACGGAGCTTGTTGAAAAATTGGAAAAGGTAGATTATTATATTTCTCTGTCTGAAAGGCTCTGGGAAATAACGATGGAAAACATCCCCAGGAGGCAGGACCATGTCCTATAGGTTGCAGGAGGCTTTTTTGAACACTGCAAGGAAGAGAAAGGTAAAGGTAACGATCTTCCTAATCAACGGAGTGCGGATTCAAGGCAAGGTCAGGTCCTTTGACACCTTTACCATTCTTGTGGAAGACGGAAGACAGCAAACTTTAGTCTATAAACATGCCATAAGCACCATAGTGCCCGCAGAAAAACTTCAGATTGAGTTTGAAGAGGAAGGGGTGCCCGGTGCGGGCTAAAGCCCCTTCATTTAGAACATACCCGGTGGTTTTCCCTTAGATACCACCAACCTCTCCACTACCTCTCCTCCCTTTAGGTGTTTTTCCACGATCTCATCCACATCCTGCGGTCTAACTCCCCCATACCAAATTCCCTCCGGATAGACCACTACCACCGGACCTACCCCGCAGGCGTTCAAACATCCGGTGGGTGTGATCATACAGCCCATGAAGAGTTCTGGGTCCATCTGCTGTTTTTCCATAAACCTCTGCAGGACTTCCCTGCTCTGCCGGTCTGAGCAGGAACCCATAGGGTGCCCTGGTGGTCTTTGCTGAACGCAAACAAAAACATGCCTAAAGTCCATGTTTTACCTCCTTCTTGAGTTTGGCTATATATTGTAAGCGGTAGGTCTTAGACCCTCCTATGATTAACATCAAGCTTAAAAATTTTTCCCAAAATCCGATATCTAAAACTTAGAGGACCTTATAAGGAGGTGCAAGCCATGAGAGTGAACTTTAACTACGAGGCGTCATCCACGCACACCGCCTACCTTGTTAACCAGAGGGAGATGGGCAAATCCCTGCTCAGGCTCTCTACTGGTATGAGGATTTTGGAGGCGTCCGACGACGCCGCAGGTCTGTTTATAGCAGACCAGCTTTCAGTAGTTGCCACCGGTTTGCAAGAGGGCAACAGAAACATATCTACGGGCATATCCGCCCTACGGATCGCAGAAAATGCGTCCGGACAGATCTTTGACAGGCTAAAAGGTATCTACTCAAGGGCAATAAGAGCAGCAAACGACATCAACGACCCCAACGCAAGGGCTGCCCTGCAGAGGGAAGTTGCCAACTTAGTGGACGCCATCCAAAAGATCGGAACAGACACCGAATACAACGGCATCAAACTCCTTGATGGAACATTCCAGAACAAATACATCCACTACGGCGCAAGAATGGATCAGGTGGTGAATGTTTCCATAGCGGATGTGAGGGCTCAGAGCCTCGGTGCCCACATAGCACAAGGTCTGGGTGCAACTTACACTAACACCAACCCAGTTAATAAGGGTGGCACTTTGACTAACCTGCTCGATACAACAGCTGGTAATGAAGGTGCTTTAGGCGTTGCAGGTGCAGCAAATTTCAGGTTGGACAGTGGAGATTATGTAAGAATAAACGGCGCGACGGTGTATCAGAACACATCTACAGCGGCGACAGATAGACGCCTTGTAGACGCTGCAACTTTGGCAAAGAATATAAACGAAAGCTCAAACCTAAAAGCAATAGGAATAGAGGCAAAGGCGGTTAACACAAGCGTAGCAAATTCTTACACCAGCCCTGTCACAGTCAGTGGCGCTCCAACGACTGGAGCAGCTACCATAGACCTGAAATTCTATGTTGGCGATGGGACAAAAGATTTCACAATTACTGGATTTGCAGGTGTGAATGCTTCAAGTGTAGTTGCCATGGGCTTGGACCAGCTTGTTTCCCAGATCAACTCCCAAGCGTCTGCCAATGGTGTGCCCATAGTCGCTATGAACGATGGTGGGAGACTAAAGCTTGTTACCACCAACGGTGAAACCATTGCCATTGAGGCAACAGTGAATGTAGCTACTGCTGCCGACGCTGGTACTATCAATATTGATTATAGTCAGCTTTTGGAGGGTGCAAGCACAACGCCAGTATCTCATAACTATACAGCTGCCGCAACTAGCTATTCTGCAGCGGTGAAAGTCGGAAGGGTCACCATAGCTGCCAACGAAACTTTCAACGTCGCTTATAATGGTGTTTCGGATAACGGCACATCCGCAAACGAGGGCTTGAACTTTGAAATAGCCGACGGGGCTTCCGCGATCTTCTCCAACCTCTACACCATAGACCTGTCCACCAACGCGAGAGCGGAACGTGCTCTGATGATCGTTTCCAAAGCACTGCAAAAGGTGGATACCATCAGGTCTCAGATTGGTGCTGTTATGAACAATCTCCAATCTATCTTTGATGCCCAAAAGGTGGGCTACGATAACACCAAGCAGGCGGAAAACGTAATAAGGAACACGGACTATGCAGAAGAAATGTCCAACTTCACATCACTACAGATAAAGATGCAATCCACAATAGCTATGTTGGCACAGGCGAACGCACTTCCTCAGCTGGTGCTCCAATTGCTCAGATAACGAACTTCCGGGGAGGTCTTTCCCCTCCCCCTTTGGAGGATAAACCATGATGTTTGGAAGAGTAGACCAAAGCTTTGAATATGTGGATGTGAAATTAAACCAACAGCAAGTTCAACCTATGGCTGGGGCTTTGAGAAAGCTCCAAAGGGAGGTAGACCAGCAGGTCCAAGATGCTCAGGAAAAAAGGGATGTAAAACCTGAGGAGTTGCAAAAGCTTATTGAGGAGGTCAAGAAAAAATTTGACATGCTCAGCAAATACCTTAAAATAGACATAGACCAAGAGCTTGAAATACCTGTGGTAAAGATCATGGAAAGGGATACCAACAGGGTTATCAGGCAGATACCTCCTGACGATCTTTTGGAGCTAATGAAACGCATAGACCAGCTCTTGGGTCTGCTGATGGAAAGGAAGGTTTAAAAAATGGCTGGGGAAATATACTTTAGCAACTTGAGTGGTAAGCTTGACTGGGGCTCCATAGTGGATCAGCTCCTCCGTTTGAGGTCTTTGCCCCTTGAGACAATGGCTCGGGAGGGCAATCAGCTGAAGGCTAAGCAGGATAGCCTTTCAAAGCTTGCAAACTCCATAGACGCCTTCAACAATCTCTTTTCAAACCTTTCGGTGGATGACCTTTTTAAATCAAAGACCGCAACCTCTTCCAACACCAATGTCCTGACAGCCACAGCCACTACCGAAACACCAAACGTTACCCTTAACTTAAGCGTAACTCAACTCTCTTCAAAGGAGGTCAGGCTTTCCAAAGGGGGTGTTTCCAACCTTGGTTCCAGCATAACTTGGTCCGCTTTTACCATAACCTACAAAAAAGGTCCAAACCCAGAGGATGTGGAGACCTTTAACGTAGAGGGTGGGTCGGGCACCCTTAGGGACCTGGTGGATAGGATCAACCAATCTGCGGGAAGCAAAGTCGTAGCAAGCGTTTTTTACGATGGGAGCCAGTATAGGCTCATGCTCTCGGAAAAAGACGAGGCTTTATCCACCGTGGAAACAAACGCAGATGTGGGCACTTATGTTATCTCCACCTCCGGTTTGGTTATAAACGGTCAATCTGACCTTGACAATACACCCCTCCAGCAGGCTAAAAACGCAAAGGTCCAAATTGGGACCACAACCGTCCAGCGTCCCACCAACAGGATAGAAAATCTCTTGCCCGGTTTGACCCTTGAACTAAAAGCCACAGGCGATGCAACCGTATCCATTGGAGATGACTATTCAAAGGTCAGGAACTTTTTTGCAGACTTTGTTGCCAAATACAACGCGGTGATTAAGCAGGTAAACGAGATGACAGACAAAGACAAGGGACTATTTCAGGGAGACCAGATTATCACAGGTGTCAAAAACTCCCTTGCGGGCATGCTTGACCCCTTGTTTAAGTATGGCATAGTTAGCTACAATGAAGACGGGACCCTAACCTTCAACAGCTCCGCAGTAGATGAGCTGGCAAATAAAGACCCTCAGGAGTTAAGACGCTTGGTGGAGACCGTAAAAGCCAACTACGGCTCCTACTTGGAAAGGGCAAAGATAGACTTTCATTCCTTCATAGACGACTATCAATCCCGGATAGATAGCCTGAACCAAGATATGGCAAAGTTTCAAGAACAGCTCCTACAGGAAGAACAAAGGTTAAAGCTTGAGTTTTCAAAGGTGGAAGTGTTCATGAACCAAGCCCAAGAAACGATAGACCGTATAAAGAACTTTATAGTATCCCTGTCGGAAATGCAAGGAGGTAAAAGATGATGAACAACCCCTATCTTGAGAACATGGTGGCAAACGCAAACCCCGTAAGGCTTGTTATAATGCTCTACGAAAAGGCTATAAACTGCCTTGAGAATGCCCTTGAGCTAAGAGACGCAGAAGACTTTGACATGCAAAAAAGCAAGTATGAGGAGATGGGAAGGGCTTTGGAAATAATAAGTGTGTTGGATGCGACCCTTGATATGGAAAAGGGTGGAGAGATCGCCAAAAACTTAAGGGAAATATACAGGTCTCTTATGGACGAGCTGACTTATCAGATGCTGAAGGAAGACAAGGAAAGGTTGAAAAAGGTTATAAAAATTCTCAAAAACTTGAAGTTCGCTTGGGAGGAGGTGGAAAGGAGCCATTATGGAAAAGCTCAAAAGGTTGCTCCTGGAGTGTGAGTTAGCTTTGAAGGAAAGGCAGATAGACACAGCCCTTGAAAAATTGCAGGAGTTCTCTGAACTTTCTCTTGCAGGACTAAAAAGGGAAGAGCTGGAGGAAGTTTTAAGGCTGGTGGAGCATCTGATAACCCTTGCAGAGGATTACAGAAACGCCTTGGCTCAGAGCCTTATAAACCTTAGAAAGTTCAAAGGAGCCTGAACTCAAGCTCGTATAGTTCTCCTTTGTTCTGAACAGGTATGGTGCCTACCCTTCCTGTGATCACGAACACCTTTCCGTCCCTTGTGCTTACCACCGATTGGATAGCCTCCACAAACTCACTTCCCCTCACCGTTTTGGAAAAGATCAAACTCTTCTTTTTCTCTCCCAACATCACCAGCTCACCACGGGAAAACTTAAGCACATCAAGGAACTTGAGTATGGACCCCGCAGTGTTTTTGGGCACCAGGGCAAAGTTAAAGTTCAACACGTTTACCACGCCCGCCTTTGGATAAAAGACGAAGTTTCCCCTCCCTTCTATCGTCAGCTCTACACTGGCGTAAGAGCCATCAAAGCCCACCTCTGAAGAATAAACCTCTGAGTCTCCCTCAAAAACTTTTAGCCTACCCGACCCATCCACAAAGACCAGATAGTTTTTGTAATAAAAGGCAGAATCAATACGAAATCCCCGTGGTGCCAAAAAGGAGCCCGTCTCTCTTAGCTTATCCCCCTCCAAGCTGAGCCTTACCACGTTGCCAAAGCCTTTGTCAGTTTCAAACCTCTGCCCCAAAAAGGTCTCCTTTGGTTTTGACTTATCCAAGACACCAAAAAGATAGGGAACGTCCTTTACCACGGGCACAAAGACGCCACCCACCACCTTTAAAATCACCGAACTTGCCTTGCCACCAGAGACCATGCTTACAAGTATGTAATCCCTTTTGTCATCGCCCACCTTTGCGGTCGTGAGAGACACCGCCACACCGGCGGGCAGAGGATAGGAAGCCTTTAAAAGTATGTCTCTGGTTAAGATCTCATAGACCTCCACCCTGTTGGAGTAAAGGACTACCAAGTATTCCTTTCCATCACCAAAAACATCTCCCACATCCGCAGAAACGGGCAACCCAGAAAGTTGCTTAACAAACTTGCCTCTAACCAGCAAGTTAAGGTCCTCTAAGCTTGCCCTTGGCATACTAAAGGTTTGCTTTTCAAAGAAGGCTACCGCAGAACCGTTAAACTCAACGCCGTAGCCCCTTTCAAACTCTTTTACCACATACTGGCAGTTTTTCCCCTTTTCCACCTTGGGAAGGACTGAGCTAACCAGAAAGAAGCCCTCCTCGGAACCTTCAAAGCATACGCTCTTTATATCCACCTTCGCCCTGTCTCCCGCCTTGATGTCCTTACCCTCTACCAGTCTTGCCACCGAGAAGTTCTGTCCTACCTCCTCCACCACCGCCTTTCCAACCTTCTCTAACTCTTTACCTAAAGACTGCTTGGTTATTGGGTGGACAATCTCCTTGCCCTCCCTAAAAAGCATAAGCTCCTCTCCCTTCTTAAGGTCCTTCACATCCACCAAAACCTTGTTTCCCTCTACCTTTAGCACATAACCTTCCCTTTCAAAGAAGGCTTTTAAACTTTCCTTTAAGTCTTGGGAGAGGGCAACGGCGGAAAAAAGCAGAAAAAGAACTATAAGCCTTCCCATATCTCCTCCAGTGAGTTTATTATAACATCTGTCATCTGCTCAGTTCCCACCTTTATGCAACCCTCTGAGTGTATGTCGGGAGTTCGGTAGCCCTTTTGTAGGGTAAGTTCCACTGCCCTTTCTATGGCGCTTGCCAGCTTTTCCAAGTTAAAAGAATATCTCAGCATCATGGCGGTGGAGAGGATGGTTGCTATTGGGTTGGCTATGCCTTTGCCCGCAATGTCCGGGGCGGAGCCGTGCACTGGCTCATAAAGGGCGTATTTTTCCCCAAGGCTTGCGGAAGGTAGCATACCCAAACTGCCCGTTATAACTGCCGCTTCGTCGGAGAGGATATCCCCAAAAATGTTGCCCGTAACGATCACATCAAAGGAGGATGGTCTTCTGACGATCTGCATGGCACAGTTATCCACGTAAAGATGCTCCACCTCCACATCCGGGTAGTTCTTTTTCTCCTCCTCCACAACATCCCTCCAGAGACCGCTAACCTCAAGCACGTTGGATTTATCCACGCTGGTTAGCTTTTTCCTTCTCTTTAGGGCAACCTCAAAACCCTTTTTAACCACCCTTCTTATTTCGTCTTCTGTGTATCTCATGGTGTTTATTCCTACCCTCTTTCCGTTCTCGGTAAAGATGCCCCTTGGCTCTCCGTAATACACATCCCCCGTTAGTTCTCTTATGACTATGAAGTCTGTGCCTCTGGCTACCTCTTCTTTCAACGGTGATGCGGAGATGAGCGGTTCATAGACTTTGGCGGGTCTGAGGTTTGCGTAAAGGTCCAAAGCTTTTCTTATTTGCAAAAGCCCCTTCTCGGGTCTTTTGGATGTGGGCAGGTTATCCCACTTGGGTCCGCCCACCGCACCCAAAAGGACTGCGTCTGCTTTTAGGCAAAGTTCCAAGGTCTCCTGAGGTAACGGCTCGCCCTTTTGGTCTATGGCTACACCACCGATCAAGCCCTCCTCAAACTCAAAGCTAACACCGGAGAGCTCTCCCAACCTTTTCAAAACCCTAAGGGCTGAATTTACGATCTCCGGACCTATTCCATCTCCCTTTAAAACCGCTATCTTATAGACTGCCATTTAAAGAATTTTAGCATCTAAAAACTGAGGTTTGCAAGCATTGAAAGATACCCAGTGGTCAAAAGCACTCCCAGAATTATTAAGGCTAAGCCACCTACAAGCTCCACCACACCAAAGAACCTTCCAAAGCTCCTAACAAATCCCAAGAATAGGGAGAGTAAGCCTCCCGCCACCATAAAGGGAATACCCAAGCCCATGGAGTAAGAAAACAAGAGTATGGCACCCTGCGTGGCAGTCTCCTGTTGGGATGCATAAAGTAGAATGCTTCCAAGAACTGGTCCAATGCAGGGAGACCAACCAAAGGCAAAGAAAGTGCCTACCAAAAAGGCACCAAAGATGGGAACCCCTCCAGTTTTCACCTCAAGCCTTTTTTGGGCGTATAGCTTTTCATGAACACCAAAGGCATACAAAAACAAAACCAACAACACTATGCCAAGCAGGTCAAAGAGCAGTTTTTGGCTTATGGCAGAAAAAAGGTAAAGGGCTACCAAAAAGGCAGAAAAGCCGAGAATTTCCCTTAAAAAGTTCGGTCTCAAAAAGGCTCCCGCAAAGTGAATACCAAAGAAAACCACCACACCACCACCCACCTTGGCTATGAGGTCCTGGTAGCTTCTAAGGAACTGCCCCACAGTGGTGGCGGACGCCCCAAGGAGGGTAAAGACCAAAGAAAAACCAAGAACAAAAAGGATAGAAGCAAGAAATACCTTGAAGTTAAAGCCCTTGGGTTGTGCTTGCGCACCTGCCACGCCAGAAAGGTAAGAAAGATAGCCCGGGACAATAGGCAAAACGCAGGGAGACAAAAAAGACAAAATGCCCGCAGTAAAGGCTATAAATACAGAAACTTCACCCATGGATGTTAAATATAACCATTTTTATTTCCGTATAGTCCTCTATGGCATACTTTGGACCTTCCCTTCCTACACCCGAGAACTTAACGCCACCGTAGGGCATGTGGTCTGCCCGGAAGTTGGGACCTTCGTTTATGAGCACTCCGCCTGCCTTTATGCCCCTTATAAAAGCCCAAGCGGTGTCTATACTTTGAGTAAAAACACCCACCTGCAAGCCGTAATCAGAGTCATTGACCAAGTTGATGGCTTCCTCTACATCCCTGTAAGGATTGACCACCACTACCGGTGCAAAGGCTTCCTCTCTAAAAAGCTTGGCGTTTGGTGGAACAAGGCTAACCACCGTAGGTGTCAGAACACTAGAAATCCTATCACCACAAGAAACACCACCAGTTATAAGCTTTGAGCCCATCTGCAACGCCTCGTCTATCCAGCCTTGAACCCTTTCCACTTCGGCGGTGGAGATCATGGGACCCACATCAGTCTTCTCGTCCATCGGGTCTCCTACCTGGAGCTTTTCCACCTCGGAGGAGAGCTTTTGCAAAAACTCTTCGAACAGGTCTTCGTGGACAAAAACTCTTTGAACGGATATACAAACCTGCCCCGCTATGGCGTACCCACCGAGGATGGTTTTCTGGACAGCCTTTTGGAGGTCTCCGTCCTTGTGCAAAACTATGGCGGAGTTGGAGCCAAGCTCAAGGACAAGCTTTTTTATTCCGCACTGTCTGGCTATTATTTCACCAACCTTTCTGCTACCCGTAAAGGAAACAACCCTTACATCCGGATGGGTGGTTATCACCCTGCCTACCTCTCCAAAGCCCGGTAGCACAGAAATGGCGGATGGTGGAAAGCCTGCCTCAAGGAGTATTTCTCCCAGCATCAAAGGAGTTAAAGGTGTCCTCTCGGATGGCTTCAGGATAACAGCAT
This sequence comes from Thermocrinis sp., assembly GCA_028276475.1. Taxonomy (GTDB): domain Bacteria; phylum Aquificota; class Aquificia; order Aquificales; family Aquificaceae; genus Thermocrinis. The sequence continues at coordinate 36,077 of JAPYWH010000011.1, forward strand.
TGCCCGCCGCCAGGGCAGGAGCAACCTTGTGCATAGAAAGGTTCAACGGAAAGTTAAAGGGTGTGATGGCACTTACTATGCCCACCGGCTCCCTTACATAAAAACCAAACTTTCCTCTTCCGTTGGGATGGGCATCTATGGGAATAACCTCGCCACCTATTCTTTTGGCTTCTTCCGCAGAAAAGAGGAGGGTCTGAATAGCCCTCTGAACCTCCGTCCTTGCTTCTCTTATGGTCTTCCCTACCTCCAAGACCAAAGTCCTTGCAAACTCCTCAGCCCTCTCTTCCAAAAGCTTGGCAGTTTTCATAAGCAAGTTATATCTTTCGTAAGGAGTGAGCTTTGCCATCTCCTTGGCACCCTCTTTGGCAACTTCCACTGCCTTGAGGGCTTCCTCCTCCGTAGCAAAGCATACCTTGGCAACTGTCTCCTGAGTATAGGGATACTTTATTTCTATTAGGTTGTCTGTTTTTACAAACTCTCCACCCAAAAGAAGCCTTTTCTCAACCATAATGCTAAATTTTAATCCACATTGACGGAAAACACCGCAAGCCTTATTCTTAAAAAGAAGTATTACAAAAAACCTGGGAGATGGCGGTTTTTGACCTCATAGACTGGCTTGAGGAACCAAAAAGCAGAAGATTGATTGAAACATATTTCAAGGGTAAGATGCCCACAAAAAATGACTTTCCTAAAGAGTGCCCATACACCTTTGAACGGGTGATGGAACATAAACCTTGGGTGGAATTAACTTAGCAAAATATGACAGGACCTTTCCAAAACAGAGATAAGACTGTAGCCCTCCAAGGGATCGTTGCCTACGGAAAAGACGCCATGTCCCCTTACCACCACAAGTTTTGAATTTTTTAGCTCTTCTGAGACCGCACGGGCAAGTTCAAGGCTACCCGAAGGATAATCGGGCAGGACCTTTATGCTACTTAGCAGGGCTTTTCCCTCCGAATCAATGGGCTCTATGTGATCCAAAGACATGGAAAGGATCACCGCCCTTGGTGGATGGGCATGGACCACTGCCCTGTGGGAGGTTTGCAGGTATATTTCTTTATGCACCACCCACTCGGAGGATGCCCTCTTCTCAAGGACGCTTCCGCCGTATAAGGGCAGTTCTATGATGTCCTCCAAAGAGAGCTCCCCCACATGCCTACCAGTTCTGGTTATTAAAACCCTCCCATCCAACCTTACGGATAGGTTTCCCGCCCTGGCATCTACGAGCCCTTCTTTGAACAAAAGCTGTCCTGCCTTGATAATTTTTAGCTTGTAATATAGCATTTTTTGTATTATAATGAATGGTCTTAGAGCCGGTAGCTCAGTCAGGTAGAGCAACGGACTTTTAATCCGTGGGTCGAGGGTTCAAATCCCTCCCGGCTCACATTACAAAAGCTTTTCTTTGCCCTTACCCTTCAATATCCTAAGCCTTGCCCTTGCAATAGCCAAGTCTCCCTCTTCTATGTTCTTGTTGATCACCGAACCTCCCGCAATGTAGGAGTAGTCGCCAAGGGTGATGGGTGCAATTATGAGGGAGTTGCTACCTATGAAGGCATTCTGACCTACCTTACTCCGGTGTTTTTGCTTTCCGTCGTAGTTGGCAAAGACCACTCCCGCCCCTATGTTGGTGCGATCGCCTATTTGGGCATCACCTATGTATGCCAAATGCTTAGCGTTTACGTGGCTACCAATCTCGGAGGCTTTAACCTCCACAAAGTTTCCTATGTGGGAGCCTTCCCCTATCACGGAATGATTTCTGAGATGGGCAAAGGGTCCCACAATGGCACCGCCTTTAATGTGAGAGTCCCGAATAATGCTGTAGGGCTCTATGATTGCGCCCTCTTCCACCACTGAGTTTTCTATGACGCTTCCCCTACCTATACGCACCCCTTTGCCTATCTTTGTGTTTCCTCTTAGGGCTACGCCCGGCTCTATTTCCACCTCCCCCTCAAGCACCACGGAGGGCTCTATCCATACGGTTTCCGGCTGATGGATGGTGTTGCCTTCCACTGCAAGCCTTTCTAAAATTCTCAGTCTTATCACATTCTCCGCTATCGCCAACTCCCATCGGTTGTTGACACCCATAACCTCCGCCTGATCCTCCGCCATAAAGCTCCTAACCACATAACCTTTTTTGTGCATCAAGGCTATTGCCTCTGTTAGGTATAACTCTCCACTCTTTGGGCTGGGCTGTATGGAAAAGACCACATCCAAAAGATGGGGGCAGTAAAAGAAATACACACCGCCGTTTATCTCTCTGATCTGCTTTTCTTCAATAGTAGCATCCTTTTCCTCCACTATTTTTATCACATTCCCGCCTTGGTCCTTTACAACCCTGCCATAGCCCGTTGGGTCTGGAAGAAAGCCCGACAGTAGCAGGGCACTTAATTTTATGTTCTCGTATTCCTCCACCAACTGCATGTATCTTTGCATGTTCTTTATGGTTTGAACTTTTACCAAAGGGCTGTCGCCGTTTATCACCAAAAGGTAATCTTGGTAATCCCTCCAAAAGTCCAGGGCGGAGATCACTGCGTCTGCGGTGCCACCCTTTGGGTTTCCTTGATGAAAGAAAAAGATGCCATCCTCTCCCTCAAAGACCTTTTTTACCTCCTCCGCCTGATGGCTAACCACCACGCCGATTTCCCGAAAGTCCAACTCCCTCAAAATGCGTAGCACGTACCAGAGCATGGGCTTGCCAAGGATGGTGTGCAGAACCTTTGCCCTTTGGCTTTTGAACCTACTTCCCAACCCTGCCGCAAGGATCAACGCTCGCATGTAAAAATTATAAGCTCAAGACAGCCCAAGCATCCTCTCTAAGGGTCTTCTTGCCTTGGCTATTATTTCCTCGTCCAGCACCACCTCGTTTAGCTCCTCCTTTAGGGTTTTGTAAACCAAGGGCAGTGTTATAGCCTTCATGGTGCAACAATAGACAGTCCCGCAGTAGTTCATAGATTGGGGGAATATATACTCCTTGTTAGGGTTTTTCTTGATAAGGGTATGCTTTAGACCTACCTCCGTGATGACAATAACCCGGTCTGAGTCGCAGGTGGTGGCGTAGTTTATGATCTGGGAGGTGGAGCCCACAAAGTCCGCCATTTCAATGACTTTGGGGTGGCACTCGGGATGCACTGCTACTTTAGCATCTGGGAACTGTTGCTTTAGCCTTTCCAACTCTTTGGCGGTAAATTCAAAGTGTGGGGGACAAAAACCCTGCCATATAACAAACTCTTTATCGGGCACATGTTTTTTTACCCAATTGCCCAAGGCTTGGTCTGGGATGAATATGACCTTTTTGCTCTGCAACTTTTGGACAACCTTTATTGCGTTAGCGGAGGTGACGCACACGTCGGACACCGCCTTTACATCCGCAGAGGTATTCACGTAAGCTACTACCTCGCCGTCGGGATGCTGTTCTTTTAGCTTTAAAACCTGCTCGGGTCTTATCATGTCTGCCATAGGACAACCTGATTCGGGGTTTGGATGGAGCACCTTCTTTGTAGGGTTCAAGATCTTTGCGGTCTCGCACATAAACCTAACTCCGCAGAAAAGGATAATGTCCGCATCCGTTTGGCTTGCCTTTCTGGAAAGCTCCAGCGAATCCCCCACAAAGTCCGCAATGCCCTGCACCTCCGGTCTTTGGTAGTAATGGGCAAGGATCACTGCGTTCTTTTGCTTTGCTAAGGACCTTATTTCTTCCTGAAGTTCCTTTATATCCTTAGGGCTTAGGGTCTCCTCTTTGGCAATTTCAAAGGTGAGCATAGAAATTAAGTTAATCTTCTCTATTCAGTCCGCAAGCCTTAAAGACCTCCCACATGGCAATAGCACCAGCGGAGGACACGTTCAAGGAGTTGAGCTTGCCCACCATGGGAATGGAGACCACCAAATCTGCCCTCTCAAGGACACTTTTGGAGACGCCCTCTCCCTCTGAACCGAACACCAAAGCACAGGGCATAGGAAATTGCACCTTCCTTATGTCCTCTCCTCCCCTTTCCACAACCACCACAAAGCCACCCATTCTTTGAAACTCCTCCAGAGACCTCTTTAGGCTCGGCACCCTGCTAAAGGTAAGGTGAAAAACTGCACCCGCGCTCGCCTTCACCACTGTTTGATTTATAGGAAAGCTCCGGTCCTTTGGCATAAGCACTCCAACCCCACCAAAAACCTCGCATGTTCTTATGAGATTTCCTGCGTTCTGTGGGTCTGTTATGTGGTCCAAAACCAAAAAGAAGCTGTTTTTCTCAAAGGCTTTTTTAAAAAGTTCCTCTGGGGGAACCAAGGGCACGGGGCTGATAATGGCAACAATTCCCTGCGTCTTTTTTGTGCCAGCCAGCTCCTCAATTTTTTGCCTTGGCACCCTTTGGATCTTTATTCCCCTCTCTTTGCAGAGCTTTACCACCTGATGGGGAGGATGCCCGTCATGGGCTACCAAAACCTTCTCAATGGGTCTGTTTGCCCTAAAGGCTTCTAAAATGGGATTTTTACCATAAACGATCATATCTCCAAAAGCCTTTGCTTTATTGCATCAATAAGATTTTTGTAATAGCCCTCTATCTCTTTGGCAATATCCTCTAACCCCTCTTCTTCAGCCCTTTCCAGAAGGGGGACAACAAAGTTTTCAAGCTGTAGGGTGTATTCCTTCAAATCTCCCTCCAACTCTTCCCGCGTGTAGTCTTCTATGGTTAAAACATACCTCTGATAGGTCATTTTGGCAAAGAGGAGAATATCTTCCAGCTCCCTCTCAAGGTCTCCTCTGTTTGAGCCCGCCTTGGTGATGTCTCCCATAGAGAATATAATATAGGGAAGTTTTTGTGAAGTATTTGTGAAAGGTTGACTTTTGATTTTGTCTGGAATAAAATTAAACATAACCCTCTGTGGGACCGGTCCTGGGAGGGAAAAACTTTATGGGAGGTTTAGCCATGAGGCAACAGAAGGGTTTCACCCTAATTGAGTTGCTTGTAGTTATAGCCATCATAGCCATCTTGGCATCCTTGGCAATACCGCAGTATCTCAAGTATCAGAGAAAGGCAAAGGTGAGCTCCTACGCAGAGCCAATCGCAAGGGGTTGCTTAATGGACTTGGCAGCATACTGCATGGAAAACCCAAATGCTAATATGAGCACCGTAACTGGTGCAACCTCACCCGGAGCAAACTGTAGGAGCACTTCCGTAAGCACAGCGGGCGGAACCGTTACTCTCAGCGCTTCAGGAACCGCAACTTGTGGAAGCGATGGGGTTCTGAGCTTTGGCACTGCTAGTAGTGAGGGGATAATCGCAACGCTCAACGGTGTAACTGACTTCAGAGCAAGGTGCTACGCAGACCAAAGTTCCGTCAGATGCACAGTAGAGCCACAATAACATAACTCTACAGCCCCCTCTTGGGGGCTTTTTTGGAGATTATTATGAGGAGGGGTTTTACCCTTGTAGAGCTTTTGGTGGTTATTGCCATTATTGCCATCCTTGTTAGCATTGCGGTTCCCCAATACCTAAACTACACAGAAAGGGCAAGGCTTGCCTCTTATGCCCTTCCGATGGCAAGGGCTTGTATGGCGGATGTGTCTTCCTATTGTTCTACAGACCCTCCCTCAGCTGGAACGGAGACCTACTCAATAATCGGAAACTCTACCTTTCCCAACTGTGTGGCAAACCACACCACTCCGGGTGGGACTGTTTATTTTACTGTAGTTGAGGCTTTTCAATGCTCAAACACGGGACTGTTGGTTGCGGGGAAGTTATATGCTTACCTTTCTACCACAGGGCAGAGGGTGGTGTGTCAGGTGGATGTTAGACCCTTTCGGTGCTTTGTTGAATGAAAAATCTCTCCCTTGCCCTGCTTCTTGCCTTTTTTGTGTCTTTAATTCCTCACATTGTGGAAATATACAATTACTTTAAACATCAGGATATTTACTTTTTGGACCGCAAGCCCTTTATTCAAAACCCCGATGGCTACTTTTTTGGAAGGCTTGCCAAGGACTTCAAAGGGGGAGAGGATGTTCTAAGAAACTTTCCGGAGGGTGGTGTAAAGTATGACTATCCACCTTTGATAAGTTTTATGTATGGAATTCTTTTAAGGCTAACAGGCATTGACATAGAGTGGCTTGGCTTTTGGCTTTCGCCCATCTTCGGAAGCCTGTTTGTTATCCCTTTTGTTTTATTTTGGCACAGGCTTGGGAACCTCTGGGTGGGCTTTGCGGGTGCGGTCCTAACCGCCCTGTCTTCTGCTTACTATACCAGGGTTTTTGTCCTTGACTTGGACACAGACAACTTAAACCTTTTCTTTATCTTCAGCATTGCCCTCTTTTTACTGCTTGCCTACCAAAAGAAAGACAGCTGGCATGCTTACCTTTTTGTTGCCATTGCTGTGCTTTTTAGTCTTCTGTTTTATTGGTGGTATGCCCATCCGGAGTTTTTTGTTTTGCAGTTTCTTGGGTTTTTGGTTTTGGCACTGCAAAACAGAAGGCTCTTTTATGCAGGATTGACGGGGCTTTTGTTTCTGTGGGTTTTAATCTCTTTTATGGCGGGCTATCCTTTAGGTATGGACATCTTGGGCAGGCTTTTTCTTTACTTTGGCATTCCTATCTCTCCGGTGGAAAGCAAGAACGTGCCAGAGGTTTTAAAGACCATCTCCGAGCAGGGTAGGGTTTCTTTTTTGCGTAGCTACTCTTTGTATTTTTCCTCCGAATTTCCCTTTTACATAGCCTTAATTTTTCTGCCCTTGCTGTTTTTTAGGTTTTTCAAAGGACAGTTATTGCTTTTGCCCCTTTATGTCCTCTTGGTTTTGAGTGTGGTAAAGGGAAGCATAAGGGTTTATATGTATTCTGCGCCTGTGCTCGCAATGGGCTTTGCCTACGGCGTCTTTCTCATTTCAAGGCTTTCAAACTTTTTGGAAAAGAGAAGTTTAAAGCTCTTTGTGGGTGGGTTTTTCCCTCCTTTGATGCTCATGTCTGCCATAAATTGGTTTAGCCTGATAGACAGAATGCCCGGCTTTTTTATCAGCAAAGAAGTAGTCAAGGACCTCCAAAGGTTGAAGGAACTAACACCCAAAGACGCAAAAATTCTCAGCTGGTGGGATTATGGTTATCCTATAGTTTATTACTCCCAGAGGGCTGTTTTTCACGATGGGGGAACCCAGTTTTCCATAAAGACGCCCCTCATAGCCTACGCCCTTTTACAAGAGGAAAAAACCGCCCACAAACTCTTTTTGTGCATCTCCGACCCCCTTTTCAATAATCATGCTTGGGAAAAATTAAAAACTCTTGGGCTTTATAAAGCCTTGGAGCAATCTGCCAAGGAGTGCCAAGTTAAGCCCTACGGAAAAATATACCTTTTGATTACAGAAGACATGCTTAGCAAAACCCAACCCATGCAACAGCTCGCCTACGGAAAGGGTTCAACCCTTCTCAAACTTCCACCCTGCGAGAGAGATTGTAAAACAGAGCTAAACAGGAATGCTGGCACATACACCCAAACTGTTGGCAAATCTTCCACAGAATACTCAGTTAAAGAAGTTTTTTGGATAGAGGAAGGGGGCAAGGTAAAAAGGGAAAACTTTAACAATCCCAAGGGCGGAACCCTCTACTTGGTGAAAAAAGGTGGAACAATCTACGGCTTTTTTGTTGGAGAAAAATTAAAAAATTCCGCCCTTTTGAGCCTATACACCATAAGAAAAGACAGGGAGGGCTTTAGGCTGGTTTATGATAACTTTCCTTACAGCGTGCTGTATGAGATTATCTCATCCAAACCGCCTCAACCCTTGACCTTGAGCCCTGAGGACCGTCTGCATCTGAAATGATTGAGTATATGAATCCCCTTCCGCCCGCTTGAGGTCTGGAGTAAGCAACCCCAGATACAACATCGCCCGGTGGAGAAGTATAACCCCTCAGGCA